>NZ_LT629788.1:5177470-5482460 GCF_900105805.1 Pseudomonas moraviensis | reverse complement strand
AGGTGCGTTTAATGCGGGTATGGACTTTGCCGCTCACCAGCAACTGCTCGTCCGAGGTGTAGACATAGTGACCGGGCGCCAGATAGAGCGGATCCAGATCATTGTCCGTGGCCGGGAGAAGGCCTTGTCCGAGAAAATTATGGTCGGAGTATGTGTATGCCCTGCAAAGCCGGGGCTGGCCACGTCCTGGATAAGCATCGTGAGCTATGACAAACGGGAGTGTCTTTTCCCCGTCATTGACGAAATGGTGACCCTGGCGCTTGTAGCGAATGATTTCTACGCCACGCAACGGGTTGACGACGCGCCACAAGTAGCTGGCCCCATCGATGATTTCATATTCCAGCTCCCAGCCGTTACCGACCGGAAGCTCGATGGCCGTTACCCGACTGTTTTTCAAGAGCAACTTGTAGGTTGAACTGGACGAAATGTCAGGATGCCGGGTCAATTTCACTTGACCTTCAGTGCGGGTAATTTTCAGCAGGCATCGTTTGGCATCACGGATTTCCGCCAGTCTGGGAAACTGATTGAATAATTCGTGCTTGAGCGAAATGCTCACACCGTTCGCCGCGATTATTTTTTCCGCTACGGCGACCTGAGTGCCAGCCAGGACCTTGAGCAGTTCACGCCGACCATCCTTGTATCGAACTTCATAGCGCCCTGCTCCGGTCACCAATACCTTCGCCGTTTGCAGCTTCATTTCCCTGAACTTCAGACCGGTGGATGTTTCCACAGCCTTGTAGCGCTCACCGTTGGACAGCGTCATGACTTTGCTGAGCATGTCGTAATTGGTCATCGTCAAAGACCAGCCGATGCCGAAACCGGAGTCCGCCTGGTTGAGCGGATTGAAGCTCAGGGAAAGTGCAAATTCCGGACCGTTCAGATCCGACGAGTGCAACTTTCCCAAGGAAAAGGAGCTTGTGTACATGCCGGTGCGCGGGTCAACGCCTCCTGATACAAACTCACCAAAGTTGAAAGCGTTTGAATGAACAGCGGAAGATAAATTACTTGCCATTGAAAAACGTCCCTTTATTTCAAGATTGTGCTACTGGCAGTTCAAAACCGGCCAGCGAGAACCCGCTGACCATGCAGATGAAATCAGGCAAATTGTTTTGTTGAACGCTTCGATTCACCCAGAATGAAAGTTCGCTGCTCTATATCACCTTTGATACCAAGCCAGTGCTCCGTACCGAACTCATCAATAACGGCAACTTCGAAGGTTTCGCCGGTTGCCGGCTTCTCCTCTGTCTGCAGAGTCGTGCGCTGCACAAGAGTCAACACGCCCTGCACATCGTTAATCGGAAAGGTAATGTAACCGAGAGGAGTATTGACCGAGGCCGATCGTCCGTATATCGGCGCCAGATAACCATAGAAAGTTCTGCCGCCGCCACTGTAGTGGTTTATCGTGCCTGACGAGTACACCATCACTGCATCTTCAGCATCATACGGGTTAAGCTCTATATCGTTGCTATACCAGTCGAGCAGCTGAATCTGACGACCGTCAGCGTGAAGTCCGAGATGAAAATACTGAATGCGTTCCTCGTAGACTCTTTCGCTGAACGTGCCGTACTTGTGAAGAGAAAAACTATTCTGGTTATATTTTTTCGGCGGGATCGCCTCAAGCGTGACACTGCTGTCAAAACCAATTCCGTTACTTCGCAATACCACGTTATCCATAACGATTTCAGCGGCTACTTCCATGACACCAGGCCGGGTGGCCGAAACCCAATACTGAAAAATCTGCACCGGATCAGAGTCGTCGCTTATCCGGTTATGCGTGGCACGTGGGATTTCGGTGATCCGCGGTGCCCCACCTGACATTTCGTGGGCATAACGGTTTTCCTGCAACGAAACGCTCCAGGCCCCTTCCAGCGGCCGAGCACCGTTATAGTCAATAAGTCGCAGGGACTGTAAGGCGGGGTGCCCATGCAGTGATGCACCATCGCCGTTGTTATCGATCCCGTGCAGAAGCACCAACACGCGCACCTGCATACGTCCATTGGCATACAGCACTTTATGCTGGCCCGACCTTGTGGCGTCGAGTTTTACCTCGATACGAGAAATACCAATATGATCATTAAACATTTAACAATACCTGGCTGACTGAAGATTTCGCCCTTTAAGGACTCAGCAAAGTATTGAGGCTAGATTTAAATAATAACAGCTGCGACATTAGACAAATTATGAGGAAGTAATATTTCAACATCACCTCCAACAACTCACATAAATACTAATATCTTGAAGAATCGTGAGTTTTATACAACCGCCTGCAACAACTCCCCTGCCATCCTTTGGTTCTGGCACTCAATGATTGCTCCCCTCCCGACCTGACCGTCACAGAATCAGAAGCGGAGCCATCGAGTAGTCTATTTCTTGTCTGGCTATGTCAGAAAAACAAAGGAGTCGTTACTTTAACCAATATTCAGTCACTCTCTGAACCTGTCGAAAAACCGCTCTCCGAGGACTCACTATCGGAGTCGGACTGTAAAACTACCTCCTCCGTATGGATTTCCACCTTTCGATCCATACTGGAATTTTCAAGATACTGACCAATCCGCTGCCTTGACGCGGCACTCAGCGGATTATTCAATAAACCGATGAACAGATCCTGGGTATCCGGAATCTCTAACAGTTCATATCCCACGTCTGAAATATTATTATCATGCAAGGCCACGACACCCAGTTTCGTGAGCCGATCTATGCCTGAAGGAACGCTGGTAAGATTTGCGTTGCTCAGCATCAATCCGGTCAAGCCAGCCATGTAGCCTACATGCGGAGTAACTGTCAGAGGATTGTTTGCCAAATTCAAGCGGGTAAGCGTTTCAATTCTGGACAATCCTTCAACTGTGGCCTCGGACAGTGTCAGCGAGCACCCGTCCAGCGCAAGATCGCTTAACTGGCGCATTAGAAATATTCCTGACGGGAATTCCTCTGTTTTTATGCCAAACACTCCCAAATGTTGAAGATTTGGAAAACTGTCAAGAAATGCACCTATCCGTGCTATCGGTTCATTTGCGGTCAATATCAACTCTGTTACATATTCAAACCGGCTGGACAACCTTGGTAATTCACCCGAAAAATCAACGTAGTGAGAAAAATGATCGTCTCCCTCGTCCCACTTCGAAACCGACTTGCGTTGCCAGATAGCTTGCAACTTTGTGCTGAATTGCTCGCGAGCCTGGCGCTGTCCGGCGGGTGTCGGCGCGCCTTCTGGTTGCGCTGTCGGTGTATGGGGTAATGTCCCTTCGGCCGTCCATACCGCCAATTCCTCACGCAACGTCGCAAGCTCTGTTTCCAGGCGAAACAAAACGTCTGATGAATCACTCTTCAAGCGCTCAGTGATAAATGCCGTCACCTCCTCATCTGGAAGATGCGGATATAGATTACGTACGCGCTCTACAACGGACTTTGGCGATAGCGGGTTGTCGTCACCTCCCCCTCGCAGGTGCCCCGTTTGCCCATATCGCGCGATGGCTGGATCGGCGGTAACCGGAAGCGTCGGCAGCCCCAGCAATTCGTTCACGGCATGGTGCGACGGCAACGGCAGTGCACGGATCAGCTGCTGCAGCGCCGCACCCCCGCCTTCTGTCACACCCAGCAAACGGCGATGCCCGGGCAACAACACAAGCCAGATGGCTGAATACAGATCCTTCGAGCCCTCAGGTATTTGGGCGTCGCTGCTTTGGATGACATAGCCATCATCCTCACGAATCAGTATGTGACGAAACGGCGACCGGGCGTCGCCGCTAGTGCTGAGCACAGGCCCGTCCCCAGCCCCCTGGCGAATCTCGAAAGCAATCTGCCGCGGCCAGTTCGCGAGATTTCCGAGCATATGCAGCACTAGCCGATCACTGTCCAGATTGGATACCGCCTCCAGATAAATACCTTCCCTGGCCCTCGCCAGGCGAATATCCCGAAGCGCCACCAGTGCCTCTTTCGCCACTCGCTGTGGCATGCCAGGCTGGTTGTGCATATGTAAACGCTCGGCGGCGCTCATGTTGCGCCATATCGCCAGTGCAGCCGTTTTCGGTAGATTTGGAAATACCCGGCGCATCCGTAAAGTATGTTCATCGCAATTGGCTTCAAAGGCGTCTTCCAGTTCCTTGAACCTCGTAAACCGCTCAGGTGCGGCCCCGCGTCCCTGCGCCTGAATCTTCTGATCAAGTTCGAAGCGCCTGATGGTGTCCTCCAGTAAAAACGGCGCAGGACGATCATTAATGAGCACATCGCGCAGGACGACTTCATCGACGCCACTCACTGCCAGCAGGCGTGCAACCGTGGCGTCGGAAAACTGCGCCACAGAACGACCCATCCGGCGGAAAAGTTGTGCGGTTTGTACTGATATTGAATCGGTGACGGTGGCGAAATCGCTGTCAAGCGGGCCCCAGAACCGGCCCTCGCTGTCGAGTTTCATCAGCGGGCCGGAAGGGTCGAGTTCACTGGCCAGCGTGGCACGAAACAGGCCACTCTCGACATCCAGCACCACTTGCACCATATGGTCATCGTCTACGGCAACATACTGACGCTGCTTCACGATCCGCATGCCTTGCGCATCGAACTCGCCGAGTTTTTTGGGTGTGGGTATCCAGTAATCTGCCAGTGAAGACTTCGCGACGTGCATCGTGAGTTCATTGATCACGGAAGAGCTCGGGTTCACGCTCACCCAGATCTCTGGCGTCAATGCGGCCGGGGCAGGCGCCAGAGAAGGATGCGCGGGCTCCAGGCGGCGCGGGATGGGCAGAGCCGGCGTTGATGAAGAAACGGAGGATGACCAGTGAGCATCCTCTACGCTGAAATCGGGGGTTTTGGTTGGGGCGGGTACAGGTTTGACTCTGGGCGGTTTGCCAGTCATGACTACTCATCCTTGATATATGGGTGTGTTGGCCCTCGCATAGCTGGAAGGCCAACGCTAGATATAAATAACAGCACGTTCGGTGCGATTACCTGATAACTGAACACCGCAGCTTATCGGTAGTCGTCATGCCAAAAAGCATATATATATCTATTCCATCCACCGACATTGCATCAGTGGAGACTCAACCTCGCTCCAGGTATAAATTACGCTCGTAGAAGTTCACGCGAATCGCCAGCCTATGCTCCGTGCCGTGTTCATCAATGGCCAGAAAATAAAGTTTATTTCCGTATTTGAATGCTTTTCCGATTTTCGAGTATTCCGACAGCGCTTGTACGACGGTAAACTCGCCGTCGCTCTGAACCCTGACAGTATAATTCTCGTCCTCCCAGGTATGGGCGTCGGGGAAAAAAGCGAATACAAAAGGATCACCTTTAACCGGCAAGGACACTGTCACCTCACGGGTTTCAGGGCTGGCAAGAATGACCTTCATATAATTGGTTTTGCTTTCATTAAGCCTGTTACCCCCCGCAAAATCATGATCAGCCCCTTTCTCTATACCGTCTACAACCCAATCGACCAGCTTGATCTGCTGCCCCCGCGGATACAGTCCCAGACGATAGCTCCAGATCCGATTACCCGGCAATTCGTCGCCGCGCCGGGTTTGATACCAACGAAATTCTTCCATGGAGTACGCCGAAGGGGGTTGTGCTTCGATGGTTACACTGCTGTCCTGGACACTGGAAAGTGTGGTTCCGTTGCTGAGAATCCTCTCACCGTTCAGAGACAGACGCGCGCCAATCCGGGTGGTCCCGGCGCTGGACGTGGATACCCAGAACGTGCGTACCTGCGGATGGGCACTATCATTTTCCAGATCATCGTCGTGAACCTCTGAGGCAGTGAGTGAAGGCCTTGCCTCAAGGGTAAAGCGACCTTGCACAGTGCTCGCGGCCCAGCCGTCGCGCAACGTATTGCCGGTGCTGTAATGAATGAGCTCGATACTGTCCATTACATCAGCCGGTACGTGCATGGTATTGCCGTCGGCGTCTACCCCGGTAACCAGAACTTGAACCTTGACCTGCATCCGGCCATTACCGAACAGTGTTTTGCTGCGAGTACTGTCATTGGCGTCGAACTTGACGCTTAAACGGGCGAGGCCTGTAAGTACTGGCGCAATGGTTTGCTGACCGTGTGTAGCGTCCATGCTTTCACTCATGATGCATTTCCTTGAAAAGTTGTATTTGAATATTGACATCGAAAAGGTGCCAACAAAAAAACTACAGACCCTTCAAATAAACAGCAAAGCGAAAAATGTAAGAAACATACACTTGCAAGTCCATGACGATTTACCGGACTTTATTCGACAGGCCAATAATCCCTGCAAAGTTATTAATGCTCGTCGTTATAAACGAATTTTGGCATTTCCCAATGGAAACGGATGGCAAGCAGACGTAACAAAAACCCGCCGAATAGTGTGATCAAAATGGCTTGTTCGCTCGGCACATTCAAATAAAGACACAGCATGTAGCACCACGCGGCAGCGAAGGAGACACTCGCATACAGTTCGCGCCGAAAAATCAGCGGAATGTCGTTGCAGAAAATATCCCGCAGGATGCCGCCGAATACCCCGGTGATCACGCCGCTGACCGAAGCCACCAGCATGCCATGGCCCATTTCCAGAGCGGTCATGCAGCCGATCAGCGTAAACGCCACCAGACCGACAGCGTCGAGCACCAGGAACAGCGAGCGCAGATGGCGCATCCAGCGCGCGGTGAATACGGTGAACATTGCCGCAACCGAGGTCAGCACCAGGTATTCCGGGTGCTTGACCCAGGTCAGCGGATAATGCCCAAGCAACACATCACGCACTGAGCCACCGCCCAACGCCGTGATGCAGGCAATCAGCACCACACCGAACCAGTCCATGCCGCGACGACCGGCAGACAGCGCGCCAGTCATGGCTTCAGCGGTGATGGCAATCAGATAGAGCATCAGCAACATGGGGGCAATCCTGGCAGTGAGGCGCGCAGTTTAGCCACTAGGCGCCGGCACCGACAGAGATGACGCCAAGCTCGCTCCGATTCAAAGCCGCCGTCATGGGTGACGGCACGGAATGCCGGCGGTGGGATTTCAGAAAAGATGAAGTATCAGCCTCGTTCCAGCCTGAAGCTTCGCTCTTTAAAGTCAGTGCGGATAGCCAACTTATGCTCAGTGCCGAATTGATCCAGAGCGGTGAAGCGAAAAACGTCCCTGTCCGGGCGAAGCAGAATTCCTGCCTGAAACACTGCATTCCATGCTTCGACTTTATTACCGAAAGCAAATACCACATTCTTTACCGGACCTTCAGCAATCCAGTCCACCAACTTGACTTGCTGCGAATGGGGATACAGGCCGAGATAGTATTTGTAAATACGTTGATTCCTGAATCCGCCGTCGTACCAGACATCTTCCCAACGGAATTGCTAAATCGCGTAGGTGACCGGCAGGATGGCTTCAATGCTGATACTGCTGTCATGCCTGCTCGACAGCGTTGTCCCATTACTGCGGATGACGGTGTCAGCAAACTTTAATGGAAGCACCGATCTGAATGGTTTCAACATTTTCGCTGCAAACCCAGAACGTGCGTACCCGGCGCTGGTCCGAGGCACAGGAGCCACCTGTGGCAGCTCCTGCACAACACCATCAGAACTTGATGAAATGCTTACGGTAATGCTGCAACTCGGCGATGGATTCGCGAATGTCGTCCAGCGCCAGGTGCGTGCTGCCCTTCTTGAAGCTGTCACGCACGTCCGGCGCCCAGCGCGCGGCCAGTTCCTTGAGTGTGGAAACGTCGAGGTTGCGATAGTGGAAGTAGCTTTCCAGCGCCTTCATGTGGGTGTAAAGGAAACGACGGTCCTGGCAGATGCTGTTTCCGCAGATCGGCGACTTGCCCTTCGGCACCCATTGTTCCAGGAAGGCGATGGTTTCGGCTTCGGCCTCGGCCATGCTGATGCGGCTCTCGCGCACACGCTGGGTCAGGCCGGAGTTGCCGTGAGTGCGGGTGTTCCACTCATCCATGCGCGCAAGGACTTCGTCGCTGTGATGGATGGCGATTACCGGACCTTCAGCCAATGTGTTCAGCTCACTGTCGGTGACGATGGTAGCCATTTCGATGATCACGTCGTTGTCCGGGTCCAGACCGGTCATCTCCAGGTCGATCCAGATCAGGTTCTGCGGGTTTTGCATATTCGGGCTCCTAGGCAATGCTGCGCAGTTTAGCCTAGGCCGGTGGCCGGGCGTGCTAAACTCGCGGCCGTTTTACCTAATCGCTGCATTCTTCAGACGGAACACCCATGGCCAAACGCCAACTCAATCGTCGTCAAAACTGGCGCATCGAAAAGATTCAGGGCGAGCGCGCCGCACGCGCCGCCAAACGCGAGTCCTCGGTGGTCGAAGCCCTCGAGGGCGGTGACCTCGGCCCTGAGCAACACGGCCTGGTGATCGCTCACTTCGGTGTACAGGTCGAAGTCGAGGCCGTTGACGGCGAACTCGCCGGTCAAGTGTTCCGCTGTCACTTGCGCGCCAACCTGCCGGCGCTGGTGACTGGCGACAAAGTCGTCTGGCGCGCCGGTAACCAAGGCATCGGTGTGATCGTCGCGCAACTACCGCGCAGCACTGAACTGTGCCGCCCGGACAGCCGTGGTCAGCTCAAGCCGGTTGCCGCCAACGTCGACATGATCGTCATCGTTTTCGCGCCGCTGCCCGAGCCCCACGCCAACCTGATCGACCGCTATCTGGTTGCCGCCGAACATGCCGGCATCCGCCCGCTTCTGCTGCTGAACAAATTCGATCTGATCGACGAGCAGAACGCCCCGGCGCTCAACGCGTTGCTGGCGGTGTATCGCACGCTGGGTTACCCGGTGCTGGAAGTTTCGGCGCACCACGGCGACGGCATGGAACAGCTGCAAAAGCAGCTCGACGGGCGCATCAGCGTATTCGTCGGCCAGTCCGGCGTCGGCAAGTCGTCGCTGGTCAACAGCCTGCTGCCGGAAGTCGAAACCCGTGTCGGGCCGTTGTCCGAGCTGTCCGGACAGGGCACGCACACCACCACCACCGCGCGTCTGTTCCACTTCCCCGGCGGCGGCGAACTGATCGACTCCCCGGGCATCCGCGAATTCGGTCTCGGCCACGTCAGCCGCGCCGATGTCGAAGCCGGTTTCATCGAGTTCGACGACCTGCTCGGCACCTGCCGCTTCCGCGACTGCAAGCACGACCGCGAACCGGGTTGCGCGCTGCTCAAGGCGCTCGAAGACGGCCGCATCCAGCAGCAGCGCATGAACAGCTACCGCTCGATCATCGCCAGCCTGCCTGAAAACGGCTATTAAACAGCCGCGCCGGCAGCCCTGCGCCATGGGCCGCCGGCTGTCGGATCGCATCTGACACAATCACGCCCTTTTTAAACATCAGCCCTGTCTGTAGGCTTTTGCGCGCCTGCCTGCAGGACCTTTCTGTTTTGCCGCGCGGACCTTGTAGGTCTTTACCAGCGGTCTACATTCGTTTCCTCCTTCGCTTACTGCGATCCAAGAGGAATCCAATGCAAAGCTGTCATTCATTCATCAGCCAATCGTCTCGCATCGCCCACGTGTGCAATCCCCACAGAATCGTCAGCGCGAACAGCCTGCACACGGTGCTGTAACCATGCGCAAGGCACTGTTTATCGGCATCAATGACTATGCGCATATTTGCGGGTTGAGCGGCTGTTGCAACGACGCCATGGCCATGGCGTCGGTACTCAAAACCAACGCCAATGGCGACCCCAATTTCAAGAATGTCGTGTTGACGTCCGCTGAGGATTATCTGAGCCGGGAGAAAATCGAGGACCAGATCCGCGAGTTGTTTTCCGGCGACAGCAACGTCGCTCTGCTGTACTTCGCCGGCCATGGTGATTTCGACGCCGACAGCGATGAAGGCATGCTGATCCCCCAGGATTACCGTACCCCCAAGGACGGCATCCGCATCAGCGACATTCTCAACTGGGCGGACAAAGCCACGCGGATCAAAAACAAAGTGATCATCCTCGACTGCTGCCAGAGCGGCTCGGCCGGCGAAGTGCGCGCCTTGCGCAGCGAGAGCAGCATGGTCGGCGAAGGCATGAGCATTCTCACCGCTTGCAAAAAAACCGAGCCGGCCATGGAGGGCGCGCAGCATGGTGTATTCACCGGCCTGCTCCTGCAAGCGCTGCATGGCGGCGCGGCGAACATCCTCGGCAAGATCACCCCCGGCAGCCTGTATTCCTTCGTGGACAACGCCCTCGGCGCCTGGGAACAGCGTCCGGTGTTCAAGACCAATGTGTCGCAGTTCATTTCCCTGCGCGAAGTCTCGCCGCTGATCCCCAAGGACATCCTGCGCAAATTGCCGGACTGGTTCGCCGAGGCCGAATCGGTGTTCCCGCTCGATCCCAGCTATGAGCCGACTGAAAAGGCGTTCCTGCCCGAGCATGGCGAGGTCTTCGCCCGGTTGCAGAAGTGCAACCGCCACAGCCTGATCGAACCGGTCGACGCCGAGCACATGTATTACGCCGCGATTCACTCGACCGGCTGCCGCCTGACGGCACTCGGCGCTTATTACCGCGAACTCGCCCTCAAAGGACACTTCTGATGCCCGTCTTTATCAGCTACCGCCATATGGATCGCGCTCATGCGATTGCCATCAACACCCGCCTGACTCAGGCGAAGATCAGGACTTACCTGGACGTGCTCGATCCGGAATCGCAGACCACCGACGACATCACCGAGGTCATCACCCGCAACATCACCGAATGCACGCATTTGCTGGCGGTGGTGTCGGAGAGGACAGCGCTGTCGTGGTGGGTGCCGTTTGAGATTGGCGAGGCCACGATCAGCAACCGGCGGATCTGTACGTTCAAGACCGGGCCGGCGGAGCTGCCGATCTATCTGGACAAGTGGCCGAAGCTGAGCACGGCCAGCGATCTGGATTTCTTTATCGAGGCGTATCGGGATGAGGTGTCGAACCAGCGCTCGATGACGCTGGACTCGATCAGCGAGTCGGTGAAAGGGGCCTACAAGCGCGATGCAGAGATGTTTCATGAACAGTTGAAGAATCGGATTCGTCGTGGGTTCTAGAACGCCGTCACGTCTGAAAAGCCCCTCACCCTAACCCTCTCCCGGAGGGAGAGGGGACTGACCGAGGTGAATGTTCCAAGTACGCCGACCTGAAATACTGAGTCGAACTCGCATTCGAAAAGCACACAAATCGGCTCCCTTTCCCCCTCGCCCGTTTGGGGGAGAGGGCTGGGGTGAGGGGGTTGCTCTTGGCAACGCACCAAATACAAAGCCGAAAATCAGCCCAAAAAAACCGACATCACTGTCGGTTTCTTTTTCAATCATTGCTTCGGCGCTGGCGCAGCCCCACCCGGCTCAGCCGGCTTCGGCGCGGCGTCATCGAACAGATTCAAGCGTTCGCGCAACTCGTGAGCCGGCACTGGCTGCTTGTCCGCCGGCAATGCGTTCGGATCAACCGGGGCTGCCGGAGCAGCACCGTTCTGCCCCTGATCCGCCGGTTTCGCCGCCTCAGGACCCTGCGCACCTTCAATCGCCGCCTGGGCTTTTTTGGTCAGCACGACAATGTCGATCCGGCGGTTCACCGGGTTGAACGGGTTTTCCCGGTCGAACAATGCCGACGAGGCATAACCCACCACACGCGCCACTTGCGCATCCGGATAGCTGCCGGCGACCAAGGCACGACGAGCCGCGTTGGCACGGTTGGCCGAGAGTTCCCAGTTGCCGTAATCGCCAGTGCCGATGTATGGCTTGGCGTCGGTGTGGCCACTGATGCTGATCTTGTTCGGCACCGCTTTGATGGTGTCGGCCATGGCCAGCAGGATGTCTTCGAAGTACGGTTTCAGGCGCGCGGAACCGGAGTCGAACATCGGCCGGTTCTCAGCGTCCATGATCTGGATGCGCAAGCCGTTCGGCGTGATTTCGAAGAGGATCTGATCCTTGAATTTCTGCAGTTGCGGGTTCTCGTCGACCTTGTTCTGCAGTTCTTGCAGCAGCAGCTCGAGACGCTCCTTCTCGACCTGTTCGGCCATGCCTTCCACCTGTTCGGTGTCGACCGTGACCTTGTCAGGCTGCGGCTGCGACTTCACTTCCGGGTTGAGGGTATTTTCCGGCGCCAGGGTCGGCGTGCCACCGAGATCGATGATGTACGGCGTGCCGCTTTCGGAGAAGCCGACCGGGTCCTTGAAATAACCGGCGATGGCGATCTTCTGTTCCGGCGTGGCGGTGGACAGCAGCCACAGCACCAGAAAGAATGCCATCATCGCCGTGGCAAAGTCGGCAAAGGCGATTTTCCACGCCCCGCCGTGGTGCCCGGCGGCAATGCGCTTGACGCGCTTGACGATGATCGGCTGATTATTTTCCATAACTTAACGACCGCGAACCGCTTGTTCCAGCTCGGCAAAGCTTGGACGGTGCGCCGGGTACAGAACCTTGCGGCCGAACTCGACCGCCAGCGACGGCGGCATGCCGGATGCCGAAGCCACCAGCGAGGCCTTGATGGCTTCGTAGACGTTCAGCTCTTCCTTGGCATCGTGGGCCAGGGAATGCGCCAGCGGGCCGAAGAAACCGTACGCCGCGAGAATACCGAAGAAGGTACCGACCAGTGCCGCACCCACGTGCAGACCGATCGACGCCTGGTCGCCCTCGCCCAGCGAGGCCATGGTCACCACAATACCGAGTACCGCCGCGACGATACCGAAACCGGGCATGCCGTCGGCGATGCCGTTGACCGCGTGCGATGGGTGTTCGAGGTCTTCCTTGAGGCTGTACAGCTCCATGTCGAACAGGCCTTCCAGTTCATGCGGGGCCATGTTGCCGGAGGACATGATGCGCAGGTAATCGCAGACGAACGCGGTCATGCGTTCATCCTTGAGCACGGCAGGGTACTTGGCGAAGATCGGGCTCGCGGCGGCATCTTCGATGTCGCCCTCGATAGCCATCATGCCTTCGCGGCGGCTCTTGTTGAGGATCTCGTAGATCAGCCCGAGCACTTCCAGGTAGAAGGTGTGGGTGAAGCGCGAACCGAACATGCTCAGGGATTTCTTGAGCACGTGCATCGTCATGTAACCGGGGTTGGCCTGGAGGAAAGCGCCGAGGGCCGCACCGCCGATGATCATCACCTCGAAGGGCTGGATCAGGGCGGCAATCTTGCCGTGGGAGAGCACGTATCCGCCGAGCACGCTCGCGAATACGACGATGATGCCGATAATTTTAGCCATAGGTAGAAGGTACTTGTTTAAGTCGGGTTCAAGGTCATATTCGGAAGTTAAAAAATCTCTTCTTCTACTTATCGGCAAAACTGCGCCAGACTATAGCCAGTTCAGGCGAAAAGCCAATTTAGCCCATGCCGGGCGCGTCTACAGTCAGTGAAGATCTCGTCCAGACATGGCTAATGAAACGAACATTCCATCGGTAAAACCGACTACCCTCCAGGCGTGGGTCAAGCTGCTCGACAGCGTCCGCCTGCCCGTGCCGCAAGAGGCTCACGACAAAGTCTGCCGGGCAATCCGCGACAACCGCAGCTCGCTGCGCGATATCGCCGACCTGATGCAGGACAGCCCGGCGCTGGCCTTGAGCATCATCCGTGAGGCGAATCGTCACACCCACGGCACGATGGCTGCGCCGGCGGAAAATCTTGAGGTGGCAATCAATCGCCTGGGCCTGGCCCGTACCGAAGAACTGCTCGCGCGCCTGCCCGCCGAAGCGCACATGCAGATCCCCAAGGCCCTGCGCCAGTTGCAGTTGATCAGCCAGCATGCGACGCAACAGGCCAACGGTTTTTTCGCCAGTCGCCTGGCACGGCTGTGGCAGGACATTCATTGGGGCAGCCTGTTGTTCCTCTCGCCGCTGTGGCCGTTGGCGCTGACCTATCCCCAGTTGCTCGAAGAGTGGGAATTGCGGGTGATCCACAAGGGCGAATCGGCACGTGTGGTTGAAAAACAGTTGTTCGGCGTGCGCCTGTTGAAAATTGCCGAGGCACTGGTGCATGCCTGGCACCTGCCGATCTGGGTCGAGCAAGGCTACAAATTGCTGCTCAGCGAACAACGCGAACTGGTCAAAGTGCTGCGCATCGCCCGTGACAGCGAACACCCGCTGCGCCAGCAGAACCGCCTCGACGATGACCCGACGCTACGGCGCTGGCTCAACCAACCGGCGAATACCGTGCTGCTGGCCAACGGCCTGGCGCTGTCGGCGCAACAGGCCTGGGACAGTCCGCACAGCAAACGCTGGCAGTACCTGACCAGCCTGTACCTGCAAATCTCGATGGACGAAGTGCAGCAGCAGTTGCACCAGCAAGCGGCGAACAGCGCACGCCAGCATGCAATGCCCGATCTGTGGCACCCGGCAGTTTCGCTGATCTGGCCGTGGGGCAGCCGTCGCTTGCCTGCCGGCATGCTCCCGGCAGCAGCACCCAATTCGGAAGATCTGGGCCAATGGCGTCGGCAATGCGCCGAGCTGCTCGCCGAGCCCAGCCGCTTCACCAACGCGATGAGCCTGACCGTCGCTGCCCGCGAGGCACTGGTGGCCAGCGGCATGCGCCGGGTGATGATTCTGATGGCTGACCGCACCCACTCGACCCTTCGCGTGCAGCAAACCGCTGGCCTGCCGAAGGACGCGGCAGCGCTGAGTTTTGCCGTCAGCCAAAGCAAAGTCCTGCAGCGTCTGCTCGCCCAGCAGGCACAGGTGCGAATCACTCCGGAGAACAACGCTCAGTTCTCCGCCTTGTTACCCCCGGGGCTGCGCACGCTGTTTCGCGGCGAGCATCTGTTCCTGCGTTCATTGGTCAACAACGGCCGGGTGATCATGATCGTCGTCGCCGATCAGGGCGGCGGCCCGTTTGCCGACATCACCGTGCAAGCCTTCGGCAAAACCGCGCAGTGCATAGAAAAAGCCCTGCAAAGCTTTAGCAGCCGTGGCCAATGAGCCTGCGCTACAATCCTCCCCTTTGTGCTCTGGAGACCTCACATGTCTGACTTCTCTGGCTTGCCGCTCGTCATCGAGCCGAGCGACCTGCTGCCGCGCCTGGAGTCCCCGGAACTGATTCTGGTGGACCTGACCAGCCCTGCCCGGTATGCCGAAGGTCACTTGCCCGGCGCACGTTTTGTCGACCCGAAGCGCACTCAGCTCGGCCAGCCACCAGCGCCCGGGCTGATGCCGGCAAAAGCCGATCTGCAAGCGTTGTTCGGTGAGCTTGGCCATCGCAAAGACGCGGTCTACGTGGTGTATGACGATGAAGGCGGCGGTTGGGCCGGGCGCTTCATCTGGTTGCTCGACGTCATTGGCCACGACAAGTACCACTATATAGACGGTGGCCTGCCGGCCTGGCTGGCGGCCGGCATGCCGATGTCGATCCAGGTGCCCTCGGCCGTCGGCGGCCCGGTCTCGCTGACCCTGCACGACGAACCGACCGCCACCCGCGAATACCTGCAAAGCCGTCTCGGCGCCGCCGATCTGGCGATCTGGGATGCGCGCGGGCCGCTGGAATATTCCGGCGAGAAAGTCCTCGCCGCCAAGGGCGGCCACATCCCCGGCGCGGTCAATTTCGAATGGACTGCCGGCATGGATCAGGCACGCCAGCTGCGCATTCGCACCGACATGCCGCAGATCCTCGAAAACCTCGGGATCACCAAGGACAAGGAAATCATTACCCACTGCCAGACCCATCACCGGTCGGGCTTCACTTATCTGGTGGCCAAATCCCTCGGTTATCCGCGGGTCAAGGGCTACGCCGGTTCCTGGGGCGAATGGGGCAACCACCCCGACACGCCTGTCGAGATTCAAGCTTCCAAGGACAACTAATGAAAGAGCGTCTGTTTATCCTCAGCCAATACCTGCTGCCGCATCACCTGCTGTCGCGCCTGGCCGGTTGCATCGCCGAATGCCGCGTGCGCTGGTTCAAGAATGCCTTCACCCAGTGGTTTGCCAAGCGTTATCAAGTGGACATGTCGCAAGCGCTGGTCGAAGACCTGACCGCTTACGAGCACTTCAACGCGTTCTTCACCCGCGCCTTGAAAGACGGCGCGCGTCCCTTGGACGAAACCCCGGGCGCGATCCTCAGCCCGGCCGACGGCGCGGTCAGCCAGCTCGGCCCGATCGAGCACGGTCGCGTGTTCCAGGCCAAGGGCCACAGTTTCAGCGTGCTCGAATTGCTCGGCGGTGATGCGGCCAACGCCGCGCCATTCATGGGCGGTGACTTCGCCACCATTTACCTGTCGCCGAAGGACTACCACCGCGTGCACATGCCGCTGGCCGGCACCCTGCGCGAAATGGTCTACATCCCGGGCCGGATCTTCTCGGTGAATCAGACCACCGCCGAGAACGTTCCCGAGCTGTTCGCCCGCAACGAGCGCGTGGCATGCATCTTCGACACCGAACGCGGACCGATGGCGGTGGTGCTGGTCGGCGCGATGATTGTCGCTTCGATCGAAACCGTGTGGGCCGGTCTGGTCACGCCACCGAAGCGCGAGCTGAAAACCTTCCGCTACGACGAAGCCGCGCGCGCACCGATTCACTTGGAGAAAGGCGCTGAACTGGGGCGCTTCAAGCTGGGTTCGACGGCGATCGTGCTGTTTGGCCCGGATCAGGTGAAGTGGGCCGAAGAGCTGGTGGCCGGCTCGCCAGTGCAGATGGGCCAGGGCCTGGGACTGCCAAAAGCGTGATCCTGTTCGCGGAAGCAGCCGAGGCTGCTTCCGCAAACCGCGGCAATTGCTGCTATGGTTTTGCTCATGAGCCAAAACCTCTTCCCTCCCAAGTTACGCGCTCCGACTCCTACGCAAACGCGCCTGTCGTTCTGCGACGCCAGCCCGCGCGACCTCAAGCGCTGGATCGCTGGCCTGCCCAAAGCCAACATCGGCGAAACCGCGCGCCTGCTCTATCAGGGCCTGGGCGAACTCAACCTGCTGCTCACCCCCAGCGATAATCGCCTGCAACTGCTGGAGTTGCTGCGGCCCGAGGTGTATTTCGTCTGCCAGCATCTGGAACGGCATTTTTTGCATCAGGCGATCATGCTCGACGAGCGCTCGCGCAAGGTCAGCAACCTTTGCCAGGCGCTGCAGGGTCAGTTAGCCATCGGCTATAAACAGATCGTCCTGCGCATCCTGCCGAAATACAGCAAGGACCGCGCGACGCTGGTCAGCAGCGCAATGCAACGCGCCGCGCATGCGCTGAAGGCGCAACTGGTGCGCGCCACGCAGCTGTACAGCTCACCGCCGGAACACGTGTGGTTCGAACTCCATCAGCTGTATCGCAGCGCTGCGCAATTACAGCTGCACCAACGGCGGCTGCGCGATGATCTGGCGTTTTTGACCAGCGAACTGAGCGTCGAGCAGACCTACATCGCCGCACTGCTATTGGGCAGTGCCCGTTGCAATCAATTGCGCCAGAGCCAGATTGCCAGACTGGCGGAGGTGATCGAGCCATGGAGCGCCCTGCTCAAGCTGCATCCCGGCAGCGCAGACGACGGTTTGTTTGCGGTCAGCCCGGAACTGGATGTTGGCCCACGCTACCGCAAGATGTTTCGCAGCGAACAACAGAGCGGACTGCTGGGCTTCGATCCACAACCGCTGGTCAAGCAGCTCGAAACGCATTTACGGCAGCAGCCGACCTCGACACCCTTACCCGTCTCCGCCGGCCTCATCATCGATACCCTGCAACATCTGCACGCCACCTGGGGCCAGGCTGCCGAACGCAGCTTCCAGCGCAGCGCCGGGCAAGGCACATTGACCGTGTGCGTCGGCATGAGCGCCCTGCACTTCTACCTCGGCGGCGAGCGCACCTTCAGCGAATTGCTCAAACACCCCGGTGCCCGCGCGGCAAATTTCAGCAGCGTGGTGGCCAACGGCGAAAAGGACAGCTGGAGTCAGGCGTTCGACGCCGCACCGCAAAGTAACGATGAGCTGTTGCCGTACGAAGAAATCCAGTACGACCAATTAGCCGAGGATGAAGGCCCCGGCAACGCGCCGAACTATCCGACCTACGCCTTGCCCGTGATCAACCACAGCCCCGGCGGCTATTGCCTGGCCTGGCCGAGCGAGGTGCCCGCCGAATTGCAGGCCGGGGAAATGCTCGGCATTCAGGACAGCGAAAGCAGAGGCTGGAGCATTGCGGTGATTCGCTGGATCCGCCAGGTACGCGGCAGCGGCACGCAGATGGGCATCGAACTGGTCGCGCCACACGCCCAGCCGTGCGGCCTGCAACTGGTGCGTTCAAAGGACGATCACGGCCATTATTTGCGCGCATTGCTGCTGCCGGAGATCAGCGCGATCGACTTGCCGGCCACCGTACTGGCGCCGCGCCTGCCGTTTCAGGAAGGCAACAAAGTGCTGATCAACACTCAAGGCGAGGAACACCGCGCCGGGCTGGATCGGCGGGTGGCGAGTACCCACAGTTTCAACCAGTTCGCCTATCGCTCGCTGGATCCTGCGCAGAATGGCGGGGGTGAAGAGGATTTCGATTCGTTGTGGAATTCGCTCTAGACCGAGGCGCGGCCTTCGCGAGCAGGCTCGCTCCCACACTGGAATGAGGTTCCCTGTGGGAGCGAGCCTGCTCGCGAAGGGGCTGGTTCAGGCGCTCAAGAACTCAAAGCTGCCCGTCGCGATCGCGGAAGCCCAACAGATACAACACACCATCGAGACCCAGCGTTGAAATCGCCTGCTTCGCCGACTGCTTGACCAGCGGCTTGGCGCGGAACGCCACACCCAAACCGGCAATTGCCAGCATCGGCAGGTCGTTGGCGCCGTCGCCGACGGCAATGGTCTGCTCCAGACGCAGACCTTCCTTGTGCGCCAGTTCCTTGAGCAAGTCAGCCTTGCGCTGCGCATCGACAATCGGCTCGATCGCCACGCCGGTGCACTTGCCGTCGACCACTTCCAGCTCGTTGGCAAACACGTAATCGATGCCAAGCTTGGCTTGCAACTGCTTGGCGAAATAAGTGAAGCCGCCGGACAGAATCGCGGTTTTGTAGCCTAGGCGCTTGAGTTCGGCGAACAGGGTTTCAGCGCCTTCGGTCAGGCGCAGCGAGGCGCCGATCGAGTCGAGCACGCTGACGTCGAGGCCCTTGAGCAGCGCCAGACGCTCCTTGAAGCTGGCGCGGAAATCCAGTTCACCGGCCATGGCGCGCTCGGTGATTTCCGAAACCCGGTCACCCACGCCGGCCGCCTTGGCCAGCTCATCGATGACTTCCGCTTCGATCAGCGTCGAGTCCATGTCGAACACGGCCAGACGTCGGTTGCGACGAAACAGCGAGTCTTCCTGAAAGGCGATATCGACGTTCAGTTCCTGGGCAACGCTGAGGAATTCGGCACGCAGGGCCTGCGGATCGGCAGCTTCGCCGCGCACGGAAAACTCGATGCAGCCCTTGCCCTTGTCGGCCGGTGTGTCCAGCGGCATGCGCCCCGACAGACGGTCGATATGGTCGATGTTCAGGCCATATTTGGCGGTGATCGCGCTGACCGCCTGCAACTGTCCGGCGGTGACCTTGCGCGTCAGCAGGGTAACGATGTGGCGCTTCTTGCCCTGATTGCCCACCCACTGCTGGTAATCCTCTTCGGATACCGGGGTGAAGCGCACTTGCTGATCCAGTTCGTAGCCTTTGAACAGGATGTCCTTGAGCACCGACTTGCCCTGCTCGGAATCGGGAATTTCAACCAGGATGCCGAACGACAGGGTGTCGTGGATCACCGCCTGACCGATGTCGAGAATGTTCACACCACCTTGTGCCAGAACACCGGTGATGGCCGCCGTCAGACCCGGACGGTCGACTCCCGTGATGTTAATCAGGACGATTTCGCGCAACGCGCACCCCCGCAACTGGAAAAAAACCGCATTCTACCCACTTTCAGTGACCATCGGGCACCGCGAGCGCTTTGCCGGTCTGGGGCCTGTCGCTATACTGCGCGTCAACTTCACGGACAAAGAGCCGAGCTCAAGTGAACCGGCCCACGCCAGTCAAAACCGATAACTTCTTCCTGCTGATCTTCCGTGCACTGCGCCACCGCCGTGTACCGATTGCATTGCGCATTGCCAGCCACAACGTGATCCTGGTCGCTCTGGCCCTGGTGATCTATGCCGGGGTGATGGGGCTGCAATTCAAGCAGGCCATGCACGAGCAGGCCGATGCGCTGGGCGAAAGCCTGACCACGCAGACCGCCACCTCCGCCACCGAGCTGCTGGTGTCCAATGACATCCTCAGCCTCAACGTGCTGCTCAACAACCTGACCAAGAACAAACTGGTGGCCCATGCGGCGATCTACAGTGTGGATAACCGTATCCTCGCCGAGTCCGGTCAGCGGCCCAAGCACAGCCTGTTGGGCGAAGCCGAGGGCATGTACGAGAGCAAGATCACTTTTCAGGACGTGACCGCCGGGCAACTGCGCATCAGCCTGGACATGGATCAGTTCCAGCAGCCGATGACCATCAGCCTGCAGAGCATGGGCATTTTGAGCGCGATTCTGCTGGCACTGTCGCTGGCCCTGAGCCTGCGCATGGGTCGTTATCTGTCGACGCCGCTGTTGCAATTGCGCGTGTGGCTGCGCCGGATCGACGCGCACACCCCGGGCATCGATCGTCAGGATGAAATCGGCGATCTGGCGCGCCAGCTGCACGCCAGCTACGCCCCGGAACCCGAGCCTGAGCCTGAACCCGAGCCGGAATTCGCCGAGGATGAAGACGAGCCGGAATTCGAGGTGCGTAACCTGCGTGATCCGAGCTTCGACGAAAGCCGCCCGCTGGCCGCGAAAAAACCGGCGCCGCGTCACTTGGTCAGCACCGTCGAAGACGATGATGACGATGATGCCTTCGCCGACCTGCGCGACGAATCGATCACCGGCGCCGCACAACCGCTGACGCGCAAACCGACCCCTGACGTGCCACAGCACACTGCGGTACTGGCCGTGCAACTGGGTTCGCAGGAACAACTGCGCCGCTTGCCTCGCGCACGTCTGGAAGAATTGCAGGAACGCTATCGCGACTGCCTTGAGCAGGCGGCTTCGCTGTATCAGGGCGAAATCGAAACCCTCAACGATGGCAGCACGCTCCTGCTGTTCCACACCGAAGATTGCGGCGACGACTACCTGACCAATGCCATCTGCTGCGGCGAACTGCTGCGGGCGCTGGGTCATCAGTTGCAGATCGAGGTCGCGGACAGCGGCATTACTCTGCAACTGCAGCTTGGCCTGACCTTGGGCGATGAGTTGTTCGGTCTGAGCCAGATTGATCTGCTGCTGACCGATTCGGCCCAGGATGCACTGGCCTTGTCGCAGCACAGCCGCAACCTGCTGCTGGTCGAGCGCAAGATCAGCGATGACGCGCTGATCCGCCAACGTGCGCGGATCCGGCCGATCGCCAGTCCTGAAGGCGCTTGCTGTGTCGAGCGGTTGATGGAGCCTTATCCGTCGATGCTCGAGCGGCAACTGGCGCGGATGCATGAGCGCCGGGCGTAAGGCTTGGGCCTGATACGCAAAAGCCCGCAGACGAGTGATTGTCTGCGGGCTTTTTTGTGTGCGGCGTTATTGGAATGGTGTGTATCCCTGAAAAGCCCCTCACCCTAGCCCTCTCCCGGAGGGAGAGGGGACTGATTGGGGGAGATTCCAGAATTACACCGACTTGAACGCCCTGCCTTGAATCCATAATCGCCAAGATCTTTCAGGTCGATGTAAGACGCCAGACACCTCGGTCGGTCCCCTCTCCCTCCGGAAGAGGGCTAGGGTGAGGGGCTTTTGATCTTCCCACCTCCAGACACAACAAAGCCCGCACAAGGCGGGCTCTGTCCTGACTCGTTCCAGCCTCAGAAGCGAAACACTTCCATATCGGTACGAATCGGCGAGGCCATCGGAATCTTCGGTTGCTTCTCGGCATCCGCCGCCGGCGCTGCGGGTTTCGGCGCGGCTTTACGCGGGGCCTCGGCCACTGGCGGCTGGTTGGCGAGTGGCTTGAGCGCTACCGACAGTTGCTCGGCCAGACGCTGCAACAGGATCCCCTGCGCCTGCACCTGCGAAGCGGTGCTGCCAGCGTGCAATTCCTGCAGATGAATGATGCGGTTATCGCGCACCTTGCCGCGACGATCGATCAAACGCCATTGCGCATCGAGAATCGCCGGTTGTTTCGCACCCGAGTCCAGACGGGTGATGGTCAGCAGCACCTGCACATCCGGGGTGAATCCGGCGGTAGCAGGCGCCAGGACCACACGCTGGCTGTCCAGGTGACCGGCGACCTGACGCATCAGCAACTGATCGATATCCGACGAAAGGCTGCCAGCCCAACGACCGTCGGTCGCCGCTTGCAGGCTGCCGTCCGGTTGACGTTGCAGCAGGGTTTCGCGCTGAAGGTAATCGGCCACAACCACTGGCCCCAGCAAAACCGCCATGCCCGCGCTTTGCGCAGGCTGAACCGGACTTCCGCTGTCCAGTTGATACAGCGACACCGGCTGGTGAACGCTGCAACCCGCCAGGCCAAGAACGCCGGCGAGCAACAAAATAAGGGGGCGTAGAGCAGTCATCATCCCGTCCAGGTGGCCGCCACAAGGCTGACCACAGTGAAAATACTCAATAAATATGAAGAACGCTCGACCACGCCGGCGCTTGAAAGGCCATATCATCCGTGAATATGCGTTCCGACTCCAGCGCCAAAGCGTCGATCTACGCGTTTAATCGCAGATCGAACGCTCTAGGAAGGCGTTCCAGCCTAATTGAGGTTTTCGACGAGCAGCGCATCCACCCGCTGGAAGCCACGCGGAAGTTTGTTTCCGCGACGTCCACGCTCACCTTTGTAGTGCTCGAGGTCGTCGGCCTTCAGCGACAGGGTCCGTTTGCCAGCCTGCAACACCAGGGTGGCGCCTTCCGGCAGGACGGCGATGTCAGTGACATATTCTTCGCGGCTGGCCACGCGCTCACCGGAAATACCGATGATCTTGTTGCCTTTGCCCTTACCCAATTGTGGCAGATCGCTGATCTTGAAGATCAGCAGGCGACCTTCGGTCGTGACCGAGGCCAGCCAGTTCTGCTCACGATCGGCGACCGGGCGCGGTGCGATGACCTTGGCGTTGTTTGGCAGACTCAAAAGGGCCTTGCCAGCCTTGTTCTTGGCTTGCAGGTCTTCGCCTTTGACCACGAAACCGTAACCGGCATCGGACGCGATCACGTACAGCGCATCGTCTTCGGGCATCAGCACGCATTCAAACGACGCGCCCGGTGGCGGCGTCAGGCGGCCGGTCAACGGCTCGCCCTGGCCACGGGCCGACGGCAAGGTGTGAGCGGCGACCGAATAGCTGCGGCCGGTGGAGTCGATGAACACGGCAAACTGGTTGGAGCGCCCCGCCGCCGAGGTCTTGAAGCCGTCGCCCGCCTTGTAGGACAGACCGGTGGCGTCGATGTCATGGCCCTTGGCCGAACGTACCCAGCCTTTTTCCGACAACACGACGGTGACTTTCTCGTTCGGCAGCAGATCGTGTTCGCTCAGCGCCTTGGCTTCGGCGCGCTCGACGATCGGCGAGCGGCGGTCGTCGCCATAGGTTTCGGCGTCTTTGAGCAGCTCGGTGCGCACCAGTTTCTTCAGCTTGGCTTCGCTGCCCAGCAGGGCTTGCAGCTTGGCTTGTTCCTTGAGCAGCTCGTCCTGCTCGTCGCGCAGCTTCATCTCTTCCAGTCGCGCCAACTGACGCAGACGGGTGTCGAGGATGTAGTCGGCCTGAATTTCGCTGAGGGCGAAACGCTCGATCAGTTTGGCTTTCGGGTGCTCCTCGGTACGGATGATGTGGATCACTTCATCCAGATTGAGGTAGGCGATCAGCAAACCGTCCAACAGGTGCAGGCGACGCTCGACCTTGTCGAGGCGGAATTGCAGACGGCGACGCACGGTCAGCACGCGGAATTCCAGCCATTCGACCAGCAAGGCGCGGAGGTTTTTCAGCTGCGGCTTGCCGTCCAGACCGATGATGTTGACGTTGACCCGGTAGGTCGACTCCAGCTCGGTGCTGGCGAACAGATGCTGCATCAGCGCTTCGTGATCGACGCGGCTGTTGACCGGGATAATCACGATGCGGCACGGGTTTTCGTGGTCGGATTCGTCGCGCAGATCGGCAATCTGCGGCGCTTTCGACGGTTTGGCCTGCATCAGCGCGGCGATCTGCTCCAGCACCTTGGCCCCGGAGACCTGATGCGGCAGCGCGGTGACGATGATGTCGCCGTCCTCGACGTGGTACACGGCGCGCATGCGCACCGAGCCCTTGCCGGTTTCGTACATTTTCAGCAGGTCGGCGCGCGGCGTGATGATTTCCGCTTCGGTCGGATAATCCGGACCCTGAATGTGTTCGCAAAGCTGTTCGACCGTGGCTTTCGGCTCATCCAGCAAGCGCACGCAGGCGGTGGCGACTTCGCGCAGGTTGTGCGGCGGCACATCGGTGGCCATGCCTACGGCGATACCGGTGGTGCCGTTGAGCAGAATGTTCGGCAGGCGTGCCGGCAACACCAGCGGTTCCTGCAGGGTGCCGTCGAAGTTCGGGCCCCAGTCAGCGGTGCCCTGACCCAGTTCGCTGAGCAGCACCTCGGAATAGCGCGACAGCCGCGCTTCGGTGTAACGCATGGCGGCGAAGGACTTCGGATCGTCCGGCGCACCCCAGTTGCCCTGGCCGTCGACCAGCGTGTAGCGATAGCTGAACGGCTGCGCCATCAGCACCATCGCTTCGTAGCACGCCGAATCGCCGTGGGGGTGGAACTTGCCGAGCACGTCACCGACGGTACGCGCCGATTTCTTGTGCTTGGAATCGGCATCCAGCCCCAGCTCGCTCATGGCGTAGACGATACGCCGCTGTACCGGTTTCAGGCCGTCGCCGATATGCGGCAAGGCACGGTCCATGATCACGTACATGGAGTAGTTGAGGTAGGCATTTTCGGTGAAGTCAGCCAGCGAGCGGCGTTCTACACCGTCCAGGCTGAGATCAAGGGAGTCGCTCATGCGGGCCTCATTGGTTCGTTGTCTGGCGCAGCAGCATGGTGCCACCGCGCTGGGTAAATTCAAGTTTGTTCAGGGCGCTCATGCCGAGCAGCACCTGATCGCCATGCAGCCCCGGCGCCACCAGTGCGCGGACATCCCGCAGCACAATGTCGCCCAATTGCAGGCGGGCAATCTTCGTTCGATAACCCTGGCTCAGGCCATTGGCCGTGCTCAGGGTCACGCCGAAACCTTCTTGCAGTTTCAAACGCTTGGCCAGATCCGCGGGAATCGCGACATCGGTAGCGCCGGTGTCGAGCATGAACTCGACCGGCTCGCCGTTGATCTGGCCGCTGGCGACAAAATGCCCTTGGGCATTGCTCGCCAGTTTCACCTCGATAAAGCCTTCGCCCTGCTCCGACGTGACCACGATGTTCGGATTCTGCTGGCGCTGTTCCCACTGCCCGAAAAATTTCGTCGCGAGAAACAGCGCCGCGCACCAGGCGAGAACCATCAACACCCGACCGGCACGCTTGCCCGGCGGTTGCCGGCTCATGGCCTGGCGCTCCAGCCACCGTCCGGTGCGGCGAAGCGCCAGACCACCGGGCGGGCCTCGCCGTCGGCACGCGGGCCGAAATTATTATCGACGCCGATCCACGCGCCCTCGGCGTCAACGATCAGCGCTTCTTCCAGCCCGTAGTTCTGCGAGTAGCGACGTTTTTCCTGCAACAGTTCATCGGCATACGACCAGCATTTCTCGACCTTGGCCGTCTGTGCATCGCGACGACAGATCTCATAAGCGTTGCGTTCAAGAGTAAACAGCTTGCCGTTGAACAATGAAATGTCGGAAAAGTCGCGATGAACCGCTTTCGCCTTGGGAAACTGTGGCGGCTGCATCTCCTTGCCGCCCTCACTGAGCAGCACGCAGCGACCGTCGCAATCCCACACCGTCTGCTGGCGCTTGATCAGCAGCAGGCCGCGCTTTTGCCGTTCGGCGGCCAGCCACATCTGATCACCGGCCGGGTTGATCGCCAAGCCCTCGAAGATCGAATTGAACTTCAGCAGCAGGCCGCTCGCCCGCGCCTCGCGAACCAGCAGCGGCGAGATCTTCAGCCAGTTTGCCGGGCCGCTGACCGGCACCTGCAATACCGCTGCGTGAGCCTCACTGACGATGTAGCGATTGCCAGCGCTGTCGCAACTGATGCCTTCGAAATCCAGATCGCCACCGCGAATGAACGACGCCGCCCAGGTACGCGAGCTCAAGCCCCAAGGCAAGCCGCTTTCGGGCACCGGCGGCACGTCGATGTGCACGGTTTGCGCTTGCCAGACCGGATCGCGGGTATCGAGCCGGTAGATCTGCTCGTCATCGCGATCGGATACCGTCCACAGTTCATTCCCGCACATGGCCAGACCCGACAGGTTGCCGCCGCGCATGCCCTCGACCGGGTGCTCGGAGAGCACGCGCAGTTCCTGCAACGGCTCGGCCGACACGCTCAGCGCACTCAGCAGCAACGCACCCGCCAAGGCCCAGCCAAACTGCATCAGGCCAGCACCTCGGCGAGGTTGCCTTTGGATTCCAGCCAGGATTTGCGGTCACCGGCGCGCTTCTTCGCCAGCAGCATGTCCATCATTTCCGAGGTTTCGGCGAAGTCTTCGCCCAGCGTCAACTGCACCAGACGCCGAGTATTCGGGTCCATGGTGGTTTCACGCAGTTGCGGCGGGTTCATTTCACCCAGACCCTTGAATCGGGTGACCTGCGGCTTGCCGCGCTTCTTCTCGGCCACCAGGCGATCGAGAATACCGTCGCGCTCGGCTTCGTCGAGGGCGTAGTAGATCTCTTTGCCGAGGTCGATGCGGTACAGCGGCGGCATCGCCACATAGACGTGACCGGCATCCACCAACGGGCGGAAGTGCTGGACGAACAGAGCGCAAAGCAGCGTGGCGATGTGCAGACCGTCCGAGTCGGCGTCAGCGAGGATGCAGATCTTGCCGTAGCGCAGCTGGCTCATGTCCGCCGCGCCCGGATCGACGCCGATGGCCACGGCGATGTTGTGCACTTCCTGGCTGGCGAGTACTTCGCTGCCGTCGACTTCCCAAGTGTTGAGGATCTTGCCGCGCAACGGCAGGATCGCCTGGAATTCCTTGTCCCGCGCCTGCTTGGCCGAACCGCCGGCGGAATCACCCTCGACCAGAAACAGCTCGGAACGCATCGGGTCCTGCCCGGCGCAGTCAGCCAGTTTGCCGGGCAGCGCCGGGCCTTGAGTGACGCGTTTGCGCTCGACCTTCTTGCTCGCCTTGAGGCGACGGCCAGCATTGTTAATCGCCAGTTCGGCCAGGGCCAGACCGGTTTCCGGGTTGGCGTTGAGCCACAGGCTGAACGCATCCTTGACCACACCGGAGACGAACGCCGCCGCTTCCCGGGATGACAGACGTTCTTTGGTCTGGCCGGAGAATTGCGGTTCCTGCATTTTCATCGACAGGACGAACGCGATGCGTTCCCAGACGTCTTCCGGCGCCAGTTTCACGCCGCGCGGCAGCAGGCTGCGGAATTCGCAGAACTCGCGCATCGCATCGAGCAGGCCCTGACGCAAACCATTGACGTGGGTACCGCCCTGCGCGGTCGGGATCAGGTTGACGTAGCTTTCCTGCACCGCGTCGCCGCCTTCCGGCAGCCACAGCAGCGCCCAGTCGACCGCTTCTTTATTACCGGCGAAGGCGCCGCAGAACGGCTCGTTCGGCAGGCGCTCGAATTCGCTGACCGCATCCACCAGGTAGGAGCGCAGGCCGTCTTCGTAATGCCACTCGACTTTCTCGCCGGTACCCTTGTCTTCGAAGCTGACCAGCAGCCCAGGGCACAGCACAGCCTTGGCCTTGAGCACGTGCTTGAGGCGGCTGATGGAAAATTTCGGCGAATCAAAGTATTTCGGGTCCGGCGCGAAGTACACGCTGGTGCCGGTATTGCGCTTGCCAACGGTGCCGACGATTTCCAGCTCGGAGGCCTTGAAGCCGTCCTTGAAGGTCATCTGGTATTCGTTGCCGTCACGTTTGACCCGCACGCGCACTTCGGTGGACAGCGCGTTGACCACGGAAATACCCACGCCGTGCAGACCGCCGGAGAACTGGTAGTTCTTGTTGGAAAACTTGCCGCCCGCGTGCAGTTTGGTGAGGATCAGTTCAACGCCGGACACACCCTCTTCCGGGTGAATGTCGACGGGCATGCCACGGCCGTCGTCGCTGACTTCCAGCGAATGGTCGGCGTGCAGGATGACCTGCACCGATTTGGCGTGGCCGGCCAGGGCCTCGTCGACGCTGTTGTCGATGACTTCCTGGGCGAGGTGATTCGGCCGACTGGTGTCGGTGTACATGCCGGGGCGTTTGCGCACCGGGTCGAGGCCCGAGAGGACTTCGATGGCGTCGGCGTTATAAGAACTAGCGCTGGGAGTGGCCATAAGGTCTCGTCGTCAGTCATTCATGAAAGAGGGGCAAGACTTCACAGCGTGGTGAAATCGATTGCCTGATACATATCGGCAGCCATGCCGGCAAAACTCAGCAACGCCGGCAATTGCCCGGCAAAGCCCTGGAAACTGTGGTCGCCGCCAGCCTGGATGCGCAAGGCACAGGCGCGGTAATACTGTTGGGCGAGGCGATAATCCAGCGTTTCGTCGCCGGTTTGCAACCAGACCTGATAACGCTGCGGATCCTGCGGCGCCGGCACTTCCAGTTCGGCCAGCGCCGAGACGTGGTCGTGGGTCAGTTCCCAGGTTTCATCGGTATAGAGGTTTTTCTGCGTGCCCAGATAACCATCGAACATCCGGTGCGGGCTGACCGCCGGATTGACCAGCAAGGCTTTCAGGCCATGGCGCTCGGCCAGGTGAGTCGCATAGTAGCCGCCGAGCGAACTTCCCACCAGCAACGGCCGGCCCAGCTCGGCGATTGCCTGCTCGAGCTGACCGATGGCTTCGCGCGGATGGTGATGCAGCGCCGGCACGCGCAATTGCCCGCTCAATCCCAGCCGCTCCATGACCGCGACCAGCTGACAGGCCTTCTTCGAGGCCGGCGCGCTGTTGAAACCGTGGATATAGAGGATCGAACCGGACATTTGAGCTCCCTGGCTGTCGGTTTGGGTTTGCGGAGTTTACAGGGAGAGAAGATGGGATTGGGGGTGGTTTCGAGAAATTGGTCATTCAGCGGGAGCGGCCCTCACCCTAGCCCTCTCCCAAAGGGAGAGGGGACTGATTGGGGGATATTAAAGAGATACACCGACTTGAAAGTGATTTGGCGAATCCATAATCGCCACCGCCGTTGCAGGTCGGCGGATCGCGAAAGACACCTCGGTCGGCCCCCTCTCCCTCCGGGAGAGGGCTGGGGTGAGGGGCTCTTGATCGAAAATCAGTAACCTTCGGAACCGTAATCAACGGTAAAAGCAAAACCGGTAACGCGCTCAACCCCGGTTTCCAACCGCCCATCCGGCAACAACCGCAACCACCGATACCCCGGCGCCTGCTCGCCGACCTTGAAATCCGCACTCCCCGGCTCGAACTGGATGCACGTCGAAGGCGAGGCCATCAAGCGCACGCCATTGCGGTCACGATCAATTTCCTGATGCACATGCCCCCACAACACCGCGCGAGCCTGAGGAAAGCGATCCAGCACTTCAAAGAACGCTTCCGGGTTGCGCAGGCCGATCGGCTCCATCCACGCGCAGCCGATCGACACCGGATGATGATGCAAGCACACCAGATGATGGCGCTCCGGCGCTTCGCTCAGCGAGCGCGCCAGCAACTGCAATTGATCGTCCTGCAGATAGCCCGGTACCGAGCCCGGCACGGCTGAGTCGAGCATCGTCACCCGCCAATTGCCGATATCGACCACCGGCTCCAGCAACGTGCTCTGCACCGCTGCCTCGGCCATGACCATCGGCTCGTCGTGATTGCCGGGAATCCAGCGCGCTGGCGCATCGATCTGCGCGCTCAGTTGGCGAAAGGCCTGATACGACTCCAGCGTGCCGTCCTGGGAAATATCTCCGGTGGCCAGCACCAGGTCGATCCGCGGCTGTTGCCCCAACGCCAGGTCGATGACCCTTTGCAGGCTTTCGCGGGTCTTCATGCCCAGCAGCTTGCCGTCCGCTTCGGCGAACAAGTGGCTGTCGGACAACTGCACGAGCAGTGCCGGGTCGGCGCTGGTCAATGTCGATACGCTGGACAAAGCGTTCTCCCGGGCTAAGGCACGCAATGAATGGGTGCGGCAATTATGCTGGGGGATGACACAAAGGGGAAACCGCCGAAGCGGACGCAGTTCACAACTAGCGAACGACTTCGTACTCGTGCCCCAACGCCAGGCAATGACTCAGCCATTCGCCCAGGAACACATTGAGCTGGGCCTTCTCATCAGGCTGGTGCATGGCGGCGTTCGGGTAAGGATAGATGCCGCGAAAGCGTCGTGCATGTTCGGCGCTGACCACTTCGGCCATGCGCGCGTCGTGATAGACCTGTACCTCCAGTTGCGGCACCGGCAACCACGGCAGACTGTGCTCCTGGCGCACCTGCAAGGTCGTGGTGTACGGGCAGGTCTGCAGCACTTCGAGGGCGAGCACGCCGAGCATCTGCTCGCCCTGGGTTACGGCGATACGCCGCGCCTCGGGTTCGTTGCGCATGTCCGGCAGCAGTCGCATCAGGCGCGCGTAGTTGGCCTCGCAGGCGGCTTGCAGCCCCACGAGGTCAACCCGATAACGATCGCGCAGCTTGTTTACGACCATAGCCCCCTCACTTCGGCGCGGTTCAGCGCCAGCCACTGCAAGGCGATGATGCTCGCCGCGTTGGCAATACGTCCGTCACGAACGGCCTGCAAGGCATCTTCGAATGCCCAGACCGTAACGCGAATGTCTTCGGCCTCTTCTTCCAGCCCGTGCAGACCGCCGACGCCGTCGGTGCTGCAACGCCCCAGATACAAATGCACGAACTCGTTGCTGCCACCCGGCGACGGGAAATACTTGGTCATCGGCCACAACGCCTTGATGTCCAGCCCAGCTTCCTCCTGCGCCTCGCGGTGAGCAACTTCTTCCGGTTGCTCATCCTTGTCGATCAGACCGGCGACCAGTTCGACCAGCCACGGGTTGTCGGCCTTGCCCATGGCGCCGACGCGAAACTGCTCGATCAGCACCACCTCATCGCGCTGCGGATCGTAAGGCAACACGCACACGGCATCGTGGCGCACGAAGATTTCACGGTTGATCTCGCGGCTCATGCCACCGGCGAACAATTCATGGCGCAGGTGCACACGGTCGAGCTTGTAGAAGCCCTCGTAGCATTTTTCGCGCCGCACAATATCGACGGCGGTCGGAATGGCGTTGGCAAAGTCAGTCATAATCATCCTCTTTACTGCACATCCATTACGAGGTTTCCGAGTACAACCGGCAACCTCGACTTCGCGCCATCCTAACGCGCCCGCACCGTTTGATGCAGCCCCTTTACCGTCAGCGGGATGGACGGTGACGGTGAAACCCACTCTAATTAGCTTAGTGGCGAACTGACTGCCTCGTTGAGAGTCGAAGCGGTAACTTTTCGCCTTCCCCTGCTTTCGAAAGGACGCCCATGTCGCTTTTCAAAATCGCCTCTGTGGCCGCTATTGCCCTGACTCTGGGCGCGTGTGCCAGCCTGTTCCAGCCCAACTACCGCACGCCGCTGGAAACCACCCGCGACGCCTCGGAACAACTCAAACCCGGCTGTTCCAACCCCGATTGCCCGTTGGTGAACATCGACACCCTGCGCTTCCCGGATGAGCCGGCACTGGACGGCATCATCGAAAAGCGTCTGCTGCAAATGACCCGCACCGAGAAGAACGCACCCGTAGCGCCAACCCTGGCCGCCTACCGCGAGCAGTTCCTGGCCAGCGCCGGCCCGCGCAACAGCAGCTACCTGCAAGCAAAAGTACGCGAGCAGCATGACGGACTGGTGATCATCGAGCTGTCGAGCTACCTCGACACCGGCGGCGCCCATGGCACTCCGGGTCGCGGTTTCATCAACTATTCGCGCCAGCAGCACAAGGTGCTGAACCTGTCGGACATGTTGCTGCCGGGTCAGGAAGAGGCGTTCTGGAAAGCCGCACAAGTGGCGCACAACAGCTGGCTGATCAGCACCAAACTCGATCAGGAGGCTGAATTCGTCGCGAACTGGCCGTTCGTCAAAACCCCGCACGTGGCGCTGACCTACGGCGGCGTGATCCTCAAGTACGACGTGACCACCATTGCACCTTACGCGCTGGGCCACGTCGAACTGAAGATTCCTTATCCGCGCCTGAACGGCATTCTCAAGCCTGAGCTGTTTCCCGGCCGTAACTGAAAGCCCGGCCCAGGATGAGTTGCAGCAGCCCTGCCAGCACCAGCGCCGGCAGGGTGGCGCCGACCTCCGGGTACAGATTCGCCAGCAAGTGGTAAGTGCTGACCCCACCCAGCCACGCCAGCAACGCCGGCCAGCGCAATGCGGCTGAGGCGACCTGCGCGCTGCGCTTGCGCAGGATGAAGTGATCGACCAGCACCACGCCGAACAGCGGCGCGAACACCGAGCCGATCAGCAGCAGGAAATTCTGGTACTGCGCCAATGGCGCCAGCAGGGCAATCAGCGTGCAGATCACGCCGATGGCCAGGGCCAGATGCTCGACTTTCAGACGCCAAAGAATCCCGCTGGAAACCGCCGCCGAATGAATATCGGCGAAAGCGTTTTCCGACTCATCCAACAGAATCAGCAGCAGCGGAATGCCCAGACCGGCGCCCGCCAGAGCCAACAGCAACGCGTTGACTTCCCCACTCGGGGCAAACGCCAGGGTATAAGCGACGCCAAGGCTCATCAGCCAGAAATTGCCGATGAAGAAACCCACCGCCGTGCCACCAAACACGTTCTTCGCGCGCTTGCCGAAACGCGAGTAATCGGCAATCAGCGGCAGCCACGACAGCGGCATGGCGATGGCAATGTCGAAGCCCACGGCGAATGGCATCGAACCGTCACCGGCACGCGCCCACAGTGCCGGGAGGTCGGCTTTGGCGAACAGGTTCCAGGTCAGCCACAGGCACGCCGCGAGCAGCAGCCAGATGCCCCACTTGCGCAGAATCTGCCGCACGAACGTCAACGGCCCGCTCACGGCGAGCAAGGTCGCCAGCGCCCCGAAAAACAGCGTCCACAGCATCGGATTGGCCCACAGCGAGCCTTCGCTGAACGCTCGGGTGCCGAGCAGGCTGGCGGCATCGCGCATGACGATGATTTCGAACGAGCCCCAGCCGATCAGTTGCAGCAGATTGAGCAACGCCGGCAGGCTCGCGCCTTTGCGGCCGAGGCTGAGCTTCAGCGCCGCCATCGACGACAGGCCGGTGTCGCTGCCGATCACGCCGACCGCAGCCAGCAGCAGTACGCCCACCAGCGTGCCAAGGAAAATCGCCAGCAACGAGCCGGACAGACCCAGGCCCGGCGCGAGCAATGCGCCGGTCTGCAAAACCATCAGGCCGATGCCGAGGGAGAACCACAGGGAAAACAGGTCGCGACCACCGAAGACACGCTTTGCAGCGGGGACGGCGAGATCGGGGGAATAGGTGCCGGGTTGAATGTTCACAGGAATATCTCAGGGAGCTTATTGTTTTGGGTCGCTGATCACCCTTGTGGCGAGGGAGCTTGCTCCCGCTCGGCTGCGAAGCAGCCGCCCATCCGGTCACCACAATTCTGACTGCCAGAACGCGGTGACTGATTTTGGGCCTGCTTCGCAGGCCAGCGGGAGCAAGCTCCCTCGCCACAGGTGAGCGCCGCTCGGTCAGACTTTCTTGTACAGCTGACTGCCTTCCTTCTTGAACCGCTCGGCCTGCTCCGCGAGGCCTTTGGCGACGTCCACGTCGACCGCATCGATGCGCTGGTTGGCCGCGTATTCGCGGACTTCCTGGGTGATCTTCATCGAGCAGAATTTCGGCCCGCACATCGAGCAGAAATGCGCGACCTTGGCCGAGTCCTTCGGCAGGGTCTCGTCGTGATAGGAACGCGCGGTATCCGGATCCAGGCCGAGGTTGAACTGGTCCTCCCAACGGAATTCGAAACGCGCCTTGCTCAGCGCATTGTCGCGAATCTGCGCGCCGGGATGCCCCTTGGCCAAGTCCGCTGCGTGCGCGGCGATCTTGTAAGTGATGATCCCGGTTTTCACGTCATCCTTGTTCGGCAGGCCCAGGTGCTCCTTCGGCGTCACGTAGCAAAGCATCGCGCAACCGAACCAGCCGATCATTGCCGCACCGATGCCGGACGTGATGTGGTCGTAACCCGGGGCGATGTCGGTCGTCAGCGGGCCTAGGGTGTAGAACGGCGCCTCGTCGCAGCATTCGAGCTGCTTGTCCATGTTCTCTTTGATCAACTGCATCGGCACATGGCCCGGGCCTTCGATCATGGTTTGCACATCGTGCTTCCAGGCGATCTTGGTCAGCTCGCCGAGGGTTTCCAGTTCACCGAATTGCGCGGCGTCGTTGGCGTCGGCAATCGAGCCCGGACGCAGGCCGTCGCCGAGCGAGAAGCTGACGTCGTAGGCCTTCATGATTTCGCAGATTTCTTCGAAATGGGTGTAGGCGAAGTTTTCCTTGTGATGCGCCAGGCACCACTTGGCCATGATCGAACCGCCACGGGAGACGATGCCGGTCACGCGTTTGGCGGTCAATGGCACGTAACGCAGCAGCACGCCGGCATGGATGGTGAAGTAGTCGACGCCCTGTTCGGCCTGTTCGATCAGCGTGTCGCGGAACAACTCCCAGGTCAGGTCTTCGGCAACGCCGCCGACTTTTTCCAGTGCCTGATAAATCGGTACGGTGCCGATCGGCACGGGCGAGTTGCGGATGATCCACTCGCGGGTTTCGTGAATGTGCTTGCCGGTGGACAAGTCCATGATGTTGTCCGCGCCCCAGCGAATGCCCCAGGTCAGTTTCGCCACTTCTTCTTCGATCGAAGAACCCAGGGCGCTGTTGCCAATGTTGCCGTTGATCTTCACCAGGAAGTTACGCCCGATGATCATCGGTTCCAGTTCAGTGTGGTTGATGTTGGCCGGGATGATTGCGCGGCCACGGGCGATCTCGTCACGGACGAATTCGGGGGTGATGATTTTCGGCACGCTGGCGCCGAAGCTGTGGCCGGGGTGTTGCTGATCGAGCAGGCCGGCGGCGCGAGCCACTTCCAGCTTCATGTTTTCGCGGATGGCCACGAACTCCATCTCGGGCGTGATGATGCCCTGCCGTGCGTAATGCATCTGCGTGACGTTGTGCCCGGCCTTGGCGCGGCGCGGGTTGTTGACATGGGCGAAGCGCAGTTTGGTCAGTTCCGGATCGGCCAGGCGTTCGCGGCCGAAGTTGGAGCTCAGACCGGCGAGGCGCTCGGTGTCGCCGCGATCATCGATCCACGCCGAACGCACATCGGCCAGACCTTTGCGCACATCGATGATGACATTCGGATCGGTGTACGGGCCGGAGGTGTCGTAGACGGTGACCGGCGCGTTGATCTCGCCGCCGAAGTCGGTCGGGGTTACATCGAGGCTGATTTCGCGCATCGGCACGCGGATGTCGGGGCGCGAGCCCTGAACGTAGATTTTTTGCGAACGGGTGAACGGCTTGACCGATTGCTCGTCGACCTTGGCCGAGTCACTCAGATTGATCGCGTTATTTTCTTTTGTTGTCATCACGGGCTCTCCAGACAGCATCCAGCAGTGGATTGTCGGAGCAGAACCTGAAAGGCACGGACGCACCAGGACCGGTGCTGTGCATTCGCCATGAGCGTTCGATTGTCGAACAATATCCCGGACGAAGCACAAGAGGACTCGCCGGGTGACGAGAAATCTTGTTCCCTACGCAGGCGCTAACCTGATCAGGTTCAACGGGATCCGAAATTATTCGATCTCAGCCTCATAGCAAGGCACCCCGACAAGAACCCGGCCAGTCTAGACACAACCGCCGGGGAACGCCAACACCGCAGCGAACGCCTTGATGAATGGCGTAAATACACAGGCTTGCCCGATTGTTGCCGGAGCAATGCGCAACTACACTCGCTTGGCCCGGCTCAGCCTTGACGCTGCGCGGGCTGCGCCTTACCTTTGGCGCCCGGATTACTTCCATAATATTCATGCTAGGGATCGCCTCATGCTGCGCAAACTTTCACTGGCTGTTGCCGTGTCCTGTGCGTCCAACACAATGGCCTGGGCAGCGGAAGCACCCTTGTCGACCAAAACCGATCTGGTCAGCGTCTATCAGGAAGCGGTCGACAATAACGCCGATCTGGCGGCGGCCCGCGCCCAGTACGGTGCGCAGAAAGAAGTAGTGCCCCAGGCCCGCGCCGGTCTGCTGCCGAACCTGTCCGGTGGCGCCGAAGTCGCCGACGTGCGCACCTCGATCGACCAGCCCTCGGCCATCGCCAACCGCAGCGCGCATTCCTATCAGGCGACGCTGGCGCAGCCGCTGTTCCGCGCCGATCGCTGGTTCCAGTATCAAGCGGCCAAAGACGTCAACGAGCAGGCCGCACTGCAACTTTCGGCCACCGAGCAGAACCTGATCCTGCAATCGGCCGAAAGCTACTTCAACGTACTGCGCAGCCAGGACAATCTGGCCTCGACCAAGGCTGAAGAAGCGGCGTTCAAACGTCAGCTCGACCAGTCCAACGAGCGCTTCGATGTCGGCCTCTCGGACAAGACCGATGTGCTGCAATCGCAAGCCAGTTACGACACCGCACGGGCCAACCGCATCGTCGCCCAGCGTCAGGTCGATGACGCCTTCGAGGCGTTGATCACCCTGACCAACCGTCAGTACAACTCGATTCAGGGCATCGTTCATACGCTGCCGATCCTGCCGCCGGCGCCCAACGATGCGAAATCCTGGGTCGACACGGCGGCGCGGCAGAACCTTAATCTGCTCGCCAGCAACTACGCGGTCAGCTCCGCCGAGCAGACGCTCAAGCAGCGCAAGGCCGGCCACTTGCCGACCCTCGACGCGGTGGCGAGATACGAGAAAGGCGACAACGACGCACTGGGTTTCGGCAACCCGAATTCCTTCGGCGTCCCCTACGGCGGCAACGTCGAGCAGAGCACCCTGGGCCTGCAACTGAACATCCCGATCTACAGCGGCGGGCTGACCAGTTCGCAAGTGCGTCAGTCCTATGCGCAACTCGATCAGAGCGAACAGCAGCGCGAATCGCTGCGCCGGCAGGTGGTGGAAAACACCCGTAATCTGCACCGCGCGGTGAACACCGATGTCGAGCAGGTGCAGGCGCGCCGCCAGTCGATCATCTCCAACCAGAGCGCCGTGGAAGCCACGGAAATCGGTTATCAGGTCGGCACGCGCAACATCGTCGACGTCCTTGATGCGCAGCGCCAGCTCTACACCTCGGTGCGCAACTACAACAACACCCGCTACGACTACATCCTCGACAACCTGCGCCTGAAGCAAGCGGCGGGAACGTTGAATCCGGGTGACCTGGAAGATCTGCGGCGCTATCTGAAAGCCGACTACAACCCGGACAAGGACTTCCTGCCGCCGGATCTGGCCAAGGCTGCTGAAGCACAGCTCAAAGCCCGGCCTTAAGCGTTAAAAACAAAAGATCGCAGCCTTCGGCAGCACCTACAGTTGGAATGCATTTCCCTGTAGGAGCTGCCGAAGGCGGCGATCTTTTTGCTTACTTGATCAATCTGCCCAAGCTGTCCAGCAGGCGCTGCAACGCGCCCTGATTGCGGCGCATCACCGCCAGCCCGGCCTCAGCCATGCGCTGCGCATCGCGGGGCAATTCGAACAAGCGCTGCACTTCAATCGCCAAGCCTTCGGCGTCATCGACTTCGACCAACGCCCCGGCTTCGCGCATCTGCGCGGCGATATCGAGGAAGTTGAACAGGTGCGGGCCGCTGAGCACCGGTTTTGCCAGCGCGGCAGGTTCGAGCAGGTTGTGCCCGCCGTTCGGGACCAGACTGCCGCCGACGAAGGCGCTGTCGGCCAAGGCATAGAGAAACAGCAACTCGCCCATGGTGTCGCCGAGCAACACGCTCGTCTGCGCATCGACATTGGCCCCGGTCGAACGACGCACCGTGGCGAAGCCTTCGCGCTGGCACAGTTCGAACACCGAGTTGAAGCGCTCCGGATGGCGTGGCACCAGAATCAACAATGCATCGGGATGACTGCTCAGCAAGCGACGATGGGCATCAAGCAGCACCTCGTCTTCGCCTTCGTGGGTGCTGGCGGCGATCCACACCGGGCGGTCCTGTGCCTGCCACTGGCTGCGCAACTCGGCTGCGCGTTGCAGCAGTTGCGGGTCGATGGTCAGGTCGAACTTGATCGAGCCGGTGACTTCGACTGTTTGCGGACGCGCGCCGAGATCACGGAAGCGCTGGGCCTCGGCTTCGGTCTGTATGGCGAACAAACTCATTTCCGCCAGCATCGGCGCCGTGAGTTTGCTGAAGCGGCCATAACCACGCGCCGAACGCTCGGACAAGCGTCCGTTAGCGAGCGCCACCGGTATCCCGCGCTTCGCGCACTGATGAATGTGATTGGGCCACAGCTCGGTTTCCATGATCACTGCAAGCTTGGGCTGCACCCGATCAAGAAATCTTGCCGCTGCGCACGGCAAGTCATACGGCAGATAGCAGTGCTGGATGCGCGGCTCATTGGCGAACAGCGCCTGAATCCGCTCCGAGCCGGTCGGGGTCATGCAGGTCACGGTGATCGGCAGCGCCGGATGGCGTTCCAGCAGCGCGCGGATCATCGGCGCGGCGGCAATGCTTTCGCCCACCGACACCGCGTGCACCCAGATGCCACCGGGCTGCAGCGTCGGCATGCCAAGCGTGAAGCGCTCGCCAATGCGTTTGGCATACGCCGGCGCCTTGCGCGCGCGCAGCCACAGCCGAATCGCCACCAATGGCAGCCCCAGGTAAAACAGCACGGTGTAGAGAGTTCTATTCATGGCGGCGGAGTTTATCGGCTTTTGTCACCGATCGCCCGCAAGTGCACGGCAAAACGTTCCGCCAGCCAACGCGCGGCCGGGCCGAGCGGTTCGTCGCGGCGCCAGACCAGCTCCACCACCAGCGCCGGCGGCGTCCATTCGCTGTCGAGTTCAATCATCTGGCCTTGATACGCCGAATACTGCACAACGTGGCGCGGCAGCCAGGCCCAGCCGAGATCGCGAACCAGCCATTCGGACATCACGTAGAAGCTGTCGGCGCGCCACACCTGTGGGCTGGCCGGCTCGTTGCCGGGATAGACGCTGGTCTGCGTCGACATCAGCAGTTGTCGGTGCTGCGCCAGTTGCTGACAGGTCACGTAAGACTGCTGAGCCAGCGGGTGATTGATGCCGCACACCGTGACCATCTCGACACGACCCAGCACGCGGCGCTCAAGGGCTTCGGGGATTTCATCGTGATAGAACAGCAGGCCGAGATCGGCGCGACGCTCGACCAGTTTGCGCGCAACTTCGCCTTGGGCGGCGCTGGTCAACTGCACTTCCAGGCTGGGAAACTGCTCGGCCAGCTCGCCGAAACTTTCTACCAGCGCCTGATACGGCATCGCCTCGTCCTGGGCCACACGCAGCTGCGCCTCCTGGCCGCGCAGCATGGCCATGGCGCGGCCATTGAGGCGCTCGCACTGGCGCAACACTTCCCGCGCTTCTTCCAGCAACGCCTCGCCGGCCTCGGTGAGAATCGGCTGGCGGCCACTGCTGCGCTCGAACAGGCTCACGCCTAAATCCTCTTCGAGCATCGCAACGGCGCTGCTGATTGCTGATTGCGCCTTGCGCTGCCGCCGCGCCACGGCGGAAAACGAACGCTGCTCGGCGACGTCGACAAATACCCGCAACTGCTCGAGATTCCATTGCATGCCTGTTTCAACCCATCTTCAGAACAGATAGGTAATGACTTTACCCCATCTGGGCAATCCCTAGAATATCGCCTCAGCAAGCAACGATTTATCTGAGGGATTGAAATCATGAACGCCTACGTCTATCTGGCCATCGCCATCTGCGCCGAAGTGATCGCCACCGTTTCGATGAAAGCGGTCAAAGGCTTCAGCACGCCACTGCCGCTGATTCTGATCATCGTCGGCTACGGGATCGCATTCTGGATGCTGACGCTGGTGGTGCGCACCGTACCGGTGGGCGTTGCCTACGCCGTCTGGGCGGGAATGGGCATCGTCATGGTCAGCGTCGCGGCGCTGTTCATCTACGGGCAGAAGCTCGACGTACCGGCGATGCTGGGGATGGCGCTGATTGTGCTCGGCGTCGTCGTGATCCAGCTGTTTTCCAAGACCGCCGGGCATTAACGACAAACACATCTCCCCTGTAGGAGTGAGCCTGCTCGCGATAGCGGTCTGTCATTCAACATTCATGTCGTCTGCTACACCGCCATCGCGAGCAGGCTCACTCCTACAGGTTTCGCGCTCAGCCAGTTGATCATCGACAAATCCGTCCTTTTCCCGAGTCTGTATACTGCGCCCTCGTCTTGAACACTGAGGTCGCTGCATGCCATCCGTTATTTCCACCGACGTTCTGATTGTCGGCGCTGGCGTCGCCGGCCTCTGGCTGAATGCGCGCCTGCGCCGCCAGGGTTTTTCGACCGTGCTGGTGGAAAGCGCCAGCCTCGGTGGCGGGCAGAGCGTGAAGTCCCAGGGCATCATCCACGGCGGTGCCAAGTACGCGCTGCACGGTGCACTGACCGGCGCCTCGGAAGCGATCGCCGACATGCCGCGCCGCTGGCGTGAAGCGCTGGCCGGGACTGGCGAGCTGGATCTGTCCGGAGTGCGCCTGCTGTCCGAAGCGCATTACCTGTGGTCGCCAGGCACCCTCGCCGGCAACCTCACCAGTTTCTTCGCCAGCAAAGCCGTGCGTGGCCGGGTCGATCAGGTCAAGGGCGACGACCTGCCGCCGGCCCTGCAAGACAAGCGTTTCAAGGGCAAGGTCTACCGTCTCGCCGAATTGGTGGTCGATGTACCGAGCCTGATCCAGCGCCTGGCTGATCTCGCCGGTGACGGTCTGCTCGCCGGTCAGGTCATCGAGCCGCTGCTGGAGGCGGGCGTACTGGTCGGCCTGAAAGTCGATGGCCGCGAAATCCGCGCCCAGCGCATTGTCCTCAGCGCTGGCGCCGGCACCGCCCAATTGCTTGAAGCCCTGGGCCTGAGCCGGCCGGCCATGCAACGCCGGCCGCTGCACATGATCCTCGCCAAGGGCCCTGGCCTGAAACCGCTGTACGCCCACTGCCTGGGCGGCGGCAGCAAACCGCGCATCACCGTGACCACGCACCCGGCGGCTGACGGCCAATGGGTCTGGTACATGGGCGGCGATATCGCCGAAAGCGAAGGCGTGGCCCGCGAGCCGGCCGAGCAGATCGCCACCGCGCAAAAGGAAATCGCCCAATTGCTGCCGTGGATCGACCTCAGCACCACGCGGTGGGCGACCCTGCGGGTTGACCGTGCCGAGCCGCTGCAGACCGGTCTGACCCGCCCGGACAACGCGTTCCTCGCCGAGGAAGGTCGTCTGCTCGTCGGTTGGCCGACCAAACTGGCACTGGCGCCGGACTTCGCCGACCGGGTCATCGCTTTGCTGCAACACGACGGCATCCAGCCGCAAGCGACCGAGCCGTTGCCGCCGTTGCCGAAACCGCCGCTCGGCGTGCCCGCCTGGGAGCAACTGCTGCCATGACCATCGCCACTCTGCACCAACTCCATCGCCCGCTGGGCAGCACCGGCCTGACGGTTTCGCCGCTGGGCCTGGGCACGGTCAAACTCGGCCGCGACCAAGGGGTGAAATACCCCAACGGTTTCCAGATTCCCGGCGACGACGAGGCGCGCATGCTGCTGCGCCAGGCGCGCGACCTGGGCATCAACCTGATCGACACTGCGCCGGCCTATGGTCGCAGCGAAGAACGCCTCGGCCCGCTGCTGCGTGGTCAGCGTCAGAACTGGGTGATCGTCAGCAAGGTCGGCGAAGAGTTTGCCGATGGCATGTCACGCCATGACTTCAGCGCTGCGCACACGCGGATGTCGGTCGAGCGCAGCCTGCAACGTCTGGAAACGGATTTTATCGATCTGATTCTGGTGCACTCCGATGGCAACGACATGGCCATCCTCGAGCACGAAGAGGTATACGCCACCCTCGCGGCGCTGAAGGCCGAGGGCAAGATTCGCGGCTTCGGTTTTTCCGGAAAAACCGTCGAAGGCGGCTTGAAGGCGCTGGAGCAAGGCGACTGCGCGATGGTCACCTACAATCTGAACGAACAAAACGAAAAGGCGGTCATTGACTATGCTGCTGCCCACGGCAAAGCCATTCTGGTCAAAAAAGCCCTGGCCAGCGGTCATGTCTGTCTGAGTCCGGGAGTCGATCCGGTGCGCGCCAGCTTCGAGTTGCTGTTCGCTCAGCCGGGCGTCGCCAGTGCTATTGTCGGCACGATCAATCCGCTGCACCTCGCCCACAACGCCGCGACCGTTGCCCAGGTCCTGCGTGGTCACTGACGCCGCCCCGCGGCCTTAAGCAGGAGCCGATATGCCGCGCACGCTCATCCGCAAGAACCCGAGCAACTTCAAGACGCTGCCGCTGTTCGTCGAAGCCACGCCCGAGGGCCTGAGCTATCAGAGCGTCGGCATGCCGCTGAATTTCGCCCAGACCCTGCAACGGCGCAAACCGGTCAGCGTTGCCGACAGCGAGCGCTTTGCCCTGGAGCTGGCCAATCTCGGCGTATCCGTGCGCCTGACCCTGCATTGGCAGAACCGCGATTACTGGGTGCTAGTGCGCCAACGTCGGCAGGATCGCGGTGACGTGGTGCTGAAGCTGATTTCCGGCTACGTGCCGGCCCACGAATTGAACATCCCGCTGCACACGGCGATTCAGGAAATTGCCGAAGAATGCCTGCTGGAAACCCCGGAAGGCTGGCTCGGCGGGCGTTTCAACGACACCTGGCTGCCAGCGCCCTACTCCGCTGCGCTGCATTATCGCGAGGCATTGCCGTTTCGCCTGACGCCGCTGTCCGGTTCGGCGCGTCCGGTGCGCTGCGCCAACCTGCAATTGCTGGAGCGACCACGGGCCTACGTGCATCTACCGACGGCGTCGCTGCAATTGATCTACGACTTGCGCCTGGAAGTGCCCAAGGAAGCCAAGTCGCTGAGTCTGTTTCATGTCGATGAACGCCTCGAGGGCGATCAATTGGTCGCGCGGCTCGACCGCAAGCGGCCAGACCTGTATCTGATGCCCCTCAAGGACGGCGCGCCAACTGCGGAGCTGTTCACCCTCAAACGCGACAAGCTGATACCGGCCAGCACCCGCGGCATTCATCTGGCCGAGAGCTTCGCGACGCAACAGGGCTGGGTCGTGCACGACGAACGCATTCGCTGGAAGGACTGGCTTGTGCAACAGGGCCTGCAACCGGCCAAGGCACCCCGCACCGGCCTTAAGCAATTGAGCATCAAGGCGCTGCGCTTGGTCGGGCTGGGCAGGAAACGCGCAAGCCGCTAGCGGCGGCGATCCCACCAGGTGCGCAACGTCGCGAAGAAGTGAAAGTAACGGTTTTCGCGCTTGCCCATGCCACGCTTGGGTGAGAACGACTCTTCGGCAAATGCCCCGGTGATGCGCACCCGGGAGGCCTGAATCGGCAGTGTGCAGACCTTGGCGCCCGCCTCCAGTAGCGCGTATTTGAGCAAGCGCTCGGAGTGCAGCTTGCGGCCGGTCGCCTTGCAGAAATCGAAGATGCGTTCGATGCGCTTGCCGTAGGCGACATAGGTATCGCGCCCGCATACGGCGAAACGGTCATTCAGACCGCCCCACCATTGCCAGTCGGGGATATAGACGTTGTGCCGCCGCGCCTCGACGTGGTTGAACACGTAGCCTGGCAGCGCGGTGTGGAAGAAATTGTCCGGCCGCACGAACACGACAAAGTCCGGATCGAAGGACTCGATCTCGGTGGTGACGGTGTGCAACGAGTTGAGCTGATAAATCAGGTTGCGCAGCGATGCATAGTCATCGGCCCAGGTATCGCCCAGTGCCTTGACCTGCTCGAAATTCCAACGCTCCAGCACACCGTCGGTCGAGGTAAGCGCGCCGCGCATGGACTCGAAGGGCCGATAGTTGTCGGCCGCCAGCTCGCCCTTCTCGCCGGAGCGCGAATTCTGCACTTCATCGATTTTATACAAGTGATAAAAGCACTGGACGTCGCTGCCCGCAGGCAACTGTGCCAATACGTTCTGTTCGATGGAGGGGAAGCAAATCTGGGAATTCCTCGGAATCCCGAAAAATGCCACGGCAATTTTCAACACTCGATTGCACCTTTGAAGAAATAGTTCGGCCCGGCAGGCACGTGACGGCGGCGCCGCTTATTTGCGCTTGAACAGCTTCTGCCACCAGCGCCGGGGTTGCAGCGGCACGACAATCACATCGGACTTCTGCAACCAGTCCCGCTCGTAGTCCCAGGCATGGCCGCCCCACAGCTTCCCCGCCTCGTTGGAAAAGCCCAGGGTCATCAACTGATAGGTGTAACCGACATGCCCGCGCAGCCAGTCGAACAGCACCAGCGTGTTGAAGCCCGTGGACGGCCCGACGTAGCGTTTACCCCCCGGGCGGTCGATCGGGTAATTCCACAGCGGTAGCAACGGGATGCGATCCCAATACATCGCCACGCGCGGCAGTGGACACATCGGCGCCGCGCACCCCACCAGCATGGTGAAGCAACGCTGAGCCGCGCGGTCGAACAGTCGCTGTACGTCCGCATTGCCGGGCAAGCCGAAGAAATAGGCATCGGGCGCGTTGTAGCCGTGCACGAAGAGATTGACGCTCTGCTCGTTGAGCAGCGACGCCTTGATGCAGTGGTTGAAACTGACGACGATATCATCGGCGCCGATGTTCAGCGCCTCGAAGTCGGCTGCGGTGATGGCGGGATTATTGGCGATCAGTACCACTCGGGCGGCGCGACTCAGGCATTCACGCAGTGCATCGGGCAAGGCCTGCAAAACCGACTGGTCGCCACCGGGCAGCGCATCCAGCGCCATGTATTCGTCCGTCATTCAGGCTGGCACCTTCATGCCGTAGCGCAGTTTGACCCAGAACCGGGTGAACGCCGACGGCGGCTGCCATGGGCGCATCTCACGCTGGATGGCTTCGGCGAGTGCCTGGCCGACCCGCGCAAACGAATAGCGACTTTCGGCGAACGCCTGGCCGTTGCTGGCAATGCGTTGTGCCAGTTCGGGGTCGTCCTGCAGCATTTTGATTTTTGCTACCGCCTCGTCTTCGCTGCGGTAGAACACCGTGTTGTGCATGTCTTCGAAACCGAGCAAGCGGTCTTCTTCGCCCTGACTCCAGGCCAGCAGCACACAGCCGCACGCCATGGCCTCGAAGTTCTTGATCATGAATTCGTTCATGCCGATATCGGCGCTGACGAAGATCTTGATGCGATTGAGCGTTTCGAGGTATTCGGCGCCTGATTGGGTGCGGGTCACGAGCATGCCGGTGCGCCGCGAGAGGGATTCAAGCATGGCCTTGCGCTCGGCGTACTCGGTGCTTTTCAGGCTGCCGAGGAAGCCGATCGGGATATCTCGTTCGACCCCGGTGTTGTGCAGCATCTGCTCGTCGTAGCCCTTGGAGACGAACAGCGTATCGATGCCTTCGGCGAGCATCTTGCGCGCGACAACAGCGCCGGACACCAAGGCCCGGCAGCTTGGCAAGCGGCTGTACAAACGCGAGTAGACGCCACGGTACTTACTGGCGGGCATGTAGTTCTGATAGGCGTCGTGTTCAAGAAAGACCAGCCCGGGAATGCACTTGAGCACCCGCAGTTGCGGAGCCAGTCGCTTGACCCGGGAGAAAATCACCACGCGGTCAAAGGTCTGGTAGTCGACTGAAGCCAGAAACGCACCCAGGTTCATCTGCTGCTGTTTGCTCAGACGATAGATGAAACATTCATCACAGTTCTGCTGCACGATGTCGTAGAGCCGGTCGAGAATGACCCGCTGTTCGTCCATCACCAGGAGCATGACTTTCATAAATTAATCGACCACGTAATGTAGGCAGGCAAGCGCAGCGGATTCAAACCTGCCAACATCAACGGAAACGGTGAGATCCCCAAGGCAAAATCCGTTCACACGCAGTACACAACGGTAAAGATTCATCTGATCAGCGACTGCGGATTTTTTCGACAATCGCCGTCGTCGAACTGTTTTCCACCAGTCCCAACACTTTCACGGTGCCACCATACGCGGTGACGATATCCGCGCCGACCACCTGGTCGATGCCGTAATCGCCACCCTTGACCAGCACATCGGGTCTGACCTCGCGCAGCAGATTTTCCGGGGTGCCTTCGGGGAAGCTGATGACCCAGTCGACCGCCCCAAGGCCCGCCAGAACGGCCATGCGTCGGTCGACGCTGTTGATCGGGCGGCCCGGCCCTTTCAGGCGACTGACTGAAGCATCATCGTTGACCGCAACGATCAGACGGTCGCCCTGGGCCCGTGCCTGTTCCAGATAGGTCACATGCCCGGCGTGGAGAATGTCGAAGCAGCCATTGGTGAAAACGATTCTTTCGTTATGGGCACGGGCGTCGGCGACGGCCAGCACCAATTGCTCAAGACCGAGCACACCGCGTTCCGAACCCTCTTCACGCTGAATGGCGCGGCGCAGTTCCGGGGCGCTGATGGCGGCCGTACCGAGCTTGCCGACCACGATACCCGCCGCCAGGTTGGCCAGCGCCACGGCATGGGGCAGATCTTCGCCGGCAGCGATCGCGGCGGCGAGGGTCGAGATGACCGTGTCGCCCGCACCGGTCACGTCGAACACTTCCCGCGCACGTGCCGGCAAGTGCAATGCCGCCTGGTCCGGGCGCAACAAGGTCATGCCATGCTCGCCACGGGTGACCAGCAGCGCACCGAGTTCAAGCTCGTGCATCAGCGTCGCGCCCTTGCTGACGAGCTCGTGCTCGTCGACACAACCGCCAACGATGGCTTCGAATTCGCTGAGGTTCGGCGTGATCAGGCTCGCGCCACGATAGATGGAAAAGTCCTTGCCCTTCGGATCGGCCAGCACCGGAATGTTTTTCGCCCGCGCGGCCTGGATCAGCGCCTGATGGTTTTTCAGCGCGCCTTTGCCGTAGTCGGAGAGGACCAGCACCTTGATGCCTTCAAGCAGGTCATCGACCTGCGAACCGAGGGCCAGGGCGTCGGTGGCGAAGGGCTCTTCGAAGTCGATACGCAGCAATTGCTGGTGCCGGCTCATGACCCGCAGCTTGACGATGGTCGGCTGGTGCGCGATGCGCTGGAACAGGGCGCGGACGCCGGCGCCCTTGAGACTGTTGCTCAGGCTGTCGGCGGCCTCGTCATCGCCGGTCACACCGACCAGCGACGCCGGTGCACCCAGCGCGGCAATGTTCAAGGCAACGTTCGCGGCACCGCCCGGACGGTCTTCGATCTGCTCGACCTTGACCACCGGCACCGGCGCCTCAGGGGAAATCCGTGAGGTTCCGCCATGCCAGTAACGGTCGAGCATGACATCGCCGACTACCAAGACAGGGGCTTGATCGAAACGCGGCATGGACAACTTCATGGAGCAACCCACATACAAAATGAACAGGGGCGCGATATTACCACAGGGTAAAGCGCCGTCCGCCTCAATCTGAAAGGTCACGCACCCAGAACAGTTCGTGACGCCGCACGGCCTTGCGGAAAAACTCGTTACTGCCTGTGACCGGCCAGCGGCGTCCGGCAAGCATCTGTTGAATGACGCGACGCAATTGCCGCTTGAATCCGAGCGCGCCCTGCAGGTCATGCTCCATGGCCAGCGCCATGGCCTTGTCCAGTTGCATATCCGCCGACAGCACCGGGCTCCACAAGCGATCAGCCGGCAACGGCTCGATCGCCGGCGGCAGGGCGATACCGCCACCGGCCGGGCCCATTGGCCAACGATCATTGTCATGCAGATGGTTGGCGTACATCAGCAGGGTCGACGGCTTCCACGCACTGGTTGCGATGGCTTCCAGCAGGGCACGGGTGGAGGCGACGTGATCACTGTGCGGGTCCAGTTCGGGATGCGGAGTGACGACGACCTCGGGGCGAAAGTGCTCCAGCAATAGCTGTATATCGCCGACCAGATTGTTCCAGGTCGGCGCACCATCGACATCGCCCGGCAGTGTGAGCGGATTGTGCTGGCGGACAGTGCGCACATCGTTTTCGCCGGATTCGCGCGAGCCGAATGAAGTGTCCGGCTCTTCGGCCATGGCTGGCAATTGCAGGCAGTAATAGCCCAGCTGTACGCATCGACTGGCCGGCACCCCGCCCCACATCGGAATGCTCAGGCTGTCCCAACTGCGTAGCCTGCCCTTCAGCCGAGCTGCCTGAGCCTTGTCCAGACCCAGGCGCTGGAAGTCTTCGGCCTCGATTTCGCCCTGGGTCAGCGTGACGATGCTTGCTTCTTCGCAGCGACTGTAGAGGCCGAACGCAGCCAGTTCGGCATCATCGGCGTGAGGCGCGATGACCATGACCCGTTGCTGCGCGTAATCGGGATTGCTCATGACCCATAACGTACCGGCAGCGCTCAGGGTGCAATGGCGGCCGCGCAACGTCAGGGTATTTTCACCCAGCGCTACGCCCTGCCCGGACAGATTGAGAAAGCGCCGGCCGTTGACGCCCCGCTCGAAGTCCTGGCGATCGTCGCCCAGCTCGACATAAGGATCCAGCCAGCGCCCGAGCCAGGTCGCCTTGACCTCGAGTTCAAGCACCAGCGTTTCTCCCGGCGCCAGCGACTCGCTCAGACGCAGGACACCGGCATCCAGCTTCACGGCCTGCTGCGCAGCATCCTTGGGAAAGTGATATTGATAGTCGTCAGCGGCGCGATAGAACAGATGGTCGGCAAACCACGCCTCATGCGCCACCCAGGCCAACACCAGCAATAACGGCACCAGCCACCAGCCCAGCAGGAAGCCGGCCGCCAACAGCACGATCAAGAACGCAATCAGGAACAGGCGCTTGCTGCGGCGATGGGCCTTGAGGAGCTGTTGCTTGCGAGCAGTCATGGATTCAGACCTTGTAGACGGGCACCGTGTGACACCAGCGATCCTTGTATTCACGGTCGGCACGGCCGAATGAATAGCGCAGCGTCTTGCCCAGTGCCTGAGCATCCGCCCAGGCCTGCTGGGTGTTGACGAAACTCAATACGCTGCCGGGGCTGAACTCGCGACTTTGCGGATCGACGCCGCCATTGACGTACTCCAGCGACACCCACTGCGGCGCTTCGACCCGGTAGAGAATCTGGATCGCCACCGGTGCCGATTCAAGCATCACCACTGACCCGGTCATGAACTCGCGCAGCAGGGTGAACACTTCGACCAGCCCGGCCTTGCCGGGCACTTCAAAGCCCCAGCGACGTTGAAACAGATCGCCATAGGCGGCCGCCTGCTCCTGTGGCGTCAAGTCGGACATCGGCACCAGCGACCCGCCTGCCTCTTCCAGCAGGCGCTGCTCGCGTCGCTGGTTGTAGCGAAACTTCTTCGAGTAATCCTCGGGCAACCGCGCCAGTGCCAGCCCTTCCGGTTGCGCGCGCAGGGTGCTGATCTGCTCGGCGTTGAGTTGCGAAACATACGCCATGCGCTGGCGCACCGGGACGACGACGTCTGCGGCAATCGGCAGAATCAGTTCGGCATTGCCCATGTCGAGCAGCCCGCGCTTGCCCTCGCGCTTGAGGACTTCCTTGGACAGCGCGGCGTGCCGGCCCCAGCAAGCAACAGCCGCGACGACGTCACCATCGACGATCCAGCCGAGGTAGTGCAGCTTGATGCCGACAAACGTCGACAGCCGCTCCACCACCTCGGGATGAGTCGCAAAACTGCCGCCGAAGCGCTGCCAGGCTTGGGTGTAAGCGGCCTGATCGATCTCGCTCCAGCCGCGCTCACGCCAGGCGCGAAACGCCTTCAGCATAGGTCGGTCACATGGGTCGGTTGCAGCTCGTCGCCTTCTTCGAATTCCTTGGCGTGCAAGCGGGCGTAATAACCATTCTGTGCCAGGAGCTGGGTATGAGTGCCGCGCTCGACGATCTTGCCTTCGTCCATGACCAGAATCAGATCGGCCTTCTCGATGGTGCTCAAGCGGTGAGCGATCACCAGCGTCGTGCGGTTCTGCACCACATGATCCAGCGCCGCCTGGATATGCCGTTCGGACTCGGTATCGAGGGCCGACGTGGCCTCATCGAGAATCAGCAGCGGCGCATCCTTGAGCAATGCCCGTGCAATGGCGATGCGCTGACGCTGGCCGCCGGACAGCAGCACGCCATTCTCGCCGACCAGCGTCTCGTAGCCCTGCGGCATCTTGATGATGAACTCATCGGCGTAGGCTTCAGTGGCCGCGCGCTTGACCTCGTCGAACGGTGCTCCCGCCAGATCGCCGTAAGCGATGTTATTGGTCACCGTGTCGTTGAATAGCGTGACCTGCTGGGTCACGAGGGCAATCTGCCGACGCAGGCTGCGCAGGGTCAGGTCCTGCACCTGCACGTCATCCAGCAGAATCTGCCCGTGCTCTTTCTCGTGCTGGTAGAAGCGTGGAATCAGGCCGGCCAGGGTGGACTTGCCGCTGCCGGAGCGACCGACCAGCGCCACCATTTGCCCGGGCTCGACGACGAAACTGATGTCATCGAGGACTTTTTTCTCGCTGTTCGGATAACTGAAGCTGAGGTTGCGCACTTCGAGGCGACCTTGCAGACGGTCGCGCTCGACCGTGCCGTGATCGACTTCCGCCGGTTCGTCCAGCTGTTCGAAAATACTCTCGGCGCCAGCCACGCCCTTCTGGATCGTCGAGCTGACTTCGGAGAGCTGGCGAATCGGTTTCGGCAGCAGGCCGGCCATGGTGATGTAGGCCACCAGATCACCAGGCGACGCATCACCCCGGAGGTACAGCACCAGAAACATCACCACGGCCATGGCGCTGTACGTCACCAATTGCAGCATCGGCGTATACACCGCGCCGGTCTTGGTCATTGTCAGTTGTTTATCGGTATTGCTCTGGCTGGCGTCGCGAAAGCGGGTCTTCTCATAGGTTTCGCCGCCAAAACTGCGGACCACGCGGTACCCGTGAATGGTCTCGGACGCCACGTGCGTGACATTGCCCATCGACACCTGAATCTTCTTGCTCTGCTTGCGGAATTTCTTGCTGGTGCTGTTCACCATCAGGCCGATGACCGGCAGGATCGCGACCATGACCAAGGTGAGTTTCCAGTTCATCCACAACAGGGTGCAGAACAGGAAGATCACCGTCATGCCTTCGCGGATCACCACCTTGATCGCATCCGTGGCGGCGCCGGTGACCATGGTCACGTTGAACGTGATGCGGGAAATCAGATGACCGGAATTGTTCTTGTCGAAATAGCTGTTGGGCAGATCCAGCAGCTTGTTGAACAGCACAACCCGCAGGTCATGCACCAGGCCCAGGGAGACCCGCGCCAGAAAGTAGTTGCCCAGATACGAACCGACGCCTTGCCACACGGCAATCAGCACGATCAACAACGGCACGCTTTCGAGCAGCTGCAACTTGCCGAGATAGGGGTTGCCCGGGAACAGACTGGCCTCTGGATTGGCCAGGCCATCGACGAAATACTTGAGGATGTAGGCAAGCATCGGTTGGGTCGAGGCGAAGATCAGGAAGCCGACGATACTCAGGATGAACAGGCCGGCGTAGGGACGCACGTAAGCCAAAAGGCGGAAATAGATCGCCAGCGTTGACTGGGCTTTCGGTTCAGGACTGCTCATGGGAATCCGCGTAAATCAGTGAGGCGGCGATGATATCACAGGCCCTTTTGCGCCGATAAACATCACCGGGCGCCAGCCTTTGGCCAAGTCGGTTAAGATAGCCGGCTCACGATGGGGAGTCTGGCATGCAATCGATTGATCACAGCACTTACGAGGCACTGCGCAAAGGTGCTCAGGTACTCGAAGCCGACGGTTCCGGCGACAAGGTGCTCAGGTTGGCCGACGGTCGCATGCTCAAACTTTTTCGCCGCAAGCGCTTGCTGAGTTCGGCGCTGTTCTTTCCCTATGCCCAACGCTTTGCCAACAACACCAGAGCGTTGCAGCAGCGCGGCATCCTCTGCCCGGATGTGATCGCCGTTTACCGTATTCCGAGCATTCAACGCGACGGCGTCTATTACGCGCCGCTGGCGGGCGAGACCGTGCGGCAATTGCAGGGCACTCCCGAAGAAACCGACACGTTGCGCGCCCGACTCGGGGCGTTCATTGCGCAACTGCATGAGAGAGGCGTGTACTTTCGATCCTTGCACTTCGGCAACGTGGTGCAGACACCGGACAATCATCTCGGGCTGATCGACATTGCCGACCTGCGTTGCCAGCGACGCGCCCTGAGCGATAGCAAGCGACTGCGCAACTTCGCTCATCTGCTGCGCTACAAGCAAGACCGGCAATGGCTGCTCGGCCAGGACGCCGGCAAAACTTTCCTCGAAGGCTACCGCCAGGCGTTGCCAGGCAATAGTCAGGATGCGCTGATCGAGCGCTTGCGCCTGCTGCTGAGCTGACCTTTAACGGCCGATCACCAGAATTGTCGCGCCCTTGCGATTGGCGAAGCGCTCGATGATGCGCATTTTGTGCGCCATCAGCCACTCGCCAAGCCACGGCTCATCACCTTTTCCTTCAATGAGGAAATAGCGGTACTGACCGGCATGCTCCGGCGACATCGCCTGCTCGCGGGTCAGCGTCGGCAGAACATAACCCCGTCCCGCGTAGTAGCTGATGCGACCGTCTTCGAACCAGGCTGCAGCGTCAGGCTCGACATGCTCGGACAACCAGCGTCCCGCCGCCACGTAATGGGTTTTGCCGGCGCCGGTGGAGATCACGTTTGACAGCATCACCAGCAGCGCTACGACCACCAGCGCCTTGGTCCAGCGTGGAAACTGCCGGGCAAACGCTGCCAATGCCATAGCCAGCGCAGGTACAAATAACAGGTTCAGGAAGCTCAGGTAACGCGTGTTCATGAACTGCAGCTTGATGAAAAACAGAATCAGCACCACCAGATACAACAGCGCAACCCAGGCGAACAGGCGATAGTCGCGCCAGTAATCGCTCAGCACCGACCAGTTGCGGCGCAGTACGAAAGGCGCAGCGAAAGGTCCCGTCAGTTTGACGAAACTGATCGCCATTGCGGCCAGCATGCCAAAAAACACAATGCGCCCAGCTTCGTCCTGCGAATACTTGGTGATCAACGAATTGGCAAATTGTTCTGAAAGTGTCTGAAACGAGGCGTACACGCCTTGCGGCGCAATCATGTCCAGATAGAGCACGAAGCGCGCAGACATCAACACGCCCGAGGCCGCGGCGACCGCAAGCCCCAACACAGGCAGTAACCCCAGCTGCAACAATCGTATGCGCTGGCCGGAGCGCCACAAACCCGGCAACTGCCACAGCGCCAGCGCCGGCAATAACAGCAGAGCTTCCAGTCGAAACAAGGCTGCGGCCACGATCGCCAGATGAATCAGCCCGGCTCTGAGCCAGCCGCCCAGGGCTTGCCAGCGCAACGCCTGCCACAATGTCAGGGTGCAGAAAAACCAGAAGCCGCATTCGCGGATGATGTCATTTCGAAACGCATTGACTGCCGGCATCGCCAGCACGACCAGGCATGCCCAGCCGGCGATCTCGGGAGAGCGGCGGCGCACGCAATCCACCATCAGGGCACTGGTGCCGGCGAAAAACAGGCCGCACCACAGATAGGCACTCAATTCCAGGGGCAGATGCGTGACGCGATGGGTCAGCGCCAGAAGGAAGGAAAACCAGGGCCAGTCGAAATGCTGCCAGGCGGCATCAGTGCCATGCAAGACCACCTGCTGCGCGATATCGATGTACAAGGCGGCATCGCGCCCGACCGTGGCAGTACCTGACACGGCGACCAGCGAGAGCAGAATGCTTGCCCAGAACGCCACGCTGACCGGTCGTTCACTGATTACCTGAGCGGCCTTGGCCACCCATTTCCTATCCGTACCTTTCACCCAGCCCCCTCAACATCACGCGCCACAGGTACGCAGAAATCAATAATCCGGTTTATCGAAACAGCAGGCGCAGCGCTTTGCGCAAGTACGACCAACGCCCCAGGATGTGCCAGTCGGCCCGTAGCGCTTGCATATAGAAGGTCTTCGCCAGCGCGTACTCACGATGCGAGTAGCAATCCCGGAACAATGACAGGCAACGCTGCGCCAGATAGGCCTGACGCAAATCATGAAACTCTTGGGGCATTCGCCGACTGGAAAAGACCTCGCTGACAACCTGTTCGGTACCCGCCGCAAGACTCTGGTGCAGGTCATGACGCATGCTGTCTGCGTGCTTGTAAATGAGCGCCAGTGGTTGCTGCAGGACGCTGCAAGGGAACCGCGCCAACACCTGCGCGAAGACCGGCAAGTCCTCGACGTTGCGCAACTGTTCCGGATAGTTGCCCGGTGCGAACACCTCGCGATGCATCGCACAGGCGCCGTTGGAGATCGACACGGTTTTATCCAGCAGATAGCCCTTGACCCGCTGTCGCACCGTGGCAGGCAATGGCTTTACAGGCTGCAGGCTGCGTTTGCCCCCGGAGAAAACCGACCAGTGCGCGCCGATGATCATTCTGGTCTCGGGGTTGCTCGCGATATGTCGCGCAAGAGCGGCCAGCGCCCCCGCCGCCATTTCGTCATCAGCGTCGAGAAACACGAGAAAACGCCCGCTGGTTTCCTCGATCCCGCGGTTGCGCACGCAGGAAAGTCCGCCATTGCTTTGTCGTATTGCCCGAAATCGTCCGGCATGCTCGACCAGCAGTCTGTCCAACACTTCAGGCGTCGTGTCTGTAGACCCATCATCGATGACCAGCAGATCCGCTGCGGCCTCGTGCAACTGCGCCAATACCGACTCCACTGCCCGTGGCAGCGATCTGGCGTAGTTGTACGCGGGGATCACGACGCTGATCAGTGTTTCAGTCAAGACCGTTTCCTTGCACGCCTTCTTTGACGACAAGAATATCTTCCATGATCAGATATTGCAGGTCAGAGCCGAAAAACATGTTCAGGGCGTCAGTCGGCGAGCAGATCATCGGTTCGCCCCGACGGTTGAGCGACGTGTTCAGCGATACGCCGTTACCGGTCAGGTCTTCCAGCGCCTTCATCATGTCGTAGTAGCGCGGGTTGTACTCACGCTTGAGCACCTGAGCGCGTGAAGTACCGTCTTCGTGAACGACTTCCGGGACGCGCGTCTTCCACTCCTCGGCCACTTCGAACGTGAAGGTCATGAACGGCGCGGGGTGATCGATCTTGATCATCTGTGGCGCGACGGTGTCGAGCATCGACGGGCAGAAAGGCCTCCAGCGCTCACGGAACTTGATCTGGTGGTTGATGCGGTCAGCCACACCGGGAATGCTCGGGCAACCGATGATCGAACGACCGCCAAGTGCACGCGGGCCGAATTCCATGCGGCCCTGGAACCAGGCCACCGGATTGCCCTCGACCATGATCTTGGCAATCTCTTGCGGCATGTTGTCGAGTTTGCGCCAGGTCGGCTTGTTCTCATGACGGGCGCAGGCGGCAATCACATCTTCGTTGCTGTAAGACGGGCCAAGGTAGACGTGCTCCATCTTCTCCACCGGTACGCCACGAGCATGGGACACGTAAGCGGCGGCGCCTACGGCCGTACCAGCGTCACCGGATGCCGGCTGGACGAACAGCTCTTTGATGTCGTCGCGGGCAATGATTTTCTGGTTCAGTTTGACGTTCAACGCACAGCCGCCGGCGAAGGCCAGCTTGCCGGTTTCCTTGAGCACATCGCCCAGGTAGTGGTCGATCATCTGCAGCGCCAGCTTCTCGAACAGCGCTTGCATGCTGGCGGCGTAGTGAATGTAAGGCTCGTCGGCGATGTCGCCTTCTCGCTTCGGCCCCAGCCACTCGATCAGCTTCGGAGAAAAGTAGAAGCCTTTGCCCTTCTCTTTATAGCGGCGCAGGCCGATGACGTTGGCGTAGTCGGTGTTGATCACCAGCTCGCCATTCTCGAACGAGGCCAGACGCGAGAAATCATATTTGCTGGCATCGCCGTACGGCGCCATGCCCATGACCTTGAATTCGCCATCGAGCATCTCGAAGCCGAGAAATTCGGTGATCGCACCGTACAGACCACCGAGGGAGTCCGGATCGAAGAATTCCTTGATCTTGTGGATCTTGCCGTTTTCGCCGTAGCCGAAGAAGGTCGTGGCGTATTCGCCCTTGCCGTCGATGCCGAGGATCGCGGTTTTCTCTTTGAAACCCGAGCAGTGGTAGGCGCTGGAGGCGTGAGCCAAGTGATGCTCGACCGGCTCGATCTTGATTTTCTTCGGATCGAAGCCCAGTTGCTCCAGGCACCAGACGATCTTGTTGCGATAGCGCTTGTAGCGACGGTTGCCCATCAGGATCGCATCGAGCGCGCGATCCGGTGCGTACCAGTAGCGCTTGGCGTAGTGCCAGCGGGCTTTGCCGAACAGGCTGATCGGGGCGAAGGGAATCGCCACTACGTCAACGTCGGAAGGTTTGATGCCAGCTTGCTCGAGGCAGAACTTTGCCGATTCGTAGGGCATGCGGTTCTTTGCATGTTTATCGCGTACGAAGCGCTCTTCTTCTGCCGCCGCGACCAGCTTGCCGTCGATGTACAAGGCTGCGGAAGGATCATGGCTAAGGGCGCCGGACAGGCCAAGAATCGTCAATGCCACAGGGGTCTAGCCTCTTTAGTCTGCATGCAGGCGCGATGCGCCTTGAAAATTGATGTGTCCTCGCACAGGGCGAGTGACAGCTAAAGGGCGGGATTATAGCGTAAACGTCACTGAAATTACCCTGTACGAATTGACTCGTGGCGATCGGAGGAAAGAAACCGGGCGCGAGTATTCAAGTACAGCCCGCCCCCGAGCAACCATCCGGTGAAATTAACATCGGAGCCCAGCAGAGCACAGTTGATGGCTTCCACAGAAGTTGTAGGACAAATCGCGGTTTTCTGTCCGCCAACGCAAACGGGCATCTTTCAACGCATTCGCGCCCTTTCGCCAAAGCCTTCAACCAGCGCCGGGGGCTGCCTTCGGCAACCGCTGATCAATCGCCTTGTACAATGCACTGCTTTCAGGCCAGTTGCGCATGAATCGCGCGCGATCACGGGCATAGGCCGGTGCAAAACTGCCGTCGGATCCATGCTGACACATCGAATCCAGATCGATCAGCGCCCAGCGATCCTGCTGCCAGAACAGATTGTGCCCCTTGAAATCGCCATGACTGATGCGCTCGGCGATCAACCGGGCAAACAGTTGATCCAGCGCCTGCAACTCGGCTTCCGGTGCCTGGCCACTCTCCACGTAGGGCGCGAAGCGCTCGATGATGTCCGGCCCAGGCAGATACTCGGTGACCAGATAGGCACTGCGACGCAGCCACAAAAAGCGCTTCTCCAGTACCGCCAGCGGTTTCGGCGTGGCGATGCCAAGAAAGGCCAGACGATTGCCTTCGCGCCACGAGTGCCAGGCCCGGCTCGGGCGCCAGAAGCGTTTGAGCCAATGGGCAAAACCCTTGATGTTGTAGCGCTTGATCACCAGCGTGCGGCCGTCCGCCTCGACTCGGCCGACGCTGGCCGCGCCGCCGGTCTTGTACAGATGCCCCCGATCAAGCAAGGCGTCTGCCTGATCGAGCACTGGCAACATGGCAGCCTCTTCTTCGCGGCGAATCGCGCGCAAAGCGAATGCGCCGCGGTGAACCGAAAACAAGGTGCAATCGCGGCCGACCTTGATCAGATAATCCCTGAGTCGCCAGCTACGAACCTTGTCGATCTGCTTCTGCAATGCCTCCAGTGGCAAGGCATGTTCGCTGTTGCTCAACAGGTAATACACCAGCAATTCTTCAGTGAACGGTTCGAGTGACTTGGGCAACTGGGCGAAAAATACCCCGAGGTTTTCCAGCACCTTTTGCCGCGACAACGGCTGCCCCGGCGTTTCGGCACGCACGCCAGCACCATCGATCAGATACAGCTGAGCGCCGTGGCGCAGCAGATTGTCCAGGTGCAGATCTTCCTGCCAGAGTCCTTTGCCGTGTAGCCGGCCGATCGCATCCAGCGCTTCGGCCAACACCGCCGTTTGCTCATCAGCCAGGACGGGCAGCGACTCGACTTTCGCCCAGGCATCGCCGAGGCTTTCAGCCTCCTCAAGAAAGTCGAACAGCAGCCAGCCGCCCTCGCCGTCTTTCAGGCCATCAGCCAACAGCAGCGGCGTGGTCATGCTCTGGGCGGCCAGCAACCGCACGCCTTCGAGCTCACGCTGGAAATGCCGGGCGGCTTTGCTGCCCACCAGCAATTTCGCCAGTACCGGCCGGCCACGCCAGACCCCGGCACCGACATAGCGCTGCCCAGGCAACACCCGCAGCAGACTCAGCAATTGCAGATCCGCCGCACCGGCCGCATCCGCCAACGTCACAGTCAGCGGTAAAGAAGGTGTGCGCCCGGCCAGGGCCAGCTCGGACAAGCGCATCAGCGGGCCTCCTTGTGGCTGCGCCGCGCCGTCAGCCGCACCAGCCAACGGTCGAGCAGTGAACTGTCATCCGGCTGATCCAGATAAGCCGCGAGCAATTGCCGCAAGTCTGCCTCGCTCCACTGCGGCGCGCGGCGTTGCAACGGTTCCAGATCCTTGACCCGATCGCGCATGCCGAACAGCAGCGGCCGGGTTTTCTCCAGATCGATCAGCTGCGCCTCATAGCCGTCGCCGGTGGCACGGAGAAAAATATGCTTGGGATAAAAACAGCCATGCACCTGCCGCACGCCGTGCAGACGCCGCGCCAGCAATCCGCAAGCCTTGAGGATGGCCGAATGTTGCGCGGCGCTGAGTTGGGCCCAGCGTTCGAGCAACGAATCCAGATCGCTCCAGCCATCCAGTGCGCGGGTGAGCAAAATGGCGCGCACTTCTCCGTCGATCTTGCGCTCACCGAAAAACGCCGCCTGCAGCGCCGGAATGCCGAGCTTGCGATAGCGGCTGATATTGCGGAATTCGCGGGCGAAACTCGGCTCGCCAAAGGGCGCATGCAAGGTACGCGTCAGATAGTTGCTCTGACGCTTGAGGTAGTAACCCTGGCCTTCCAGATCCAGGCGAAACACGCTGCTCCAGCCGCCACCGGCAGTGTTGGGCTCATCCACAGCCTCAAGCTGTTTGGCCCACAGCGCATCGAAAGTGCCGAGACCGTGACGCTCCAGCAGCGCACGGTCTTGTTCGGCGAGAAAATCAGTCATTCCCGTCCCTCAAAAAATCTCACCACGTGCCGAATCCGTTTCTTGTCGGCGACATCGAGCCGATCGCACTGGCGGTATTGCTTATAGAAGCGCAGGCGCTGGGTATTGGACAGGTGATATTTGGCCAGCTTGTCGAGACAGGCCAGGTCCTTGGTGATTCGGTACTTGAGCCAGAAGCCGCGCCAGAATTCGCCATTGGGGCAGTCGATCAGAAAAATCCGCGCCTGATCATCGATCAACAGGTTGCGCCATTTCAAGTCGTTATGGGTAAAGCGGTGATCATGCATTGTCCGGGTATAGCCGGCCAGTTGACGACTGACGCCGTCGACCCAGGCGCGATCTTCAAGCTTGGGATCCTTGCGCTCGGCCAGTGCCGAGAGGTCTTCGGTGTTGGGCAACTCACGGGTGATCATCGCGCCACGATCGTAGGCCGCGCCCCGCCGCTCCAGCCCCCAGGCCACCACCTCGGCGGTGGGAATGCCCCACTTGGCGAAGCGCTTGAGGTTCTGCCACTCCATCTTCACCCGCGGCTTGCCGAGGTAGCGGCGCAGGCCCTTACCGGCGCCGACGTAGCGCTTGACGTAGTAATTGACACCGTCGCGCTGCACGCGGATCACCTCCGACAGCGGATCGCGGGTCAGGCGTTCACCCTGCAACGCAAACACAGCTTCGAGGCTGCCGAAATCTTCGGCAAGCTCGCTGTACTGCGGCTCAAGCGTCCAGCCCGCCATCAGAGCGCGTCCCCGTAACGCTGCTTACGCTCGTAGAGCTTGTCGGCCTTGCCTTGCAGCCAGTTCAGCAGCGGCGCTTCCTGCGCCAGAATCTGCCGCAGCGGCTGCTGGAAATAGCCCTTGAGGAAACGCAGTTTGTCGCGGCGGGTCAGGCCGATATCCAGCGCCGAAAAGTACAGCGCCGCCAGGTCCTTGTTGCGCCAGCGTTGAGTGATCTTCGCGCGGGTCTGGGCACGGTGCAGGTCGATCACCGAGAGCTTGAAATCTTCCGGCGTGACCGGCTTGTCGGTGTGCAGCAGGAAGTGGCAGATGTAGCAGTCACGGTGGTTGACCCCGGCGCGGTGCATCATGCCGGTCATCCGCGCGACTTCGGCAATCAGCGCGCGCTTGAGCTTCGGCTCCGGCGGCTGTTTGACCCAGTCGATGCTGTAATCTTCGAGACTGATGGTCGGCGCCAGTTCTTCGGTGACGATAAACGAATGCTGATCCGCCGGATTGCTGCCCTTCTCGCCATAAGCGACGGCGGTCATGGTCGGCACGCCGACCTCCTGCAACCGCTGAATGGCTTTCCACTCTTGCCCGGCGCCAAGCACCGGCAGTTTGGCGGTCAGCAGATTCTTGAAGATTTCACCCCAGCCGATGCCACGGTGGATCTTGACGAAAAAGCCATGGCCGTCGACTTCCGTGCGCAATGTCCGGCGCGCTTCCAGCTCGCGGTATACCTCGCCCTGCAAGCCTTCGACTGCGGCGAACGGGTCGCGTCCGGCCCAAAGGCTTTTGAACGGTTCAGCCAGCATCAACTTCATTAAGCGTGCTCCGCCAGAATCACATCGGCCGCGTGCTGCGGCATGCTGTAGAGGTCGGCCGTCTCGGCGAAGGCCAGACCGTTACGGCTCCAGGCCGCACGTGCAGCGTCGTTGCTCAACATCTCGGTCAGGTACTGCGTCAGTTGCGCCTGCTCGAACGGCTCGTCCAGCACTCGCCCGGCATCAGCCTCGGCAATGTAATGGGCGTAACCGCAGACCGCGCTGACCAGCACCGGCAACCCCGCCACCAGCGCCTCAAGCAGCACGGTGCCGGTGTTTTCGTTGTAGGCCGGGTGAATCAACAGATCGGCGCCAAGCAGAAAACGCGGGATATCGCTGCGCCCTTTGAGAAAGGTCACATTGTCGCCCAGGCCCAGCGTCGCACTCTGCATCTGGAACAATTTGGGGTCATCCTGGCCGATTACAAACAGCCGCGTGCGTTTGCGCAATTCGCCAGGCAATCCGGCCAGCGCTTTCAGGCTGCGATCGACACCTTTGGTCTTGAAGCCGGAGCCGATCTGCACCAGCAGCAGTTCGTCGTCCTTGAGATTGAATTCGGCGCGGAACCCGGCGCGGATTTCATCAGCATTCGCTGGACGCCGACGATCCTGGGCGATGCCCGGCGGCAGCAGGTGGAAGCGTTCGAGCGGGGTGTCGTAATACTTGATGAACAGTGGCTGCTGCACTTCGGAAATCATCAGTACTTCGGTCTTCGCGTCTTTGGCAAACACCGCGCGCTCGTACTCGGCGAAGTGGCGATAGCGGCCCCAGCGGCGGTACAGCGAGTTACGCAGGTTCTGCGCCTTGTCTTCGAAGCAGCCGTCGGCGGCGTAGTAGACGTCGAGGCCCGGCATCTTGTTGAAGCCGATCAAACGATCGACCGGGCGCCTGGCCAGATCCGCTGCCATCCACGCGCTGAGTTTTTCGTTGCGGCGGTGATTGAAGAACGCCTTGACCGGCGCCACCAGCACTTCAAAGCCCGGCGGTACGTCGCCTTCCCAGATCAGCGTGTAGACGCGAATCTGATGACCACGCTTCTGGCATTCGAGGGCGATGCGCATGAAATCGCGCTGCAAGCCACCGAACGGGAAATATTTGTACAGGACGAATGCCAATTGCATCAGCGCAGCTCCTCAGCCATCAACAACGTGCTCAGTCGACTGGCGACACGCTCGGGATTTACACGCGTGAAGCACAAGGGCTGCTCGCGTTTCAGGTCAAACTGACGGGCATCCTGCTCGGTCGGTTGATAAGTACATTTCTTCTGCAGGCAAGGCGCGCACGGGAAGTCGCTGGCCAGATGAATCTGCAATTTGCCGTAAGCGCCGGTCAGGCCCGGGTTGGTCGGGCCGAACAACGAAATGGTCGGCACGTCCAGCGCAGCGGCCAGATGGCCGAGTCCGGTGTCCACCGCCACGCAAGCCTGCGCGCCGGCGAGGACTTTGCCGACGCCGGCCAGATTCAGCTTCGGCAGCACTTCGGCGTGCTTGAAACCGGCAGCGATGCGCTCGGCGCGGGCCTTTTCCTGCGGGTTGCCCCACGGCAGTCTGACGCCGACGCCAAGATAGCCAACGCGCTCGGTCAGCTCGCGCCAGTAGAGTTCCGGCCAGTGCTTGGTGTCCCAGGTGGTGCCGTGCAGGAACACCACGTAGGCATTCCTGCGTGGCAACTCGACCAGTCGTTCGACGTTGAGGCCGTAATCGCCAAGGCCTTTGGGCAAGTCGTACCCGAGGGCAATGGCGAACAACTGCCGCACGCGCTCGACGGCGTGCTGACCACGGGCCACCGCCAGTTTGCGGTCATAAAAACGCGAAGCCATCGGCTCACGGGCCGAACCTTTATCGAGACCGGCCACCGGCGCTTTGACGTAGCGGGTCAGCCAGGCGCTTTTCAGCAGGCCTTGGGCATCGATCACCAGATCGTATTTGTTCGCGCGCACGCTTTGCTTGAAGCGTTTCCACTCACCGCTGGTAATGGTCTTCCAGATATTTTTGCGCCAGCGGCGGATCGCCACCGGAATCACTTTGCCAACGGCCGGGTGCCAGGTCGGGATCTCGGCGAAGCCTTCTTCCACCACCCAGTCGAATTTGATTCCGGGAATGGCCCGGGCGGCGTCAGTCAGCGCCGGCAACGCATGAATCACGTCGCCCAGCGATGAAGTCTTGATCAGCAATACCCGCAAGTTAATGAACCTCGACCACGGAGCCCTGCAGTTTCTGCAAGGCATCATTGACCGCATCCGGCATCAGCTGGCGCAGGCAATTGTAATGGCCGAAACGGCAGGTGCGATCAAAGCAAGGGCTGCATTCGATGCCCAGGCGCACGATCTCGACCTGCTCGGCCAATGGCGGGGTGAAGCCCGGCGAGGTCGAGCCGTAGACCGCGACCAGCGGACGATTCAATGCCGCAGCGACGTGCATCAGACCGGAGTCGTTGGACACCACCGAATCGGCGCAGGACAGCAGATCGATGGCCTCGGCCAGCGAGGTACCGCCGCTGAGATTGACCGACTCTTCGCGCAAACCCGGGATCAGCCGGGCGCGAATGTCTTCGCCCACTGCATGATCGTTTTTCGAGCCGAACAGCCATACCTGCCAGCCTTCGCGGATGCGCGCTTCGGCGACCTTGGCATAGTGCTCGGACGGCCAGCGCTTGGATTCGCCGAACTCGGCGCCGGGGCACAGGGCCAGGACCGGGCGATCGAGGGTCAGACCGAATTTGGCCAGGGCCGCTTCGCGGGTGACCGGGTCGATTTGCAGACTCGGCCGCGGGTACGGCTTCGGCAACTCGGCGTTCGGCTCGTAGGCCAAAGCCATGAACCGCTCGATCATCAGCGGATAGCGTTGTTTGTCGAGGGTGCGCACGTCGTTGAGCAGGCCATAGCGGAATTCGCCGCGCCAGCCGGTGCGCTTCGGGATGCCGGCAAAAAACGGCACCAGCGCCGACTTCAGCGAATTGGGCAGCAGGATCGCCTGATCGTACTGGCCGCGCAGGGATTTGCCGATACGCCGGCGCGTCGCCAGTTCCAGCGCACCGTGGCCGAGCGGGAAGCTCAAGGCCTTGCGCACTTCGGGCATGCGCTCAAGGATCGGCCGGCTCCATTCGGGCGCCAGCACGTCGATTGCGCATTGCGGGTGGCGCTGTTTGAGGCACTGAAACAGTGTCTGCGCCATCACCATGTCACCGACCCAACTGGGCCCAACGATCAGAATATTCATGTGGTTTCCAAAAACGAACCGGGGAGGCATTTACGCCTCCCCGCCTCGATAATCATTGTGGAAGCGGCGCTGCTGGCGATGGGTCACTTGCTTCAACATGACTGTCGACTGTCATTCCGCTATCGCGAGCAGGCTCACTCCTACAGGGTTTTGCATCCGGCCATACATTTGTGGCTCAGCTTAGCCCCAACTCTTTCCAAATCCGCAAAACCTGCCGGCGTTCGTCGGCAAACTGGTCGCCCGGTATCACCCCGGCGTCTTTCTGCAAGGCCTGCCGATGGGCGGCGGAGCGGTAGGCCTTGTAGGCCTCGCGCAACAGGCTGGCATCTTCGGCGGGCATCAGCCCTTCGTGTTCCAGCTCTTCCAGAATGCGGATGTTATCGGTCCAGCGCAGCAGCGGCGGATGGCTCTGCGACCACGCCAGGGCCGCGTATTGCACCATAAATTCAATATCGACGATACCACCGGCGTCCTGCTTGAGGTCGAACGGCACGCCTGCATCGAAAGCATTCGCCGCAGTACCGGCCGCGGTAATCCGGGTGCCGAGGTTGTCGCGCATCTTCGCGCGCATCTCGCTGACTTCCTGTTGCAGCCTGGCCAGATCTCGCGGTTTGCCCAATACCTGTGCGCGGACCTTCTCGAAAGCCTGGCCGACATCCTGACTGCCGACCAGCACCCGCGCGCGCACCAAAGCCTGATGCTCCCACGTCCAGGCTTCGTTTTCCTGATAGCGGGCAAACGCGCCGAGGGAACTCACCAATAGTCCGGAAGCACCGGACGGACGCAGGCGCATGTCCACTTCATACAGCTGGCCGGAGTTGGTCTGCGCCGTGAGCAAGTGAATGATCCGCTGCCCCAGGCGCGTGAAGAACTGCGCGCCATCGATGGATTTCGGCCCATCGGTTTCCGCCTGCGGATCGCCGTCGTGGATGAACACCAGATCCAGATCCGAACCATGCCCTAATTCAATGCCGCCGACTTTGCCATAACCGACAATGATGAAGCCGGGATCGCACAAGGTGCCATCGGTGCGCAGCGGCGTGCCGTACTTGGCCACGGTCTGGCGCCAGGCGAGGGCCAGCACTTGTTCGAGAATCGCCTCGGCCAGCCACGTCAGGTAATCGCTGACTTTCATCAACGGCAGACTGCCGGCGATTTCCGAGGCAGCCACGCGCAAGCGATGCGCCAGTTTGAAATGGCGCAGGGCTTCCATTTGTTGTTCGAGGTCGTCCTCGGGAATCCGCGTCAGGCGCTCGCGCAACTCGGCCGCCAGTTCCGGCGCCAGCGGCGGTTTGAACAGCCGGCCCTCGTTGAGCAATTCGTCGAGCAGCAGCGGGAAGCGAGTGATCTGCTCGGCAATCCACGGGCTCGCCGCACACAGGGTCAGCAAACGCCGCAGCGCACCGGGGTTTTCCGTGAGCAACACCAGATACGCCGAACGCCGAGCCACCGCTTCCACCAGTGGCAGCACGCGCTCAAGTACCAAGTCGGGATTGTCGTGCTCTACCGCTTGCGCGAGCAGTCGCGGAATAAAGGCATCGAGACGCTCGCGCCCCAGTCGCTGCATCGCGCGCAATTGCGGACTGCCGCGCAAACCGGCCAGCGCCTTCAGCGCTTTGCCGGCATCGACAAAACCGCCCTCCTGCAACTGTCGGCACGCGGCCTCTTCGTCTTGTTCTTCTTCCCACAATGGCAGCCATTCACCACCGACCACCACTTCGCTTTCGCTACCCTCTTCCTCGTCGGGATCGGCAATCACCTGGGCGAAATGCCAGGCCACGCGGCCGCGCCAGAACATCAATTGTTCATGGAAGGCCGACCAATCGGCGAAACCCAGCATGAAGGCGATACGCGCCTGATCCTGCGCATTGTCCGGCAGCATTTGCGTCTGCCGATCGGCAATCGCTTGAATCGCGTGTTCGGTGTAACGCAGAAACTCGTAACCTTCGCGCAACTCACTGACCACCGCCGGCGGCAGATAGCCCTGCCCCTCCAGCGTGCTCAGCACCTTTAATAGAGGACGCTGTTGCAGGCTCAGGTCGCGGCCACCGTGGATCAACTGGAAGGCCTGAGCAATGAACTCGACTTCACGAATGCCGCCGGAGCCGAGTTTGATGTTGTCGGCCATGCCCTTGCGCCGCACTTCCTGCTGGATCAACTGCTTCATGGTGCGCAGCGCTTCGATCGCCGAGAAGTCCAGATAGCGCCGATAGACGAATGGCCGAAGCATGTCGAGCAACTGCGCACCGGCGACCTGATCGCCAGCCACCACCCGCGCCTTGATCATCGCGTAGCGTTCCCAGTCGCGGCCCTGATCCTGGTAATACTGCTCCAGCGCATTGAAGCTCAGCACCAACGCACCGGACGATCCGTATGGGCGCAGACGCATGTCAACGCGGAAAACGAAGCCGTCGACCGTCATCGGATCGAGGGCCTTGATCAGACGCTGACCGAGACGAATGAAAAATTCCTGATTATCCAGCGAGCGCTTTACGCCCACCGTTTCGCCGCCTTCGGGGTAGGCGAAGATCAGGTCGATGTCCGAGGACAGATTCAGCTCGACCGCGCCGAGTTTGCCCATGCCGAGGATGACCATCTGCTGCGGCAGCCCGCTGCGCCGGCCGGTCGGTGTGCCGAATTGCTCGCAATGGCGGCTGTACAGCCACTGATAAGCCTGATCGATGGTGGCGTCGGCCATGTCCGAGAGGTCGCGGCAGGTCTGCACCAGATCGGCCTGGCGGGTCAGGTCGCGCCAGATGATCCGCACCTGATGGCGCGCGCGCTGGCGGCGCAGGGCACGGCCGAGCTCATCCTCGCCCTGCGCGCTGTTCGCGGCGGCAGCGATCTGCGCGCGCAACTCGCCGGGCGCAAAGGGTCGGTCGAGTTCGCCGGACGCCACCAGCGACAGCAACATCAAAGGGTCACGAACGCTCTGTTCAATGACAAACTCGCTGGCGGCGGTGACGCGGGCAAATTGCGCCCAGCGCTCCGGCGACCAGTTCGACAGGCCGTGATCGTCTTCAAGGGCGGCGACGGACGTACGGAACGACTGCTCGGATCGGCTGACCAACGGCAGGAGAATGGCGGGCAGTTCGGCAAGCGCGGGCAGGGTCATGGTCTATCCTTGATCGGCGTATAAGGGGCCGCTTGTAGTGAATGATGAAAACCCGCTACGTGAAGGACTGTCGAACAAAAGTTAGAAATAGCTGAAATTTCTGCTTCTTTGGCATCCAGCATCAAACTTTCACCTTATTCGGATGGAAATCGACCCGCCTTAACGATTATTCTCACAACGCAGTCGGAGGCCACAAGCCTTTCATCTGTAGTTTTACTACTCGTCTATACATTCGAAAGGCTGAAATGCCGGAAGATTTGTAGTAAAACTACACGCCGCCGGAACAACCTGTCGGCAATCCAAGAATTTTAAATCGTCTGCCCACAAGGCCAGTCGCAAACTCAGGCAACCGATTCTGGAAGCCTTTCCGCCCTGGAGCAAGCCATGCAAGACCTCGATCCCGTCGAAACCCAGGAATGGCTGGACGCCCTGGAATCGGTTCTCGACAAAGAAGGCGAAGACCGTGCTCACTATCTGATGACCCGTATGGGCGAACTCGCGACCCGCAGCGGCTCGCAGCTCCCTTACGCGATCACCACGCCTTACCGCAACACGATCCCCGTTACCCACGAAGCACGCATGCCTGGCGACCTGTTCATGGAACGCCGCATTCGCTCGCTGGTACGCTGGAACGCGATGGCCATGGTAATGCGCACGAACCTGAAAGATTCGGACCTGGGTGGTCACATCTCCAGCTTCGCTTCCAGCGCGACCCTGTATGACATCGGCTTCAACTATTTCTTCCAGGCCCCGACCGACGAACACGGCGGCGACCTGATCTACTTCCAGGGCCACACCTCGCCAGGCGTTTACGCCCGTGCATTCATGGAAGGCCGCATCACCGAAGACCAGATGAACAACTTCCGCCAGGAAGTCGACGGTCAGGGCCTGTCGTCCTACCCGCACCCTTGGCTGATGCCTGACTTCTGGCAGTTCCCGACCGTATCGATGGGTCTGGGCCCGATCCAGGCGATCTACCAGGCGCGCTTCATGAAGTACCTGGAACACCGCGGTTTCATCCAGCCGGGCAAACAGAAAGTCTGGTGCTTCCTGGGCGATGGCGAGTGCGACGAGCCGGAATCCCTGGGCGCGATCTCCCTGGCCGGCCGCGAGAAGCTGGACAACCTGATCTTCGTCATCAACTGCAACCTGCAGCGCCTCGACGGCCCGGTTCGCGGCAACGGCAAGATCATCCAGGAACTCGAAGGCGTGTTCCGCGGTGCACAGTGGAACGTGACCAAAGTCATCTGGGGCCGTTTCTGGGACCCACTGCTGGCCAAGGACGTCGACGGCATCCTGCAACGTCGCATGGACGAAGTCATCGACGGCGAGTACCAGAACTACAAAGCCAAAGACGGCGCGTTCGTTCGCGAGCACTTCTTCAACACGCCTGAACTCAAGGCAATGGTTGCCGATCTGTCCGACGACGAGATCTGGAAACTCAACCGTGGCGGCCACGACCCGTACAAGGTCTACGCGGCGTACCACGAAGCGGTCAACCACAAGGAACAACCCACCGTCATCCTGGCCAAGACCATCAAGGGTTATGGCACCGGTGCCGGCGAAGCGAAGAACACTGCGCACAACACCAAGAAGGTCGACGTCGAGAGTCTGAAGCTGTTCCGCGACCGCTTCGACATTCCGGTCAAGGACGAAGAACTGGAGCACCTGCCGTTCTTCAAGCCAGAGCCGAACAGCGCCGAAGGCCGCTACCTGGCCGAGCGTCGTGCCGCACTGGGCGGTTTCGTGCCACAGCGCCGCGCGCAGAGCTTCAGCGTACCGACTCCGGATCTGGATACCCTCAAAGCCATCCTCGATGGCTCCGGCGACCGTGAAATTTCCACCACCATGGCCTTCGTGCGGATCCTCGCGCAACTGGTCAAGGACAAGGAAATCGGCCCGCGCATCGTCCCGATCATCCCGGACGAAGCCCGTACCTTCGGTATGGAAGGCATGTTCCGTCAGTTGGGCATCTACTCGTCCGTCGGCCAGCTCTACGAGCCAGTCGATAAAGACCAAGTGATGTTCTACAAGGAAGACCAGAAAGGTCAGATCCTTGAAGAAGGCATCAACGAAGCAGGCGCCATGAGTTCGTTCATCGCTGCCGGTACTTCGTACTCCAGCCATAACCAGCCGATGCTGCCGTTCTACATCTTCTACTCGATGTTCGGCTTCCAGCGTATCGGCGACCTGGCCTGGGCCGCTGGCGACAGCCGTACCCGTGGCTTCCTGATCGGCGGCACCGCCGGCCGCACCACCCTGAACGGTGAAGGTCTGCAGCACGAAGACGGTCACAGCCACCTGCTGGCCGCGACCATCCCGAACTGCCGCACCTACGATCCGACCTACGGCTACGAGCTGGCGGTGATCATTCAGGACGGCATGAAGAAGATGACCGAAGAGCAACAGGACATCTTCTACTACATCACCGTGATGAACGAGTCGTACCAGCAGCCAGCCATGCCGGCCGGTGCCGAAGAAGGCATCAAGAAAGGCATGTACCTGCTCGAGGAAGACACTCGCGATGCGGCGCACCACGTTCAGCTGATGGGTTCCGGCACCATCCTGCGCGAAGTGCGTGAAGCGGCGAAGATCCTGCGTGAAGAGTTCAACATCGGCGCTGACGTGTGGAGCGTTACCAGCTTCAACGAACTGCGTCGCGACGGCTTGGCCGTAGAACGCAGCAACCGTCTCAAACCTGGCCAGAAGCCGAAGCTGAGCTACGTCGAAGAGTGCCTGAGCGGTCGCAAGGGTCCGGTCATCGCCTCTACCGACTACATGAAGCTGTTCGCCGAGCAGATTCGTCAGTGGGTACCGTCCAAGGAATTCAAAGTCCTGGGCACCGACGGTTTCGGCCGCAGCGACAGCCGCAAGAAACTGCGTCATTTCTTCGAAGTCGACCGTCATTTCGTGGTGTTGGCAGCCCTGGAAGCACTGGCTGACCGTGGTGATATCGAACCTAAAGTCGTGGCAGAAGCCATCGTCAAGTTCGGCATCGACCCGGAAAAACGCAACCCACTGGACTGCTGAGGAGACATTTTGTGAGCGAACTCATTCGCGTACCTGACATCGGCAGCGGTGAAGGTGAAGTAATTGAACTGTTTGTGAAGGTCGGCGACCGCATCGAAGCCGACCAGAGCATCCTGACCCTGGAATCGGACAAGGCCAGCATGGAAGTGCCGGCCCCGAAAGCCGGCGTCATCAAGAGCCTGAAAGTGAAGCTGGGCGACCGCCTGAAAGAAGGCGACGAACTGCTCGAGCTGGAAGTCGAGGGCGCCGCAGAAGCGGCCCCTGCACCTGCCGCCGCTCCTGCGAAAGCCGAAGAGAAACCGGCCGCAGCCCCTGCTGCTGCCGCGCCTGCCGCTGCCCCTGCTGCCGCTTCGGTACAGCAAGTGCACGTGCCGGACATCGGTTCTTCGGGCAAGGCGCAGATCATCGAAATCCAGGTCAAGGTCGGCGACAGCGTCGAAGCTGATCAATCGCTGATCACCCTGGAATCCGACAAGGCCAGCATGGAAATCCCGTCGCCGGCCGCTGGCGTGGTCAAGGCCATCAGCGTCAAGCTCAACGACGAAGTCGGCACCGGCGACCTGATTCTGGATCTGGAAGTGGCAGGTGCTGCGGCCCCTGCTGCTGCCGCCCCGGCTCAGGCTGCTGCGCCTGCTGCCGCCGCTGCGCCAGCCCCGGCTGCTGCTCCGGCAGCAGCGGCCGCTGACAGTGTTCAGGACATCCACGTCCCGGACATCGGTTCGGCCGGCAAGGCAAAGATCATCGAAGTGCTGGTCAAGGCCGGCGACAGCGTCGAAGCCGACCAGTCGCTGATCACCCTGGAATCCGACAAGGCCAGCATGGAAATTCCATCGCCAGCGGCTGGCGTGGTCGAAAGCGTTTCGATCAAGCTGGATGACGAAGTCGGTACCGGCGACCTGATTCTCAAGCTTAAAGTCAAAGGCGCAGCACCTGCTGCTGCACCGGCTCCGGCTGCTGCACCGAGTGCTCCGGCACCTGCCGCTGCTGCTCCGGCCGCCGCTGCACCTGCTGCACCTGCTGCCGCTCCAGCCGCTGCGCCGGCCAAGCCTGGCGCGAAAGTTCACGCCGGCCCTGCCGTGCGTCAACTGGCCCGCGAGTTTGGCGTCGAGCTGAGCGCTGTTGGCGCCAGCGGTCCGCACGGTCGCATCCTCAAGGAAGACGTGCAGGTTTACGTCAAGGCGATGATGCAGAAGGCCAAGGAAGCACCGGCCGCTGCTGGCGGCGCTACTGGTGGTGCGGGCATCCCGCCGATCCCGGTGGTCGATTTCAGCCGTTTCGGCGAAATCGAAGAAGTGCCGATGACCCGCCTGATGCAGGTCGGTGCCGCCAACCTGCACCGCAGCTGGCTGAACGTGCCGCACGTGACGCAATTCGACTCGGCGGACATCACCGAGCTGGAAGCCTTCCGTGTTGCGCAGAAAGCCGTGGCCGAGAAGGCTGGCGTCAAGCTGACCATCCTGCCGCTGCTGCTCAAGACCTGCGCGCACCTGCTCAAGGAGCTGCCGGACTTCAACAGTTCGCTGGCACCAAGTGGCAAGGCGATCATCCGCAAGAAGTACGTGAACATCGGCTTCGCCGTCGACACTCCGGACGGCCTGCTCGTGCCGGTGATCAAGAACGTCGACCAGAAGAGCCTGCTGCAACTCGCTGCCGAAGCAGCTTCGCTGGCTGAAAAGGCCCGCACCAAGAAGCTGTCCTCGGACGAGATGCAAGGCGCCTGCTTCACCATTTCCAGCCTCGGCCACATTGGCGGCACCGGCTTCACGCCGATCGTCAACGCGCCGGAAGTGGCGATCCTCGGTGTTTCCAAGGCAACCATCCAGCCAGTCTGGGACGGCAAAGCCTTCCAGCCGAAGCTGATGCTGCCACTGTCGCTGTCCTACGATCACCGTGTGATCAACGGCGCAGCCGCCGCACGCTTCACCCAGCGTCTGGGCAGCCTGTTGGGCGACATCCGCACCATCCTGCTGTAACCCGAACGGCCCTCCGGCAACGGAGGGCCGCTTGCTGCACCCTTTCGAGCGCCACACGCTCGTACCTCAACCCCGCCACTCTGGCGGGGCTTTTTTTGCCCGAAATAAACCGGCCCCCACCCCTTTCCTACAACCTGCGCTGACATCGGCCACAGGCCTGGTCCACTTCACGCCAATATTTTCCGTCGCCGGCCAACTAACCTCTGCTCAGGAAAGTTGCATCAACGCGCTCCGCTTATTTAATTCTTATCACTACAGCTTTCGAACGGAATCGATTATGTTCAAACCGACTATCGGCCCCATCGTGGGTCATGCCACAACTAATGAAGTTCGCATTTTCATGCGCGGCGAACAACAGGACAAGAAACGCGTATTTGCCGGAGTCCGCGCTCGCAAAGCGGGCGCGGAAAAATGGTCAAACAGTGTATTTGCACTTTTGAATCCAGCCAATGACATGTCGGGAGTACTGGTACTGCAGGATCTCGAAGCCGATTGCGAATATGAATACCAGGCCGGCTGGTTGAGTCCGATGAACCCGGTACACACGATCGACACGGTAGTGGAGTTCCCACTGCAATGGCCGCGACAGCTTTACTGCTTTCGCACCCGCACCCCGCAATCCAGCCAGCCACGAGCTTTTGTGGTCGGGTCGTGCCGCTATCTGCGGATCACCGCCGGCATCGCGACGTTACCGCAACTGGGCGACCGCATTTTCGGCTCGATCAATCAGCTCATTGAAAGCAGCCGGCCTCCCGTCAGTGCGGTGATCATGACCGGGGATCAAGTGTATGTAGACGATTTGAATATCATTGCACCGGATCGCGAAGCCAAAGACATCCTGAAGAAATATCGGACCGCATTTTCGCAACCCAATATTCAACGACTGATGGCCAATACATCGACTTACATGATGCTCGACGATCATGAAATTGAGGATAACTGGCCCGCCAATGCGAAAGCAGCGGACAAGGACTTATATCGCAATGCCATGGCCGCTTATGAACTATATCAAGCCAGCCACAGCCCGGTTTATGCATGTAACGGCAAGGGTCAGATAGACCGGGACAGCTTGAAACATTACTGGTACCAGTTCGGCGACAGCGATATTGCCTGGTTCGTCACTGACAGTCGCACCCGGCGCAACTTGTCGAAGGATGACCGACGCATTCTCGATACTGAGCAGGAAGAGGCGCTGCTTGACTGGCTGATCCACAACACGGCACGGGTGAAGTTTGTTGTGACCAGCGTGATGTTCTATCCCGACCGCAAGTTGAACGGTGACGATGCCTGGAAAGCATTCCCCGAACAGCGTCTGCGCTTGCTGGAAACCATTCGCACCCATCGGCTCAAGAACGTGGTGTTTGTCTCAGGCGATGTCCATGGCTCGCTGACCAGTCGCCTGACTCACAGCGAAGACGCCGATTTCGAAGTCCACACCATCGTGTCCTCGCCGCTTCACAACAGCAAACTGTTGCCCTATGCCAAGGCGTCGACGTTCATCCTCGATCAACCGCTGGTGCGCACGGCGGCCGGCGACTACCGGCACGACCTGACCAGTACAGTGGTGAGCCAGGACAACTTTGCGCATGTGGTCGTCGAGGCTGATCGGATCCTGGTCAAGTATCACGATCGTGACGGCAAACTACTGCAATCGATCAGTATGAAATTGCGTTGAACCCGCGAAAGATCGCAGCCTTCGGCAGTTCCTGCATGGACCTGCACTCCCGGTGAGGTTGCGATCTTTTGCTCATTTCAGTTGTGCACTGGAGAAATGTTAACTGCAGCCGACATATTCTTATAGCACTTGGCCTTCATCTCTCTTGTCAGTCGGTGCCGCAATGATGCAACCTTGCCGCAGCCAACAGACAAGAGGGCGAGAGCCCGGCGCATTCAGCATATTTCCAAGCGAGTTTCCTTCATGAAGAGCCAACCCGATGCCGCCAGCCGTAAGGCGGCCGAGGTAGTGACGCAGTTGCCTGTGCCCTCGCGGCTCGGCATGCTGCGTTTCGAGCGCCTGAATGAAGCGAGTTGGGCGATGCTGTTTCTCGATCCCAACTGCGAACGCCAATTCGGCCAGCCGGCCGTCGAGCTTTGCGCACTGGTCGGTTCGCCCTACGCCAGTCTGATGGAGCCGGAAGCGCGCTATCAGCTGCACGATGCGATCCAGCAACAGTTGAGCAATAACCCGCATTACGCCGTGCGCTACACCCTGCACACCGTCGCCGGTGCGTTGAACATCCTTGAGTTGGGCGAAGCCTATAAACAGCACAACCGGCACTTGCTGCGCGGCTATCTGCTGGCCGTCGACGACGTGTTCGACGAAACCCAGGCACTGCCTTCGGTCGATCTGGAAACCCAGAACTCGCGCCTGCAGATCGCGCTGGAGCTTAACCAGCGCGCCCAGCAGGAACAACTGCAGCATCTGGAACGCGTGCGTGCCCAGCAGGATCTGATTCTGCTGCTCGCGCGCCAGCGTTACAGCACGCACAACTCACTGCAGGAAGCCGCCGAGCTGATCACCCGCTGCGCCTGCGACATCTACGAGATCGACTGCGCCAGCCTGTGGAACCTCGAAGGCCAGCGGTTGCTGCCGATTTCCGCCTACCATCGTGCGACCCAGGAATATCTCCTGCCGGAGCCCATCGATATCAGCGGCTTCCCCAACTACATGGAAGCGCTGCACAGCAGCCGCGCCATCGATGCGCACAATGCGATGCATGACCCGCGTACCCGCGAAATGGCCGAGGCCATGCGTCCGCGTGACGTCAATGCGATGCTCGACGCCAGCATTCGCGTCGACGGCCAGGTGGTCGGCGTGTTGTGCCTGGAACAGACCGGCGCCACCCGCGCCTGGCAGTCCGACGAAATCGCCTTTGCCGGCGAGCTGGCCGACCAGTTCGCGCAAGTGATCAACAACCACAACCGCCGCACCGCCACCAGCGCCCTGCACCTGTTCCAGCGCGCGGTCGAGCAAAGTGCCAACGCCTTTTTGCTGGTCAACTGCGACGGCGTGGTCGAGTACGTCAACCCGAGCTTCACGGCGATCACCCAGTACACCACCGATGAAGTCCACGGCCAGCGCCTGTCGGAGTTGCCGGCACTGGAAAACCTCAGCGAGCTGCTGTTCGACGCGCCCTCGGCGCTGGCCCAGAGCAATAGCTGGCAGGGCGAATTCAAAAGCCGGCGCAAGAACCTCGAACCGTACTGGGGCCAGTTGTCGATTTCCAAGGTGTATGGCGACAACCGGGAGCTGACGCATTACATCGGCATCTACGAGGACATCACCCAGACCAAACTGGCGCAGCAGCGTATCGAGCGCCTGGCGTATACCGACAACCTGACCAACCTGGGCAACCGTCCGGCATTCATCCGCAATCTTGACGAGCGTTTCGCCCGCGACAGCGATGCGCCGATCAGCCTGTTGCTGGTCGACATCGACAACTTCAAGCGGATCAACGACAGCCTCGGTCACCAGACCGGCGACAAACTGTTGATCAGCCTTGCCCGGCGCCTGCGCAACAGCCTCAGCCCGAGTGGCAGCCTCGCGCGTTTTGCCAGTAACGAATTCGCCGTATTGCTCGACGACACCGACCTTGAAGCCGGGCAGCAGATTGCCAGTCAGTTGCTGATGACGCTCGACAAGCCGATGTTCGTCGACAATCAGTTGATCAGCGTCACCGGCTCCGTCGGCCTCGCCTGCGCGCCGCTGCACGGGCGCGATCCGCAGACCCTGATGCGCAACGCCGGTCTGGCGCTGCACAAGGCCAAGGCCAACGGTAAACACCAGTTGCAGGTATTCACTGAAGCGCTGAACGCCGAAGCCAGTTACAAACTGTTCGTCGAGAACAACCTGCGCCGCGCCCTGACCCAGAACGAGCTGGACGTGTTCTACCAGCCGAAACTGTGCCTGCGCAGCGGTCGCCTGCTGGGCATGGAAGCACTGCTGCGCTGGAACCACCCGGAGCGCGGCATGATCCGTCCGGACCAGTTCATCAGCGTCGCCGAAGAGACCGGCCTGATCATTCCGATTGGCAAATGGATCGCCCGTCAGGCCTGTCGCATGAGCAAATCCCTGACCGCCGCCGGCCTGGGCAATCTGCAAGTGGCAATCAACCTGTCGCCGAAACAATTCTCCGATCCGGATCTGGTCGCCTCGATCGCCAACATCCTCAAGGAGGAAGCGCTGCCGGCCAATCTGCTCGAGCTGGAGCTGACCGAAGGCCTGCTGCTGGAAGCCACCGAAGACACGCATCTGCAACTCGACCAGCTCAAGCGTCTGGGCCTGACCCTGGCGATGGACGATTTCGGCACCGGGTATTCATCGCTGAGTTATCTGAAGAAATTCCCGATTGACATCATCAAGATCGATCGCAGCTTCATCCATGAAATACCTGACAACCAGGACGACATGGAAATCACCTCCGCGGTGATTGCCATGGCCCATAACCTGAAACTCAAGGTGGTCGCCGAAGGCATCGAAACCGCCGAGCAACTGGCGTTCCTGCGCCGGCATCGTTGCGACGTCGGTCAGGGTTATCTGTTCGACCGACCGATTCCCGGTGACGAGTTGATCAAAGCCCTCAAGCGCTACCCGCGTGGGCCGCTGTGCCTCTAACCCCGCTACCCCATTCTCGCCATAACATGCCGTCCCCTGTAGGAGCTGCCGAAGGCTGCGATCTTTTGATCTGGTTTTTAGAAAGCAAAATCAAAAGATCGCAGCCTTCGGCAGCTCCTACATTGGGTAGTGATTAACTCGGCATCATTCGGCACACTGGCGGTCTGACCTTTTACCTCCAACCTGACTGAGAGGAACGATCATGGTTCTGCGCTCGGAAATTCTGGTGAACAAAAACGTGCTTCCAACCAAAGAACAAGCCCTGCCCGGCCGCGAAACCCCGATGACCCTGCCGGAAAAACATTTCGTTTTCGAAGAAACTCCGCTGCTCGGTCCATTCTTTCAGGACGTCGACTTCGCGATTTTCGGTCTCGGTTGCTTCTGGGGCGCGGAACGACGCTTCTGGCAGCGCGAAGGCGTGGTCAGCACCGTGGTCGGTTACGCCGGTGGCTTCACGCCGAACCCGACTTATGAAGAAGTCTGCTCCGGCCTGACCGGCCATGCCGAAGTGGTTCTGGTGGTGTATGACAAGGCCAAGGTCAGCTATGAAGAGCTGCTGGCAATGTTCTGGGAGCTGCACAACCCGACCCAGGGCATGCGCCAGGGCAACGACATCGGCACCCAGTACCGCTCGGTGATCTACGCCACCACCCCGGAGCAACTGGATGCTGCGTTGAAAAGCAAAGCCGTGTATCAGGCTGAACTGGCGAAGGCCGGTCTGGGTGTAATCAGCACCGAGATCGACCAGGCACCGACCGTGTACTTTGCCGAGGCCTATCACCAGCAGTATCTGGCGAAGAATCCGGAAGGTTACTGCGGCATTGGCGGCACCGGCGTGTGCATGCCTGCGAGCCTGGCAGCCAACTAACCCCTGAAAGCAAAAGATCGCAGCCTTCGGCAGCTCCTACAGGGAAACGCATTTCAACTGTAGGAGCTGCCGAAGGCTGCGATCTTTTGATCTTGCTGTTGATCAGCTCTCGGCAATCAGCCAATCCATCTGCCAGCCGCCCTGGGTCTGCCCCAGCTTCTTCGACAGCCACGGCAGCAACTCACGCAACTCTTCCTCCAGCCCCCACGGCGGATTGGCGATCGCCAGCCCGGAACCGTTCAGGCTGTTCGGCGTATCCAGCGGATGCACGAGCAACTCCACACGCAGCAGCTTCGGCGCACCCGTGCCGGCCAGATCCTGATAAAAACGCCGCAGTGCACGCTGATCCTTCACCGGATACCAGATCGCTGCTACGGTCTGGCGCATACGGCCGATGGCTTCTTTCATTGATGCCGCACAGCGCTGCATCTCGTCGAGCTGCTCGAAAGGCGGATCGATCAGCATCACCGCGCGCTTCTCCTGCACCGGCAACATCGCCCGCGCCACGTGCCAGCCCTCGCCCAGATGCACTTTCACCCGACGATCACCGGCCATGTTGTCCTTGAGCAACACACCGTCTTCGGGGTGTTTCTCGTTGAGCATCACCCGATCCTGCGGCCGGGTCAGACGCCGCGCCAGCTCGGGAGAACCCGGGTAGTAGCGCAACTGGCCATCCGGGTTCATCTCGTGCAGCACCTTCATGTAGTCGGCGGTCAGCGCCGGCAGGTCCGGCTGATCCCACAACCGCGCGATGCCTTCCAGGTACTCGCCGGTGCGATTGGCCTGATCGCCCTGCAAGTCATACAGACCAATGCCGGCGTGCGTGTCGAGATAGGCAAACGGCTGCTCCTTGCGCGACATCAGGGCGATGAGGCGGGTCAAGGTCAGGTGTTTGAACACATCGGCGTGATTGCCGGCATGGAAGGCGTGACGATAATTCATGGCTGCTCCTGCGAGGGCCGCAAAGTTTACCTTTTACCGGGCGGCAAGTCAGGGGTTCGCAGCCGAGCGGGCCTCAACATCAAAAGATCGCAGCCTTCGGCAGTTCCTAAATGGGATAGGCGCTCACTCTGCAGAAAGCTGCGATCTTTTGATCTTTTTCAGGCGGGTAAGCTGCGCAGGCGCTTGCCGATGACGTCCAGCACATCACAGCCATCGCGCAATGGGATGGCGCACAGCAGGGCGAAGTCGCTGAGGATCACGGAGTCGCATTCGATCGAGCCGCGCATGCACATGTTTTCCAGGACCTGGACCACAGCGCGGATGCGGTAGTTGGCAGCGTCCATAAGGATATCGAGAGGCACGTGAGTGTCGATGAACAGGCTGGGCATGTCGCTGCAATTGCCGGTGAGGGCCATGAAGCGGTTATCGGGGTGAGGGGTGATTTTTTCGTAAGGAGGATCAGTATGCATATTGGCCATTTTTGTCGTTCCATGATTGATTAACGTGAGCCGCCATCACACCTTCCTACGGGTTAGGGTGGCAGCTGTGCGCAGGAGTAGGAACCGAGCAATCATGGACCTCGGCCACGCCGAAGCGTGCCCCACGCACAGCCGCCGCGAACGATCTTACGGACTTGAACCAAGTGCCGCAAAAAGCCAACGAACTGTAACGTCATGAATGCGGGGATCCTTCGCCCTGTCACCACTCTTGCAGTGACAACGAAAAGACTATCCCTGCAACCCACCGCGCACCAGTTCATGAAAACCGCCGCAATTCGAAGGAAACGTCCGAAGCGTTTGCCCCGAAATTTCACTCCGCCTCTGCCAGCAAAAACTCCAGAAGCGCAGATCGTGACGAATCTTCCGACATCGATGATTTGAAAAACTGCCCGACCTTGCAGCGCAGCACCGCTTCGGGAAACCCCTCGAACACGGCCGGTTGCTCCTCGCCGAGCCATTGCAGAGCGTTCGCGACGCGTACGCTCTCATCAGTCTGTGCCAACACCGATTGAGGCACCTTCCACCACGGAAAGACTCGCCCCGAAACCAGCGCCCGGCCGCCGATTTCAACGGCTTTGCCATTGATCAAGCCTCGCGAAATCACCGGCAGCAACTGCGCCGGATTGACCTCATCGACCTGCAATAGAGGCAGCAGATACCGCCCATCCCAGAAGCGAAAAAACACTGGTTTACCGTCCGGCATCAGCACTTGAGTCAAGCTGCGGAAATGCTCGACCAGCGCTTCCAGATCCGCCGAAGACACCGCCAGCCACCCCCAGTCCCGCGAGTCGGTTTGTGCCACCCAACGTAAAAACTCACTGTCCGCTGCGACAATTCCCACGTAAGGCATCACCGCGTCCCACTCGGCATAAATCGTCTCGGCCCAGATCGGATCAGCCGTGCCCTGCCAGGCCGCAAAAACATCGGCATCACTGGCGCGGCTGAAAATTGCGAACAGTTGCTCCGACGCGTGCAGCGGCTGACGCGCCAGCCACTGTTCGGGCGTCAATTCTTCAGACTGCACAAACACCGTCCTTACAACGTTCACACTCTTCGCAGAACGGCGCATCGCCCTTGAAACTCATGATTTGTGCGGCGGTGAGGATGGCTGCCGGTGCGGCGAGTTTTTCCACCAGCCCCAGCGCCACTGGCGCAGCACTGGTCGCCAGCATCGGCGCGCCGCCCACGACAATCGGTACGCTGCTGAAAATCCCGCCGGGGCCGATATTGATCCACTGCCCGCCCGCCTGAATCGTAGCGCTCGCGCCGCCATCGATGACCACTTGCTGGCCCGCGCTGATATGGATCTGCGCAGAAGCGCTGGTCGCCTGGCTGTTAACCCGAACCTGCTGGTCGCCGAGTACGGACAAATGGTCATCCTGCCTGACCTCGGTCTGCCGCTGACCATGGGTGATGCGTTGCTCGTCGGCCTTGAGTTCATGGCGGGCAGTGCCGGCGACGACCACACTGCGCTGATTATCGACCTGCAGTTGCTGGTCGTTGAGTACGTGCTGGGTCCAGTTGCGCTGGGCACGCAGGTAGATTTCCTCGGCGCCCTTCTTGTCCTCGATGCGCAGTTCGTTATACCCGCCACCGCCGGGGCTGCTCTGGCTGCGGAAAATGCTGCGGGTCTTGTCCGCCGGCAGGTCCAGCGGCACCGGAGTCGCCGCATTTGGCAGGCAACCCATGACCAGCGGCTTGTCGGCATCGCCATCGATGAAGCCGACCAGCACTTCCATTCCGACTCGCGGAATCAACACGCTGCCGTAGTGATCGTGGGCCCAACCGGCCGCGACACGTAGCCAGCAACTGGAGTGCTCGTTCAGCTCGCCATCGCGATCCCAGGCCAGCTGGACTTTGACCCGCCCGTATTCATCGCAATGGATTTCCAGGTCTTTCGGGCCAGTGACAACGGCGGGTTGGTACCCGGACATACGCGGTTTTTCCGGCCCGAGCGCCGGACGATAGAACACGTCCCACGGTGTGGCCACGAAGGTATTGCGGTAACCCTGGAACGATTCGCCATCGCTGGTCACCGATTCCTCGAGCACCTGTGGCTGGCGGCCCCGGTGTTCAACGGCAGTGAGCAACCACAGATCATTCCAGTCGCTGCGCGGATGTTCGGTGAGCTGCAGGAAATGTCCGCAAACCAATGCGGATTCGTCGCTGCGGCCTTCGGCCTGACGGTAGTCAGCGACGTGCCGTTCCAGCGCTCGCCGCGCCAGGTGCTTGCCGGTTTCGCGATCATTGAATTGCCCGGGGAAGTGGTAGTCCTCCAGCACCGGACGTTGTTCGCCATCGCTGCGGCCTTGCAGAGACAGGCGTGGTCTTTCGAAATTGTAGTCACGCCGGGTGACGACACTGGTGCGGGTTTCCACGCGCACGTTGAAACGTTGAATCGCCGGCGCGCCAGCCGACATGCCGCTGCCCGGCAGATACAGCGTCGGCTCGGGCAGTTTCGGGAACACGGTCTGGTCGTCGCCGAAGACCAGCAAATGGCCTTCGGGGCTGTGTTGGAAGTGGTAATGAATGCCGACCTCGGCACATAGACGCTGGATAAAGGCCAGATCGCTTTCAGCGTATTGCACGCAGTATTCGCGCTCCGGGTATTCGCTGCCGAGGCGAAATTCAAAGGCATCGCGCAGGATCGAATGGTCCTTGAGAATCCGAGTGACGATTTGCGGCACGCTCTGGTGCTGGAAAATCCGTTGGTTGATGCGATGCCCAAGATACGTCAGACGCGGGACGAGGCTGAGGTGATAGCGTGTCAGACGCTTCGCGGAATCGCCCTGCCCGACCTGATAAATCTGACCATGAATGCCGGAACCCTGAGCATCGAAACTCAGAAACGCCTGACCATGCAGCAGGCTTTCCAGCTCCAGGTCCGGCCGCTCGCTGACCAGTTCCAGCTCGAAGCGAAAAGGCTGACTGATGGCCTCCCTGCCGGTGAATTCAAGGACCTTGAGGTCATGCTGGGTGCCTTCGAGGGTCAACGTGAAACGCGGTTGATTGGCAGGGGCGAACATCCGATGTCTCTCTGCAGAATGAAGGGCGGGCGATTCTGCATGAGGGGCAAGGGGGGATGAGCAGGTGACGGGAAATTCAGAATTGCCCTACGTGGTTTGCTGAAAGCCCTTCGGAACGTCACGCCTTTAACTACAGACATATCCCTTAAACTCACCCTCGTCCCACTGTAGGAGTGAGCCTGCTCGCGATAGCGGTGTCTCTGCGACATCGATGGTGAATGTCAGACCGCTATCGCGAGCAGGCTCACTCCTACAGAAGATCGCAGTGAACCGGAGAAATCACAGGCACAAAAAAACGGCCCGCCTCCTGTAGGAAACGGGCCGTTTTCGTGTGAGCCGGAGCTCAGCGCATTACTTGTTCAGGTGGAAATCCTTCTCCGCCGCTTCGAAGCGCTGCACCATTCCGGCTGTCGGCGCGCCGAGCTTGCTGACGATGTAGATGGCCAGGCTGGCGAAGATGAAGCCAGGGATGATTTCGTACAAACCCATCACTTCCCAGTGTTTCCAGGCTACAACGGTGATCGCGCCGACCAGGATACCGGCCAGTGCGCCGTCTCGGGTCATGCCTTTCCAGACCACCGAGATCAGCACAACAGGGCCGAACGCAGCGCCAAAACCAGCCCAGGCGTAGGACACCAGGCCCAATACGCGGTTATCCGGGTCAGCGGCCAGTGCGATAGCGATAAGTGCTACCAGCAGCACCATGGCGCGACCGACCCAGACCAGCTCGACCTGGGACGCGGTTTTACGCAGGAAGGTCTTGTAGAAGTCTTCGGTCAGGGCGCTTGAGCACACCAGCAACTGGCAGCTCAGGGTGCTCATCACAGCGGCGAGAATCGCCGACAGCAACACACCGGCGACCCATGGGTTAAAGAGGATTTTCGCCAGTTCGATGAACACACGCTCGTGGTTCTCGGTCACCGGGCCAGCCACCTCCGGGTGCGCCGAGAAGTAGGCGATACCGAAAAAGCCCACGGCCACGGTGCCGCCCAGGCACAGGATCATCCAGGTCATGGAGATGCGACGGGCATTGGCGATCGATTTCACCGAATCCGCCGCCATGAAACGCGCGAGGATGTGCGGCTGACCGAAGTAACCCAGGCCCCAGCCCAACAGCGAAATCACACCGATGAAGGTGGTGCCCTTGAGCATGTCGAAGTTGCTTGGATCGTTGGCTTCGATGGCCAGGAACGTGGTGTCGACGCCGCCGGTCGCCAGCAGCACGATGATCGGCGTGAGGATCAGTGCGAAGATCATCAGCGTGGCTTGTACCGTGTCAGTCCAGCTGACTGCGAGGAAACCGCCGACGAAGGTGTAGGCAATCGTCGCCGCCGCACCGGCCCACAGCGCTGTCTCGTAGGACATGCCGAAGGTGCTTTCGAACAGACGCGCACCGGCGACGATGCCGGAAGCGCAGTAGATGGTGAAGAACACCAGGATCACCACCGCCGAGATAATCCGCAGCAGGCCGCTTTTATCTTCGAAACGGCTGGAGAAGTAGTCCGGCAGAGTCAGGGCATCGCCGTTGTGCTCGGTCTGCACTCGCAGACGGCCGGCGACGAACAGCCAGTTCAGATAAGCACCGACGATCAGGCCGATGGCAATCCAGCTTTCGGACAGACCGGACATGTAGATGGCGCCCGGCAGGCCCATCAGCAACCAGCCGCTCATGTCGGAGGCACCGGCGGACAGTGCAGTTACCACGCTACCGAGGCTGCGACCGCCGAGAATATAGTCGGAAAGGTTGTTGGTGGAGCGATAGGCCATGAAGCCGATCAGCACCATTGCTGCGATGTAGATCACGAATGTGATCAAGGTTGGATTGCTAACGCTCATTAAGTTACGCCCTGGCTTTGTTTTTATGTAGCGGCGGTGGTGAACCGCTCGCAAACGACGACGTTTGGCAGACGATCCGGGATCCCGCGCATTTAAGACTGATGTTTCCCCAGGAAAGCCATCAGCCGGTACACCGGGTTATTCCCGGTTGCACCTTGGCGGCGAATGCTATGCAACAAAGCAAATAAGGTGCAACCAGTTTCGCCAGAATCAGTTGCACCTAGTCGGAATATTCGAAGACCAGCGTGTTTTTGCTCCCTTTTGTGGCAGTCGGCGCTCTTTGCTAGAAGCAAAAGCACCAAGCAGGAGCGGCACTTTCGTACCAGAAATTATTTCCTGACGAGCTGCGAATTATTCCGACAAAAAAAGGGTTGCACCCGGTTGCACCTCATTCGGCGCACGGCTAATCTTGCGGCCAGCTGATGCCACGCAACTGTGGCAACCATGAGGATAAAAATATGGCTACCACCACCCTTGGGGTCAAACTTGATGACCCGACCCGCGAGCGCCTCAAGGCTGCCGCAACCTCGATTGATCGCACGCCGCACTGGCTGATCAAACAGGCAATTTTCAATTACCTGGAAAAGCTCGAGGGTGGTGCAACCCTGACCGAGTTGAACGGTTTGACCGCCAAAGATGCCGATGACGCAGGCGAAGTGCAGACCGATCACGCTCACCAATGTTTCCTCGAATTCGCCGAAAGCATCTTGCCGCAATCGGTTCTGCGTGCCTCGATCACCGCGGCCTACCGCCGTCCTGAGCCAGAAGTGGTGCCGATGCTGATCGAGCAGGCGCGCCTGCCGGCTCCAATGGCCGAAGCCACCAATAAACTCGCCGCGACCATCGCGGAAAAACTGCGTAACCAGAAGAGTGCCGGCGGTCGTGCCGGTATTGTTCAGGGCCTGCTGCAGGAATTTTCCCTGTCGTCCCAGGAAGGCGTGGCGCTGATGTGTCTTGCCGAAGCGCTGCTGCGTATCCCCGACAAGGGCACTCGCGATGCGCTGATCCGCGACAAGATCAGCACCGGCAACTGGCATCCGCACCTGGGCAACAGCCCTTCGCTGTTCGTCAACGCGGCGACCTGGGGCCTGCTGCTGACCGGCAAACTGGTTTCCACCCACAATGAAGCCGGCCTGACTTCTTCGCTGAGCCGCATCATTGGCAAGAGCGGCGAGCCGATGATCCGCAAGGGCGTCGACATGGCCATGCGCCTGATGGGCGAGCAGTTCGTCACCGGCGAAACCATCGCCGAAGCACTGGCCAATGCGAGCAAGTTCGAAGCCAAGGGCTTCCGTTATTCCTACGACATGCTCGGTGAAGCGGCACTCACCGAAGTCGACGCGCAAAAATACCTGGCGTCGTACGAACAGGCGATCCACTCGATCGGCAAAGCGTCCCACGGTCGTGGGATTTATGAAGGTCCGGGCATTTCCATCAAGCTCTCGGCGCTGCACCCGCGCTACAGCCGTGCGCAATACGAGCGCGTCATGGACGAGCTGTACCCGCGTCTGCTGTCGCTGACCCTGCTGGCCAAGCAATACGACATCGGCCTGAACATCGACGCCGAAGAAGCCGACCGCCTCGAGCTGTCGCTGGATCTGCTCGAGCGTCTGTGCTTCGAGCCGCAACTGACTGGCTGGAACGGCATCGGTTTCGTTATCCAGGCTTATCAGAAGCGTTGCCCGTACGTGATCGACTACGTGATCGATCTGGCCCGTCGCAGCCGTCATCGCCTGATGATCCGTCTGGTAAAAGGCGCGTACTGGGACAGCGAAATCAAGCGCGCCCAGGTCGAAGGCCTGGAAGGCTATCCGGTCTATACCCGCAAGGTGTACACCGACGTTTCCTACATCGCTTGCGCACGCAAACTGCTGTCGGTGCCGGAAGTCATTTATCCGCAGTTCGCCACGCACAACGCCCACACCTTGTCGGCGATCTATCACATTGCCGGTCAGAATTATTACCCGGGCCAGTACGAATTCCAGTGCCTGCACGGCATGGGCGAACCGCTCTACGAACAGGTTGTAGGCAAAGTATCCGAGGGCAAGCTGAACCGTCCGTGCCGCGTGTACGCTCCGGTCGGCACCCACGAAACCCTGCTGGCGTACCTCGTGCGTCGTCTGCTGGAAAACGGCGCCAACACCTCGTTCGTCAACCGCATCGCCGACCAGTCGATTTCGATTCAGGAACTGGTGGCCGATCCGGTGGCGCAGATCGAGCAGATGGCGACCGTGGAAGGTGGTTTCGGTCTGCCGCACCCACGCATTCCGCTGCCGCGTGACCTGTACGGTGCCGAGCGTGCCAACTCCAGCGGCATCGACATGGCCAACGAACATCGTCTGGCTTCGCTGTCCTGCGCTCTGCTCGCCACCGCGCATAACGACTGGAAAGCCGCGCCGATGCTCGGTTGCGCGTCCAGCAACGAAACGCCGGTTGCCGTGCTGAATCCGGCCGATCACCGCGATGTGGTTGGTCACGTGCAGGAAGCCACCGTCGAAGACGTCGACAACGCCATTCAGTGCGCGCTGAACGCCGCGCCGATCTGGCAGGCCACGCCGCCGGCCGAACGTGCAGCGATTCTGGAACGTGCCGCGGACTTGATGGAAGGTGAAATCCAGCCGCTGATGGGCCTGCTGGCTCGCGAAGCCGGCAAGACCTTCGCCAACGCCATCGCCGAAGTCCGCGAAGCCGTCGACTTCCTGCGCTATTACGCAGTGCAGGCGCGCAACGATTTCAGCAACGACGCCCACCGCCCACTGGGTCCGGTGGTGTGCATCAGCCCGTGGAACTTCCCGCTGGCGATCTTCAGCGGCCAGGTCGCTGCGGCATTGGCTGCCGGCAACCCGGTACTGGCCAAACCTGCGGAGCAAACCCCGCTGGTCGCCGCGCAAGCCGTGCGCTTGCTGCTCGAAGCCGGGATTCCGGAAGGCGTGCTGCAACTGCTGCCGGGGCGTGGTGAAACGGTCGGCGCTGGTCTGGTAGGTGATGAGCGCGTCAAAGGCGTGATGTTCACCGGCTCGACCGAAGTCGCGCGCCTGCTGCAACGCAACATCGCTGGGCGCCTAGACAGCCAGGGCCGGCCGATTCCACTGATCGCCGAAACCGGTGGCCAGAATGCGATGATCGTCGACTCCTCGGCACTCACCGAACAAGTCGTGATCGACGTGGTGTCGTCGGCTTTCGACAGTGCCGGCCAGCGTTGCTCGGCCCTGCGGGTACTGTGCTTGCAGGAAGACTCCGCCGATCGCGTCATCGAAATGCTCAAGGGTGCCATGGCTGAAAGCCGCCTCGGTAACCCGGAGCGCCTGTCCGTGGACATCGGCCCGGTGATCGACGCCGAAGCCAAGGCTGGCATCGACAAGCACATCCAGGGCATGCGCGATAAGGGCCGCAATGTTTACCAGGTAGCGATTGCCGACAGCGAAGAGGTCAAGCGCGGCACCTTCGTCATGCCGACCCTGATCGAGCTGGAAAGCTTCGACGAACTGCAACGCGAAATCTTCGGCCCGGTACTGCACGTGGTGCGCTACAAGCGCAAAGAGCTGGATCAACTGATCGGTCAGATCAACGCCTCCGGTTACGGCCTGACGCTGGGCGTGCACACGCGCATCGACGAAACCATCGCCAAGGTGATCGACAACGTCAACGCCGGTAACGTCTACGTCAACCGCAACATCGTCGGTGCCGTGGTCGGCGTGCAGCCATTCGGCGGCGAAGGCCTGTCGGGTACTGGCCCGAAAGCCGGCGGTCCGCTGTATCTGTACCGTTTGCTGTCGACGCGTCCTAGCGACGCAATCGAGCAATCCTTCGCTCGCGGTGACGCCATCGTTGCCCCGGACGTGCGCTTGCGCGATGCCATGAGCCAATCGTTGAACGCTCTGAAAGCCTGGGCCGACAACAACAAGTTCGCCGACCTGAGCACCCTGTGCGTGCAATACGCAGCGCAATCGCAGAGCGGCATCACCCGCGTGCTGGCCGGTCCGACCGGCGAGAAAAACAGCTACGCGATCCTGCCGCGCGAGCACGTACTGTGCCTCGCGGAGGTTGAAGGTGATCTGTTGACGCAACTGGCCGCGGTGCTGGCGGTGGGCGGTTCGGCGGTATGGCCGGAATCCGAGCAGACCAAGGCCTTGTTCGCCCGTCTGCCGAAGGAAGTCCAGGCGCGGATCAAGCGCGTTGCCGACTGGAACAAGGACGAGGTGGTGTTCGATGCCGTGCTGCATCACGGCCATTCCGACCAGTTGCGCGGCGTCTGCCAGCAGATCGCCCAGCGCGGCGGCGCGATCGTTGGGGTTCAGGGTCTGTCCCAGGGCGAGACCAACATTGCCCTGGAGCGTCTGGTGATCGAGCGGGCATTGAGCGTCAACACCGCTGCGGCGGGGGGTAATGCCAGTTTGATGACCATCGGTTAAACCGCTGTAAACCCAGGCGACCGCAATGGTCGCCTGGTACGCAATACCCTGTGGGAGCGAGCCTGCTCGCGAAGACGGCGTTTCAGTCGACATCGATGTTGCCTGAGCCACCGCTTTCGCGAGCAGGCTCGCTCCCACAGAAGATCAAAAGATCGCAGCCTTCGGCAGCTCCTACATGGAACCGCATTCCAAATGTAGGAGCTGCCGAAGGCTGCGATCTTTTGCTTCTGCATCACGCTCATCAATCATCCTGTTCAGCCTTCATCAGCACACCTAGACTCGGCCCAACCCCAATCTCAAGGTAAGCCGCCATGTCCGAGACGCTGCTCAGTTCCCGCAATCTGGCTTTCGAGCTGTACGAAGTCCTTGATGCCGAGGGCCTGACTCGACGTGAGCGCTTTGCCGAGCACAATCGCGAGACTTTCGACGCCGCCATCGGCACCGCGCGCAGCATCGCCGAAAAGTATTTCGCCCCGCACAACCGCAAGGGCGACGAAAACGAGCCGCGCTATGAAGATGGCCAGGCCATTCTGATCCCCGAAGTGAAACCGGCGGTGGATGCCTTCCTCGAGGCGGGATTTCTCAACGCCGCACGCAGTTTCGAAGCCGGCGGCATGCAACTGCCCACCCTGCTGTCGCAAGCCTGCTTCGCGCACTTCCAGTCGGCAAACGCCGCATCGACTTCGTACCCGTTCCTGACCATGGGCGCAGCGAACCTGATCGAAAGCTTCGGCAGCGAAGAGCAGAAGCAGCGCTTCCTGCAACCCATGATCGACGGCCGCTTCTTCGGCACCATGGCCCTGACCGAGCCCCATGCCGGTTCGTCACTGTCGGATATTCGTACCCGCGCCGAGCCCGCATCCGACGGCACCTATCGTCTCAAGGGCAACAAGATCTTCATTTCCGGCGGTGATCATCCGCTCTCGGAAAACATCGTGCACATGGTCTTGGCCAAACTGCCCGACGCGCCGCCGGGAGTGAAAGGTATTTCGCTGTTCATCGTGCCGAAGTTTCTGGTCAACGACGACGGCAGCCTCGGCCAGCGCAACGACGTGCTGCTCGCCGGGCTGTTCCACAAGATGGGCTGGCGTGGCACCACATCTACCGCGCTGAATTTCGGTGATAACGGTGAGTGCGTCGGCTATCTGGTAGGCAAGCCGCACCACGGCTTGAGCTATATGTTCCAGATGATGAACGAAGCGCGGATCGGCGTCGGCATGGGCGCGGTCATGCTCGGTTATGCCGGTTACCTGTATTCACTGGAGTACGCACGCGAGCGGCCGCAGGGTCGGGTGCCGGACAGCAAGGATCCGACCACGGCGCCGGTGGCGATCATTCAGCACGCGGATGTCAGACGCATGCTGCTGACGCAGAAATCCTACGTCGAAGGTGCCTTCGATCTTGGCCTGTATGCCGCGCGGCTGTTCGATGACACCACGACGCTGGAGACCGAAGCCGAACGCAAGCAGGCGCATGAACTGTTGGACCTGCTGACGCCGATCGTCAAATCCTGGCCCTCGGAGTTCTGCCTGAAGGCCAACGAACTGGCGATCCAGATTCTTGGCGGTCACGGCTACACCCGTGAATACCCGGTGGAGCAGTACTACCGCGACAACCGCCTGAACCCGATCCACGAAGGTACCCACGGTATCCAGTCGCTGGATTTGCTCGGACGCAAGCTGGCGCAGAACGGTGGCGCCGGGTTGAAGCAATTGATTCGCCTGATCGCCAACACCGCGCAACGCGCGACCGCGTACGACTCGCTGAGCGCACTGCGCGAACCGCTGGAAAAACTCGTTGCCCGCCTGCAAACCGTGACCATCGGCCTGCTCACCGATCTGGCCCAGGGCAAGGTCAACAGCAGCCTGGCGAACTCGGCGCTGTACCTGAAAGTGTTCGGCCACGCGGTGATCGGCTGGCGCTGGCTGGAACAGGCAATTCGCGCTGAGGAAGGCCTGGCAAAAGGGTGTGCGGCGAATGTCGACTTCTATAAGGGCAAGTTGCAGGCGGCGCGGTACTTCCTGACGTGGGAAGTGCCGGGCTGCCAGCATGAGCTGGACTTGCTGGAGGCGCGGGATGATACGTGCCTGACGATGCGCGAGGAGTGGTTCTGATCCGAAAGCTGTTCAGTGCTTCAAACCCTTCGCGAGCAGGCTTGCTCCCACAGGGTTCGGTGGTGTTCACACACCCAGTGAATCACCACGATAACTGTGAGAGCGGGCTTGCCCGCGAAAGGGCCGGGGCTGACGACACATCAGCCCAGCGTGAATCCACTCATCTGCACGCCAGCAACCCGATCAACCCTGATTGATCGTCTTGGCAATGGTCTCGACCGTGGCGCTGACTTGCTCTTGATAACGGTCGAGTTCTTCTTTGTGTTGCTTCTTCATTTCAATCTGCTGCGAGCACAGATTCATCGCGGCCAGCACCAGCAAACGGTCGCCGATCAGCGTCGGGTATTTGCGCTTGGTGTCTTCCAGCGCGGCCTTGAGCATCATCGCCGCATCCAGCAGGGTCTGTTCTTCCCCGGCCGGTGCCTTGATCGAATAGTCCTCGCCAAGAATGGAGATGACTTTTACCCCTGCTGTGCCGTGGTTCATGCGCTGACGGGACCTGCGTTGACGCGATCGACCAGTGCCTGGATGCGCGCGGCGGTGGCGCCGTGTTTTTCTTCCTGCTCCATCAGGTTCAGTTGCAGGTTTTCGTTTTCATCCTTGGCCTGGGCCAGTTCCGTGGACAGGGTCTGGTTGGTCTGCAGCAAGGTCTGGTTCTGTTGCACCAGGTCGCTGACGAGCTGTTCCAATTGGCTGAGGGATGCTTCCAACATTTTGATCTTCCAAGCGTTTTTCAAAGGGCGCGTACGATAAAGAAAAGTCACCACGGATGCCAGGGTTAAACCGGCGCAAGGCCTTGATTTGCCTGGGTGGCGAAGCTTCTCGCGAGTTTAAAAGACTGTGATTGGTCGATCTGGTTCCTGCACTTCGTCGCTCAGGCGGGTCTGCGACAAATACGCACACCACCTCAAGACTTTAGTCGTATGACCGATAAGTCACCCATACAGCAGTCTCAGCCCGCATGGATGCGGCCCTTTTCGGTATCCGCCCATGTCCCTCCGCAATATGAATATCGCCCCACGGGCGTTCACCGGCTTCGCCCTGATTGGCGGCCTGATGTTGATTCTCGGCGTGTTTGCCCTGAACCAGATGAGCAAGATCCGCGCGGCCGGCGAAGACATCGCCACCGCCAGCGTGCCATCGATCAAGGCCCTCGACGAATTCACCCAGCTGACCCTGCGCCTTCGCGTGCTGTCCTACCGCTTGCTGATCAACCGCGAACCCGATGTGCAGCAGAAAACCATCGAACTGTTCGACCTGCGTAACCGCCAGATCAGCGATGCGCAGCGTGCATACGAGCCGCTGATCGAAGGTCCGCAGGAACGCGCGGCGTACGATCAGTACGTGCAGTTGCTGGCGCAGTACCGTCAGCTTGAAGAGCGCATGAAAACTCTGTCGCGCAACAATCAGGTCGACGAGTTGCGGCAGATGCTCAACAGCGATTTGCTGAGCAATTCGGAAGCGGTGAATACCGCGCTGGCGCGTTTGCTGGAAATCAACACCCAGCAGATCGCCGAAACCGATCAGGGCGCCAAGGATCAGTACTCGATGTCGTTCGATCTGGTCGTCACTCTGCTGGTGATCGCCAGCGGCTTGACCTTGCTGTTCGCCTGGCTGCTGACCGTGAGCATTACCAAACCGATTTCCAAGGCACTCGAAGCGGCGGAAACCATCGCCGAAGGCAACCTGACCCAGCCGATCCATGTCGATGGCGAAGATGAAGCCGGGCGCCTGCTGGCGGCGATGGCCAAGATGCAATCGAAGCTGCGCGACACCTTGCAGCGGATTTCCGGGTCGGCCACGCAGCTGGCCTCCGCCGCTGAAGAATTGAACAGCGTCACCGACGAAAGTGCTCGCGGCCTGACCCAGCAGAACAACGAAATCGAGCAGGCGGCCACTGCCGTCAACGAGATGACCAGTGCCGTCGAAGAAGTCGCGCGCAACGCGGTCAGCACTTCGGAAGCCTCGAAAAACGCCACCACTTCGGCGGGCGACGGTCGTGATCTGGTGCAGGAAACCGTCAGCGCCATCGAACGCATGAGCGCCGATGTGCAGAGCACGGCTTCGCTGATCGGCGACCTGGCCAATGAATCCCGCGACATCGGCAAGGTGCTCGACGTGATTCGTGGCCTGGCCGACCAGACCAACCTGCTGGCATTGAACGCAGCGATCGAAGCGGCGCGTGCCGGTGAGGCCGGTCGTGGTTTCGCCGTTGTGGCGGACGAAGTGCGCGCGCTGGCCCATCGCACCCAGCAGTCGACCAGCGAAATCGAACGCATGATCGGCAGCATCCAGAGCGGCACCGAACACGCCGTGGATTCGATGCGCAACAGCACCGAGCGCGCCGAATCGACGCTAAACATCGCCCGTGGCGCAGGGATGTCCCTGGACACGATCAACAGCGCCATTGTCGAAATCAACGAGCGCAACCTGGTCATCGCCAGCGCCGCCGAAGAGCAGGCGCAGGTGGCGCGGGAAGTCGACCGCAATCTGGTCAACATCCGTGATCTGTCGGTGCAATCAGCGACCGGCGCGAGTCAGACCAGTGCGGCGAGCAACGAGCTGTCGCGGTTGGCGCTGGATCTGAACAACATGGTTGGGCGGTTCAGCCTGTAAATTTTGAGATCAAGGTCAAAAGCCCCTCACCCCAGCCCTCTCCCAGAGGGAGAGGGGGAAAGGGAGCAGATCTCTGAGCTGTTCAAACCTGAGTTCGACTCAGGAACTTCAGGTCGATGTATCTCGCATGATCAACGCGGTCGGTCCCCTCTCCCTCTGGGAGAGGGCTAGGGTGAGGGCCGCAATCGTCCGCCTGCCGCAAATCCTGATGTCACCCTGAAAAGCTTTTTGACAGCATCACATTTCAACAGGTTAGAATCGCTGGCACGCAGACTGCATGGTCAGTTTGTGCCCCCGTCTTTACGCTTCTGGAGTACTGCCTTTGAATGCGACGACCATCAACAGCCTGTTCTTGATCGGCGCGTTGCTGGTAGGCGCAAGCATTCTTGTCAGCTCGCTTTCTTCACGTCTCGGCATTCCGATTCTGGTCATCATCCTCGCGGTCGGCATGAGTGCCGGGGTCGATGGTGGCGGGATCATTTTCGATAACTACCCGACGGCCTATCTGGTCGGCAACCTCGCTCTGGCGGTGATCCTGCTCGACGGCGGTTTGCGCACGCGGGTGTCGAGTTTCCGCGTGGCGTTATGGCCGGCGCTGTCGCTGGCCACGGTCGGTGTATTGATCACCACCGGGCTGACCGGCATGGCCGCGGCGTGGCTGTTCGACCTCAATCTGATTCAGGGCCTGCTGATCGGCGCCATCGTCGGTTCGACCGACGCCGCTGCGGTGTTCTCGTTGCTCGGCGGTAAAGGGCTGAACGAGCGGGTCACCGCCAGTCTGGAAATCGAATCCGGCAGCAACGACCCGATGGCGGTGTTTCTCACCGTTACCCTCATCGACATGCTCGCCAGCGGCCAGACCGGCCTGCACTGGAGCCTGCTGACCCACCTGATCCGCGAATTCGGCATTGGTGGCGTGATCGGTCTGGGCGGCGGCTGGGTAATGTTGCAACTGGTCAACCGCATCAACCTCGCGGCCGGCCTGTACCCGATTCTGATCATCGCCGGCGGCCTGGTGGTGTTCGCGCTGACCAACGCCCTGCATGGCAGCGGCTTTCTCGCCGTGTACCTGTGCGGTCTGGTGATCGGCAACCGCCCGGTGCGCAGCCGCCACGGCATTCTGCACATGCTCGACGGCATGGCCTGGCTGGCACAGATCGGCATGTTCCTGGTGCTGGGCCTGCTGGTCACGCCCCATGATCTGCTGCCGATCGCCCTGCCCGCCCTCGGTCTGGCGCTGTGGATGATCCTGTTCGCGCGGCCGCTGTCGGTGATGGTCGGTCTGCTGCCGTTCAAGGCCTTCCACGGTCGCGAAAAAGCCTTTATTTCCTGGGTCGGTCTGCGCGGCGCGGTGCCGATCATTCTCGCGGTATTCCCGTTGATGGCCGGGCTGCCGCAAGCGCAGCTCTACTTCAATCTCGCGTTCTTCATCGTGCTGGTGTCGCTGCTGGTGCAGGGCACGAGCCTGCCTTGGGTGGCCAAGCTGCTCAAAGTGACGGTACCGCCAGAACCCGCGCCGATCTCCCGGGCGGCGCTGGAAGTGCACGTGACCAGCGAGTGGGAACTGTTCGTTTACAAGCTCGGCGCCGAGAAATGGTGCATCGGTTCGCCCCTGCGTGAACTGAAAATGCCCGAAGGCACACGCATCGCGGCACTGTTTCGTGGCCAGCAACTGCTCCATCCGTCGGGTAGTACGGTGCTGGAAGTCGATGATTTGCTGTGTGTTATTGGCCATGAACACAACTTGTCGGCCCTCGGCAAACTGTTCAGCCAGGCGCCGCAACGCGGTCTCGATCTGCGTTTCTTCGGCGACTTCGTGCTCGAAGGAGACGCCCAGCTTAAAGCGGTTGCAGCGCTGTATGGCTTGCCGGCCGAAGGCATCGATCCGGACATGACGCTGGGGGCATTCATCGCCCAGAAAGTCGGGGGCGCCCCCATCGTCGGTGACCAGGTGGAGTGGAACAATACCCACTGGACGGTCGCGGTCATGGACGGGAACAAGATCGGCAAAGTGGGCGTCAGATTCCCCGAAGGAAGTCGCCCGGGCCCCGGACTCTTCCTCTAAACTGCCTCCACTCTCACTTGCTTGACCGGTCTCTATGCCTACCCTGCGCTCCTTTTTCGCCGCGGCCCTGCTGGGCCTCAGTCTTGTCGTCGGCCCGCTGCATGCTGCCGAACCACCGTCCAGCGACGCCGTGCAGGCCAGCCTCGACAAACTGGCCGACAGCAAACTGCCGGACGCCGACAAGAAGACTTTGCAGACCGTCCTGCAGAACACCCTCAATCAGCTCAATAACGAGCGTGATTACGAGCAGAAGCTGATCGATCTCAAGCGTCAGCTGGCCAATGCGCCGAAGCTGACGATTGAAAACACCCGCGAACTGAGCCGCCTCAAGGCTACCGCGCCGGTGCCGGTAGCCCAGCGTTTTCCGAAGGAGTCGATCCAGCAACTGGAGCAGATCCTCACCGATCGCTCGACCCAGCAAAGCGATCTGCAAAAAGCCCTGGCCGAAGCCAACAGCCTGATCATCACCGCGCAGACTCGTCCCGAACGTGCTCAGGCAGAGATTTCCGCCAGCCAGACGCGCATCCAGCAGATCAACACCATCCTCAAATCCGGCAAGGACACCGGCAAAACGGTCACCGCCGAACAGCGCGACCAGTTGAATGCCGAACTGGCCGCACTCAATGCGTTGATTCCGCTGCGCCGTCAGGAACTGGCCGGCAACACTCAATTGCAGGATCTGGGCAACGCCCAGCATGACTTGCTCTCGGAGAAATCCGATCGCCTCGACCGCGAAATCCAGGAACTGCAGACCCTGATCAACCAGAAGCGTCTGGCGCAGTCGCAGGAAACCGTCACCCAGCAATCGATCGAAGCGCAGAAGGCCGGGGGCAGCAGCCTGCTGGCGAGCGAGAGTGCAACCAACCTCAAGCTTTCCGACTATTTGCTCAAGAGCACCGACCGTCTCAACGAAGTCACGCAGCAGAACCTGCAGACCAAACAGCAACTCGACACCCTGACCCAGAGCGATTCAGCGCTGGACGAGCAGATCAACGTGTTGAAGGGCAGCCTGCTCCTGTCCAAGATTCTCTACAAACAAAAACAGGCACTTCCCCATTTGAAGGTCGACCGCGACCTTGCCGACCAGATTGCCGATATTCGCCTCTATCAATTCGACGTCAGCCAGCAACGCGAACTGCTCAGCAACCCGGCGACCTATGTCGACAATCTGCTGGCCACGCAGCCGCCGGAGCAGGTCACTCCGCAGTTGCGCAAGAGCCTGCTCGATCTGGCCAACACTCGCGCCGATCTGCTCGAGCGGCTGAACCGCGAATTGAGCGCGATGCTCAATGAGTCGATCACCCTGCAGCTCAATCAGAAACAATTGCTCAGCACTGCGCAGAGCCTGCGCGCGACCCTCGACGAACAGATGTTCTGGATCCCCAGCAACAAGCCACTGGACGTGGAATGGATGCGCGGTGTGCCGGAGCGTCTGGAGCGGCAGGTCAATACCCTGCCCTGGGCGTCGAGCCTGAGCGAACTGACCGACGGCCTGACCCAGCGCCCCTTGTTGTTCCTGCCGCTGGCGTTGCTGATCGGCGCCCTGTTGTGGCGACGCAAGGCGCTGTACGGAAGACTCAACAAGGTTCACCAGGACATCGGCCACTTCAAGCGCGACAGCCAATGGCACACGCCGCAGGCAATCCTGATCAATATTTTGCTGGCGATGCCGGTGGCGCTGGGTTTGGCGCTGTGCGGTCTGGCCTTGCAGATCGACGCGCGCGGGCAGAACGCCAATATGGGCGCAGCGCTGTTGCAGATGGGTCAGGCCTGGCTGGTGTTCTACACCGCTTACCGGATCCTTGCGCCGGGCGGCGTGGCGGAATTGCACTTCCGCTGGGAGAAACCGCAGGTCGAGTTCCTTCAGGGCTGGGTACGTCGACTCGGCTTGGTAGTGATGGCGTTGGTCGCGGTGGTGGCGGTTGCCGAGTTGCAACCGGCGGCGCTGGCCGATGACGTGCTTGGCATGCCGGTGGTGCTGACCTGCTACGCCTTGATGGCGTGGCTGCTCAGTCGCCTGCTGATCAGCAGCCCGACGCACCAGAATGCTTCGCTGTTCCGCAAAGCCGTCGGGGTGATGTTCACTCTGCTGCCGATCGCCCTGTTTGTTGCGGTGTGCTTCGGCTACTACTACACCGCGCTGAAACTCAGCGACCGCTTGATCAATACCTTGTACCTGCTGATGTTCTGGCTGGTCATCGAAGCCACCTTCGTGCGTGGTCTGAGCGTTGCCGCGCGGCGTCTGGCCTATCAGCGCGCGCTGGCGAAACGGCAGGCGGCGAAAGAGGCCGGCGACGGGGAAGCGGTGATCGAAGAGCCGACGCTGGACATCGAGAAGGTCAACGAACAGTCCCTGCGCCTGATTCGTCTGGCCCTGCTCGGCGGTTTCATCGCGGCGCTGTACTGGGTCTGGTCGGACCTGATTTCGGTGTTCTCGTATCTGGACAACATCACCCTCTACGAATACACCAGCGGCACCGGCGCCAACATGAGCATGGTGCCGATCAGCATCGGCGACATGCTCGGCGCGCTGATCATCATCGGCATTACCTTCGCCCTCGCGCGCAACCTGCCCGGCCTGCTCGAAGTGTTCGTCCTGTCCAAACTCAACCTGGCCCAGGGCAGCGCTTATGCGACAACGACGCTGCTGTCCTACGTGATTGCCGGCGTTGGTTTTGTCACCACCCTGTCGACCCTCGGCGTCAGTTGGGACAAGTTGCAATGGCTGGTGGCAGCGCTGTCGGTGGGTCTGGGTTTCGGTATGCAGGAGATCTTCGCCAACTTCATTTCCGGCATCATGATCCTCTTCGAACGCCCGGTGCGGATCGGTGACACCATCACCATCGGCAACCTGTCGGGCACGGTGAGCAAGATCCGCATCCGCGCCACGACCATCACCGACTTCGACCGCAAGGACATCATTGTCCCGAACAAAACGTTCATTACCGGGCAATTGATCAACTGGTCGCTGACCGACACCATCACCCGCGTCACGCTGAAGCTCGGCGTCGACTACGGCTCGGATCTGGATCTGGTCAAGGAGTTGCTGCTCAAAGCGGCCCGGGAGAATCCGCGCGTGCTGAAGGAACCGGAGCCGCACGTGTACTTCCTCAACTTCGGCGAAAGCACCCTCGACCACGAACTGCGCATGCATGTGCGCGATCTCGGTGACCGTAACCCGGTGCTCGACGAGGTCAACCGCTTCATCAACCGCGAGTTCAAGAAGCAGCACATCAACATCTCGTTCCGGCAGATGGAGGTTTACCTGAAGAATCTGCACGGCCAGGAATACAAGATGGTGCCGGTGGAACCGGAGAACAAAACCATCGTGCCGGTCGTCGACGGGCAGAAACCGTTGTCGGAACCCCCGCCGGGCAAACTCGACTAACCGTCATGATCCCAGCAGAATGCTCGGACATTCTGCTGGAGCCGGCCCGTGAAAGCCCTCGACGAACTGACTTTCGACAACCGCTTCGCCCGTCTCGGCGACGCGTTCTCTGCGCACGTACTGCCGGAGCCGATCGACAACCCGCGTCTGGTGGTCGCCAGCCCGGCCGCCCTGGCTCTGCTGGATCTCGATGCGGCCAGCGCCGAAACCGAAGAATTCGCGCAACTGTTCGGCGGCCACAAACTCTGGGCCGACGCCGAACCCCGAGCGATGGTGTATTCCGGGCATCAATTCGGCGGCTATACCCCGCAATTGGGTGACGGCCGCGGTTTGCTGCTGGGCGAGGTCTACAACAACGCCGGCGAGCATTGGGACTTGCACCTCAAGGGCGCCGGACAAACACCGTTTTCGCGCATGGGCGATGGCCGCGCGGTGCTGCGTTCCTCGATTCGCGAATTTCTCGCTTCCGAAGCGCTGTACGCGTTGAACATTCCGTCTTCCCGGGCCGCCTGCGTGATCGGCTCCGACACGCCCGTCTGGCGTGAAAAGCAGGAACGCGCGGCGATGGTGCTGCGCCTGGCGCCGAGCCATATCCGCTTCGGCCACTTCGAATATTTCTACTACACCAAACGCCCCGAGCAGCAGAAACAGCTCGCTGAGCATGTGCTGGCGATGCACTTCCCCGAATGCCTTGAGCAACCGGAACCGTATCTGGCGATGTTCCGCGAGATCGTCGAGCGCAACGCCGAACTGATCGCCAAGTGGCAGGCTTATGGCTTCTGCCACGGCGTGATGAACACCGACAACATGTCGATCCTCGGCATCACCTTCGACTTCGGCCCGTTCGCTTTCCTCGATGACTTCGACGCGCATTTCATCTGCAACCACTCCGATGATCAGGGCCGCTACTCGTTCAGCAATCAGGTGCCGGTCGGCCAGTGGAACCTCAGCGCCCTCGCCCAGGCACTGACGCCGTTCATCAGCGTCGAGGCCCTGCGTGAAACCCTCGGCCTGTACCTGCCGCTGTTCCAGGCGCACTACCTCGACCTGATGCGCCGCCGCTTCGGCTTCACCACCGCCGAGGACGATGACCAGCAACTGCTGGAAAACCTGCTGCAACTGATGCAGAACAGCGGCGTCGACTACACACTGTTCTTCCGCCGCCTCGGTGAAGATTCAGCCGAACCGGCCATTGCCCGCCTGCGCGATGAATTCGTCGATATCAAGGGTTTCGATGCCTGGGGCGAACGCTACGTCGCCCGGGTGGCCCGCGAAGGCGATGCCGATCAGGCACAACGCCGCGCGCGGATGCACGCGGTCAATCCGCTGTACATCCTGCGCAATTACCTGGCGCAAAAAGCCATTGATGCTGCCGAGCAAGGCGACTACACCGAAGTACGCCGCCTGCATGCGGTGTTGAGCAAGCCGTTCGAGGAACAGCCGGGAATGGAAGGTTACGCCGAGCGGCCGCCGGAGTGGGGCAAGCATTTGGAGATCAGTTGTTCGTCGTGAGCAAGGTCAGGTGAACACGTCGATAGGCACATTGAAACGTTCGGCCAACCAGCGAATCTGGCGCAAGTTGAGCTTGCGCTTACCGCTCAAAATCTCCGAGACAACCGATTGAGTACCAACACCCGGTAAATCGCTCTGGGTCAGGCCGTGCTCGCGCATCATGTAACCGAGAACCTCTTCGCCACTTGCCTTAGCCATGGGGTGATGGGTGCGATCCCATTCCTCGATCCAGTCACCGATGATGTCCACCAAGCTCATCAACGGGTGCGACTCATCATCGCCGGTAATTTCCAGCAGTTCGTCAATTGCCGATACCAGAGCGTCGTAGTCGTCTTCGTCTTCCGGTCTACGCAAAAGCTCGGAGAGGGAAAAGCGTTTCACAGTCTTGGTGGTCATTGCACGGAAGTCCAAGAGATATATCGTTGAGGGCTGCACAAGATTACCGACTCGATAAATTCCAGATAGTCAGCCTCCCCACCGATATGCGTAGGCGTTTTCCTCAAATAAAGAAGGTCGTGACCTACAGAACAATTACTTGATAATCGCGACTTCGACTCCAGATCAGTCTTCAAAGACTTCCTGCCCGAGAGCCCATTATGTCCACCCCACTTCTCATCCCCTGCCCCACCTGCAACGGCCTCAACCGCATCCCCGCCGAGCGCCTGGCTGACCAGCCCAAATGCGGACGCTGCAAATCTGCGGTGCTGTTGAGCAAACCCTTCGAGCTCAAACAAGGCGATTACGCCAGTCAGATCAAGGGTGATCTGCCGTTGCTGGTAGATGTCTGGGCGGACTGGTGCGGGCCGTGCAAGTCGTTTGCGCCGGTGTTTGAACAGGCCGCGGCGCAGTTGGCGGGCAAGTGTCGACTGGCCAAGCTCGACAGCGAGGCGAACCAGCAGTTGTCGGCACAGTTGGGAATTCGCTCGATTCCGAGTCTGATTCTGTTTAAAAAAGGCAGGGAAGTGGCGCGCCAGAGTGGCGCGTTTCCGTTGCCGCAGTTGATGGCGTGGTTGCGTAGCCAAGGGATCTGACACAACCAGATCACCCTGTGGGAGCGAGCCTGCTCGCGAAGGCGGCCGATCATTCAGCGCTAATATTGAATGTGCCGGCCTATCCGCGAGCAGGCTCGCTCCCACATTAGGAATTTGCGTGTCATTCGGGGAATCAGTGGCCTTCCAGCAGATTGTGCAGTTCAACAAACTGCTGGGTCAGTTTGTGCCGTGGATCGAGGTGGATCAGCGGCATGCTGGCCTGGTGCGACTCGCGCATGCGCACCGAACTGCTCAGATACACCGGCAGCACCGGCAAGCCCTCAGCGATCAGCTCATCGAGCATCTGCTGTGGCAGGCTCGCCCGCGCCTGGAACTGATTGACCACAATGCCTTCGACTTCCAGGCCTTCGTTGTGGTCGTCCTTCAATTCCTCGATTTCGGCGATCAGCCCGTACAGCGCCTGACGGGAGAAACTGTCGCAGTCGAAAGGAATCAACACCCGATCCGCCGCAATCAGCGCCGATACCGCATAGAAATTCAAGGCTGGCGGGGTATCCAGATAAATGCGGTCGTAGTCTTCGGACAACTCGTCCAACAACTTGCGCAGCTTGTTGATCTTGTGTTTCGCCTCGAGCTTGGGCTGCAGATCGGCCAGCTCGGCAGTGGCGGTAATGATGTGCAGGTTGTCAAACGGCGTTTCATAGATGTCCGCCTGATTCTTTTTCGAGAACGGCCCGGAGGACAGCGTCTGTTTGAAGAAATCGGCGATGCCCATGGGGATGTCGTCGCCAGTGAGCCCGGTCAGATACTGAGTGGAATTGGCCTGGGCATCGAGGTCGACCAACAACGTGCGATAACCCTCGCTGGCGCTGACCGCCGCCAAGTTGCAGGCGATGCTGGATTTGCCTACGCCACCTTTCTGATTGAACACCACGCGCCGCATGACCAAACCTCCGTGTATCAAAGAATGACCGAGTGTAGTTGCCGGTGACCGCGCTTCGCTACCTTCACGGACATGGACTACGCCGTCAGGTGTAAATATCGACGCTCAGCCATGGAAAAAACCGCCAGCCATCGCAGAGACTCCTGACAGACAGGCCGCGGGGAATATGGATAATGGCCAAGTGATAGCCACCTGACGAACCGCTCGGTACATTTTGTTGGGCAAAATGTAACCAACATTTGCTACACACCCGTCGCACCGGGATAATGCGCGCCACCCGGCGCCCTGCGCCAAGCCAAGCCTGCTGCGGCGCTGGCGACTCAACGCGTCAACGAAAGCCCGCAGGGGCGGGATGAATGTCCGTGATCAACTTCAACATCGCCCAATGGCGCGCGTGGGCCCCGGGGCTCGACAGCGTGGACGCCTGGCAGGCCTGGAGCCGACAACCGGTCGTGCTCCAGAGCAGTGATGCCGCGCCCGATGTGTCGTTTCTGCCGGCCATGCAGCGCCGCCGCCTCAGCCGTCTGGCGCGGATGGCCTTCAGCGTTGGCTGGCCGCTGGCCGACGGAAGGAGCAATCTGCCGCTGGTGTTCGTCTCGCGGCACGGTGAAACCCCTCGCACGTTTGAAATCCTCCGCGATCTGGCCACCGAACAGCCTCTGTCGCCGACCCAGTTCAGCCTTTCGGTGCATAACGCGATCATCGGTTTGTGGTCGATCATGCGCGGCGAAACCAGCGAAATGACCGCCCTCGCTGCCGCTGGCGACGGTCTGGAACACGGCATGCTCGAAGCGGCGGCACTGCTTGCTGAAGGCGCCACGGCGGTGCTGTTGGTGATCACCGAAGAGCAGCCACCCGAGGCGTACTCACAGTGGGTCGATGATGTGCCGTTCCCTTACGCGCTCGGTTTGTTGCTGACGCCGGGTACCGACTGGCGGCTGACCCTGAACAGCAGCAGCGAAACCCGGTCAAAGGCGCACTGGCCGCACGCGCTCAACCTGCTGCGAACCCTGCTCGGCCAGCAACCTGATTGCCAACATGCGTGGAAAAATCGTGTATGGACCTGGCATCGCAACCCGTGACCGCCAAACACCGCGACGCCTATTACTGGCGCCTGCTGGCCACTGCTGCGAGCTTCGCCTTGTTCGGGCTCGGCGGGCTGTGCCTGCGCCTGCTGGTATTTCCGCTGCTCGGTTGCCTGCCCGGTGACGCACTTGAACATCGCCTGCGCGCCCGGCGTACGGTCAGCCGACTGTTCTGGTTTTTCGTGCGGTTCATGGCGCGCACCGGCGTGCTCACCTACGACATCGAGGGCGCCGAACGACTTGGCCGGCCGGGGCAGATGATCATTGCCAACCACCCGTCGCTGATCGATGTGGTGTTTCTCATCGGTCTGGTGCGCCACGCCAATTGCGTGGTGAAGAAGACCCTCTGGGAAAACCCGTTCACCCGTGGCCCGCTGCGCCGCACCGAGTACATCAGCAATGACGGCAGCATGGATATGCTCGATGCCGCTGCGCAATCGTTGCAGGACGGCCAGACCCTGATCATATTCCCCGAAGGCACGCGCACCCGGCCCGGGCAGGCGCCGGCCTTTCATCGGGGGGCGGCGGCGATTGCCTTGCGCGGTGCGAAAATCGTTACCCCAGTGATCATCAAGGTCAGCCCGACCACCCTGACCAAAGCCGAGCCGTGGTATCGCATCCCCCATCGCCGCGTGCACTTCAGTTTTCGCGTGGGGGCCGATATAGACCCACAGACCTTCGCCGCGCAAGGCCCCGCACCGCAGGCCTCGCGCAAGCTCAACGATTATTTGCATGACTATTTCATTAAGGAGCTCGCCGCAGATGAGCGAACTGAACACCGCTAGCCTGGTGCGTGACATCAAACTGCTGATCATCGACGCCCTCGGCCTCGAAGACATCAGCCCCGAGGACATCGGCGACGAGCAGACATTGTTCGGCGAAGGCCTCGGCCTGGATTCCGTGGACGCACTGGAACTGGGCCTGGCGATCCAGAAAAAATACGGCATCAAGATTGACGCCGATGCCAAAGACACCCGCAACCATTTCACCAACGTGGCCAGCCTTGCGGCATTCGTCACGGCAAAACAGGCAGCTTGAGACCGGACCATGCAAACTCGTGACGATATTTTCAACACCCTGCGCGATGCCCTGGTCGAGCTGTTCGAACTGGATCCGGCCCGTGTAAGCATGGACGCCAATCTGTATCAGGATCTGGAAATCGACAGCATCGACGCCGTCGACCTGATCGATCACATCAAACGCCAGACCGGCAAGAAGATCGCCGCCGAAGAATTCAAATCAGTGCGCACCGTCGGTGACGTGGTCGAGGCGGTGTTCCGTCTGGTTCAACCGGCCGCATGAGCCGACTGATCGGCCTGGGCCTGCTGCTGGCCGGTCTGCTGTACCCCTTCGCGGTGTATTTCGGCATGGAGCATTTCGCCCCGTGGCAATTTGCACTGCTGCTGGGCAGCCTGTGGCTGGCGCGCGCCCTGACCGGCGAACGCAAGCCCGGCAGCCTGTGGATGGCCTGCGTAGCGATCGCGTTCTGCCTGTTGCTGGCGGTATTCGACAGCCCGCAATTGCTGCGCTGGTACCCGGTGCTGATCAGCGCGTTCATGCTGGTGCTGTTCGGCGTGAGCCTGAAATACGGCCCGCCGATGGTCGAGCGCCTGGCGCGCTTGCGCGAGCCGGAGCTGCCGGAGGTTGCCGTTCGCTACACACGCAAGGTCACGCTGGCCTGGAGCGTGTTTTTCTTCTGCAACGGTTTGTGCGCCGCCCTCCTCACCCTGTGGGCGCCGCTGGATTGGTGGATGTTGTACACCGGCCTGATCTCCTATGGATTGATCGGCCTGATGTTTGCCATTGAATGGCTGATACGACAACGGGTAAGAGGCCGTACATGAATTGGATAAAACTTGAGCAGCTGTTGCTCAAGGCACTGCCGGCACGGGCAATCTGCCAGGCGCCGGCTCTCGATCACGCGCAGTTGCACGCGCAGGCCCTGAGCGTTGCCGCTGGCCTGCAAGGCCAAGGCGTGAAACACCTGGCCGTGCATCTGGAAGATGCCGCCGACCTCGCCATCGCCCTGCTTGGTGCGTGGCGCGCCGGCGTCAGCGTGTTGCTGCCGGCAGACCTGCAAGCACAGACGCGCCAACGCTGGTCCCCTGAAGTCGATCTGTGGCTGACCGATCAGCCGGGCGACGCGCAGCTCGATGACTTCACTCAACCGGGTTTGCCCGGCGCCGAACTGGATCTCGATCAATGCCGACTGAGCCTGTGCACCTCCGGCTCCAGCGGCGAGCCCAAGCGCATCGACAAGACCCTGCGTCAATTGGCCAATGAAGTCGAGGCGCTGGAGCAGCTGTGGGGCGCAGACCTCGGTGAGGCTTGCATCATCGGCAGTGTCGCCACGCAACACATCTACGGTCTGCTGTTTCGCGTGTTGTGGCCGGTGTGCGCCGGACGTCCATTCGTGCGCCGGCAACTGGCGTTTTCCGAAGACTTGCAGCGCGCCAGCCGCGAGCACCCGACCTTTGCCTGGGTCGCCAGCCCGGCGCTGCTCAAGCGCATGGGCGACAACCTCGACTGGCCGGCCTTGAGGGCCGTGCGCCGGGTATTTTCTTCCGGTGGCGCGTTGCCGCTGGAGGCCGCGCAAAGTCTGCAACAGCGCTTGCAGCAATGGCCGACGGAAATCCTCGGCAGTTCGGAAACCGGCGGCATCGCCTGGCGCCAGGGCGAGTCGTTGTGGCAGCCGTTCGCCGGCGTCGAACTGAGCCAGGACAGCGACGGCGCCCTGCTGATCGCCTCGCCTTATCTGCCTGCCGGCCACATCGAACACAGCGCCGACGCCGCGCGCATTGCCGCTGACGGTCGCTTCGAACTGCTGGGGCGGCTCGACCGCATCGTCAAACTGGAAGAAAAACGTATCTCACTGCCGATGCTCGAACAGGCTCTGATCGATCACGACTGGGTCGCGGAAGCGCGCCTCGGTGTCGTGCAGGAAAACCGCGCCTCGCTCGGTGCGCTGCTGGTACTCAGCGAATCTGGCCTGTTCGGCCTGCGCGAGCACGGCCGCCGTGGCCTGACCGAAATACTGCGCAAACATCTGAGCCAGCATTGCGAAGCCCTTGCCCTGCCCCGACGCTGGCGCCTGCTGCGGCAAATGCCATTCAACAGCCAGGGCAAACTGGCGCAAGCCGACGTCGAAGCGTTGCTTTTGGCCGCACGACCAAAAGCGCCCGAAGTGCTGGAACAAAGCGAAACCGAAGGTGAGTGGAGCCTGCAACTCAGCGTGCCGCCGGACCTGGCCTACTTCAGCGGGCACTTCCCCAAGGCGCCGGTTTTGCCTGGTGTGGTGCAGGTGGAATGGGCATTGAACCTGGGTCGCCAATTGCTCAACCTGACCGGCCCGTTTGCCGGCATGGAAGTGCTGAAGTTCCAGCAACTGGTGCGCCCCGGCGATGAAATCCAGTTACACCTGCGTTTCGATCCGGAGCGCAGCAAACTGTATTTCGCTTATCGCAATGACACGGCGACCTGTTCCAGCGGCCGAATCCTGCTAGGAGTTGGCAATGCATAACCTGTGGCGAGGGGATGTATTCCATGCATAACCCTTGCGCCGTGATCCCGGTCTACAACCACGAAACCGCGATCGGCACCGTGGTCGATGCTCTGCTCGCGCAAGGTCTGCCATGCATTCTGGTGGACGACGCCAGCGAGCCCTCCTGCGCAACAGTCCTCGACGCTCTGGCCGAACGCGACAACGTGCACCTGGTGCGCCTGACCGCCAACCAGGGCAAGGGCGGCGCGGTGATGACCGGTCTGCGCGAAGCCTCGCGACTGGGCTACAGCCATGCCTTGCAGGTCGATGCCGACGGCCAGCACGATTTGCACGATGTCGCGCGCTTCGTCGCCGAATCCCGCGCTCATCCGGAGGCGATGATCTGCGGCTATCCGCTGTTTGACGAGAGCGTGCCGAAAGGACGTTTGTACGCGCGCTATCTGACCCACGTGATGGTGTGGATCAACAGCCTGTCGTTGCAGATTCGCGATTCGATGTGCGGCTTCCGCGTTTACCCGCTGACGCCGACCCTGGCAGTGATCGACTCGGCCAAGGTGGGCAAACGCATGGATTTCGATTCGGACATTCTCGTGCGCCTGGCCTGGCGCAATCAGCCGATGCGCTGGCTGCAGACCAGCGTGCATTACCCGCTGGACGGCGTGTCGCACTTTCGCCTGTTCCACGACAACGCGCTGATCTCCAGCATGCACACGCGGCTGTTCTTCGGCATGTTGCTGCGTTGGCCGCTGATCCTCTGGCGGCGGTGGAAACCATGAGCGAAGAAGTCGACAACAAGCACTGGGCCGACCGCGAAGAACGCGGCAGTTTCCTGCTGATGAAGTTCACCGCATTCGCCGCCAAAGTGCTTGGCCGGCGCCTGCTGAGTCCGTTGCTGTACGCCATCGTGCTGTATTTTTTCCTCTTCGGCCGCATCGCCCGGCGCAGTGCCTGGCAGTACCAGCAGCGTCTGGCCGAGTGGAGTCAGCGTGACGACCTGCGCCCGAGCCACTGGCGGGTATTCGGCCAGTTCATGACATTCGCCGATTCGCTGCTCGACAAGCTCGATGTGTGGAACGGCAAACTGAGCATCGAACAGATCGAAATCATCGACCCGGCGCTGCTGCGCAAGCAGTTGCGCGGCAGTCGCGGACAACTGCTGGTCGGCGCGCATCTGGGCAATCTCGAAGTGTGCCGGGCGTTGGCGGAGATCGGCGAAAAGGTCACCATGAACGTGCTGGTGCACACCAAGCACGCCGAGCAGTTCAACCGCCTGCTTGGTGAGGCCGGGGCGACCAACCTGCGCCTGATCCAGGTCAGCGAACTCGACCCGGTGATCATGCTGCAACTGCACGAACGGCTGGAGCGCGGCGAGTGGCTGGCGATCGCCGGTGACCGCGTGCCGCTGCACGGCGGGCGCAGTGTCACTGTAGACTTTCTCGGCCATCCGGCGCCGTTCCCGCAAGGCCCGTGGTTGCTGGCCGGTCTGCTCAAGTGCCCGGTCAATCTGCTGATGTGCCTCAAGCAACCTGACGGCCACTATCGCCTGACTCTCGAACCGTTCGCCGACGCGGTGGTGTGGACACGCCGCGAGCGCGAGCAGGTCATTCATCAGTGGGCCACCCGCTACGCGCAGCGCCTAAGTCACTATTGCCTCGAAGCCCCACAGCAATGGTTCAACTTTTACCCTTTCTGGAAGACCGATGACGACGCCAACCCATGAGCCGGTAACCTTCGGCGAACGCCCCCTGCGCATCGAAGACGTGCTGGCCCTGGCCAACCGTCAGGCGCCCGTGCAGTTGCAGGCTGACGCCGACTATCGCGAGCGCATCGCCAAGGGCGCGCGTTTTCTCGATTCGCTGCTGGACAAGGAAGGGGTGATCTACGGCGTCACCACCGGTTACGGCGATTCCTGCGTGGTCGCGGTGCCGCTGCATCACGTCGAGGCGCTGCCGCGTCATCTCTATACTTTTCACGGTTGCGGCCTCGGCAAGCTGCTCGACGCGCAAGCCACCCGCGCGGTGCTGGCAGCGCGTTTGCAGTCGTTGTGTCACGGCGTCTCCGGGGTGCGCGTGGAGCTGCTGGAGCGTCTGCATGCATTTCTCGAATACGACATCCTGCCGCTGATTCCCGAGGAAGGCTCGGTCGGCGCGAGCGGCGATCTGACCCCGCTGTCCTACGTCGCCGCGACCCTGTCCGGCGAGCGCGAAGTGATGTTCCGCGGCGAGCGTCGTCAGGCTGCCGATGTGCATCGCGAACTCGACTGGACGCCATTGGTACTGCGCCCGAAAGAAGCGCTGGCGCTGATGAACGGCACGGCGGTGATGACTGGCCTCGCCTGCCTCGCCTTCGCCCGCGCCGATTATCTGCTGCAACTGGCCACACGCATCACCGCACTCAACGTCGTCGCGCTGCAGGGCAATCCGGAGCACTTCGACGAGCGCCTGTTCGCCGCCAAGCCGCATCCGGGGCAGATGCAGGTGGCCGCATGGCTGCGCAAGGATCTGGCGATCGACGCGCCAACCGCGCCGCTGCATCGTCTGCAGGATCGTTACTCGCTGCGTTGCGCGCCGCATGTGCTCGGCGTGCTGGCGGACAGCCTGAACTGGCTGCGCGGTTTCATCGAAACCGAACTGAACAGTGCCAACGACAACCCGATTATCGATGCCGAAGCCGAGCGCGTTCTGCATGGCGGGCACTTCTACGGCGGGCACATCGCCTTCGCCATGGACAGTTTGAAAAACCTTGTGGCCAACGTCGCCGATCTGCTCGATCGGCAACTGGCGCTGCTGGTCGACGAACGCTACAACCACGGCTTGCCGAGCAACCTGTCCGGCGCACCCGCCGATCGGGCGATGATCAATCACGGCTTCAAGGCGGTGCAGATCGGCACCAGTGCCTGGACCGCCGAAGCGCTGAAGAACACCATGCCGGCCAGCGTGTTCTCGCGCTCCACCGAGTGCCACAACCAGGACAAGGTGAGCATGGGCACCATCGCCGCCCGTGATGCGATTCGCGTGCTGGAGCTGACCGAGCAGGTTGCCGCCGCCACGCTGCTCGCCGCCAATCAGGGCGTGTGGCTGCGCGCTCAAGCCTTCGACGCGCGTCCGCTGCCGCCGGCGCTGGCGGCGATGCACGCAGAACTGGGCAAAGACTTCCCGCCGGTCATCGAAGACCGCGCGCTGGAAGGCGAATTGCGCCTGTGCCTGCAACGCATCGCCGCGCAACACTGGAGGCTGCATGCGTAGTGCCGGAGTGCTTCACGCCGATACCGAGATTATGGTGCCGTTCTTCGACGTCGACACCATGCACGTGGTCTGGCACGGCCATTACGTCAAATACCTGGAAGTGGCGCGCTGCGCGCTGCTGGACAAGATCGGCCACAACTACACGCAGATGGTCGAGTCTGGTTACGCCTGGCCGATCATCGACCTGCAGCTGCGCTACGTGCGCAGCGCGGTGTTCGGTCAACGGCTGAATGTGCGCGCCAGTCTGGTCGAGTGGGAAAACCGCCTGAAGATCAATTACCTGATCACCGACCTGCAGACCGGCGAGCGCCTGACCCGCGCCAGCTCGGTGCAGGTCGCCGTCGAAGTCAGCAGCCGCGAGATGCAGCTGGCTTCACCGAAAGTCTTCACCGATGCCGTGGAAAGGATGCTGCGATGAATATGTTTTTCAAAAGCCTTGGTGCGTTGACGCTGCTGGCCGTGTCGTCATGGGCCCATGCCTTCGACCTGCAACAGCTCAGTGAACAACTGGCGAAACCGGACGTTATCCACGGCCAGTTCATTCAGGAAAAACACCTGCGCGCCCTGCCGCAGCCGCTGATCAGCAAGGGCAGCTTCGTCCTCGCGAAAAAGCATGGCTTGCTGTGGCTATTGAAAACCCCGCTGCAACAGGACTACCGCATCACCGCCAAAGGCATCGCCCGCCGCGACAACAACGGCTGGCAACTGCTGCCGAACAAGAGCGCCGGTGCCGAGCAGAACCGGCTGTTCCTCGCCGTGCTGCAAGGTGACAGCAGCGGTTTGCAACGGGATTTCGAGCTGGCCCTGAGCGGCACGGCGCAACAATGGAAGCTGACCCTGACCCCGCGTTCGATGCTGCTCAAGCAGGTGTTCCAGCAAATCAATATCGACGGCGGTGCTCTGGTGCAAACCATCGAACTGCTGGAAACCCAGGGCGACAGCACCCTGCTGCGCATGCAGGACAGCACCGCCGAGCAACCCTTGAGCGAAGCGGAGCAACATGACTTTGCCGAGTGAACGCAGGCTGCCCTGGCTGTTTCTGAGCCTGCTGCTGGCCGTCGTCGCGCTGGCCGCGTGGCAGTGGCGCGACGGTGCGCCGTTGTCGGCCAATCTCATGGAGCTGGTGCCCGGGACCAATCCCGACGCGCTGGAATTGCGCGCCGAGCAGCGTATGCAAGAGCCGCTCAACCGCGAAATGCTGGTACTGGTCGGCCACGCCGATCGCCAGCAAGCACTGACCATGGCCCGGCAATTGGGCGAGCAATGGCAGGCCAGCGGTCTGTTCGAAACCGTGCAGTGGAATCTGCAAGCCGACTTGCCAGCGCTACGCACGCAATTGCTGCAAGGGCGCCTGGCGATGCTCTCGGCGGATGATCGGCAGCTGCTCAGCGAACACCCCGACGTGTTCATCCAGCAGCGGGTGCAGGCGCTGTTCGATCCGTTCAACGGCTTTACCCTGGTGCCGAGTCAGGACGATTGGCTGGGCCTGACCGGGCGCATCCAGAACAGCCAGCCGAAACACGGCGCGGTGCAACTGGACATCGGCAGCGGCGCACTGATCGCCGAAGCCGACGGCAAGAGCTGGGTGATGCTGCGAGCGCGCACCACCGGCAACGCCTTCGACATGAACCTGCCGCTGCAAGTCGCGGATCTGCTCCAGCACAGCCGTGAACAGGCAGCGAAAAGCGACGTGCAGTTGCTTGCCGCCAGTGGCCTGCTCTATGCGGCTAACGGCCAACAACAGGCCACCCGCGAAATGACCTGGGTCGGCGGCGGCGCGACGGTCGGCATTCTGCTGTTGCTGCTGTTGGCGTTTCGTCGCTGGCGCGTGCTGCTGGCCTTCGTTCCCGTGCTGGTGGGCATGCTGTTCGGCGCGGTGGCCTGCGTGGCGCTGTTCGGCCACATGCATGTGATGACGCTGGTGCTCGGTTCGAGCCTGATCGGCGTCGCCGTGGATTACCCGCTGCACTATCTGTCCAAGAGCTGGAGCCTCAAGCCCTGGCGCAGCTGGCCGGCCCTGCGCCTGACTTTGCCGGGGCTGACCCTGAGCCTGATCACCAGCGTCATCGGCTATCTGGCGCTGGCGTGGACCCCGTTCCCGGCATTGACGCAGATCGCCGTTTTCTCCGCCGCCGGTTTGCTCGGCGCCTATCTGTCGGCGGTCTGTCTGCTGCCGGCACTGCTGAAAAATGTCGAACTGCGCCCGGCGCAATGGCCGCTGCGCCTGGCCGAACGCTTGATTCATCTGCGCGAAGCGCTGCTCGGTTGCATTCGCACGCCCGTGCTGCTGGCCCTGCTGATCGCCTTCTGCGTCGGCGGTCTGATGCAGTTGCAAAGCAAGAACGACATCCGCCAATGGGTCGGGGCGCCGCAGCATCTGACCGACGAAGCGCAGACCATCGCGCGCATCACCGGTTTCCAACCGACCAGCCAGTTCTTCCTCATCCGCGCCGCCAATCAGGAGCAGTTGCTTGAGCGCCAGGCGGCGCTGAGCGAGCGTCTGCAGCAGTTGGTCAACCTCGACAAGCTGCAGGGCTTTCTCGCCCTCGATCAACTGGTCAGCGCGCCGAGCCAGCAACAGCAAGTGCGCGAATCACTGAGCAAGCTGCCATCGTTCTGGCAACCGCTGCTCGACCTCGGCGTGCCGGCGGCGGCTTTGCAAAACGAATTGCAGCAGTTGCAGACCCTGCCCGCCGAAGACATCGACGCCGCGCTGGCCGGCCCGCTCGGTGAGCCGTATCGCACGCTATGGCTTGGCCCGACTGAAGACGGTGTTGCGGCAATGACCAGCCTGCAGGGCTTGAACAATCCGTCGTTGCTGCGCGTGCAGGCGCTGGACTTGCCAGGAGTGGTGCTGGTCGATCGCCTCGGTGATCTGAACAAAGTGTTCGCCGCCACGCAGATCAGCGCCGCCGAACTGAAACTGGCCTCCTGCGTGTTGATCGTGCTGGTGCTGATTCTGCCGTTCGGCCTCACCGGCGCGCTGCGTATCGTTGCCCTGCCGCTGCTGGCGGCGCTGTGCAGTCTGGCCAGCCTCGGCTGGCTCGGTCAGCCGCTGACTCTGTTCAGCCTGTTCGGCCTGCTGCTGGTGACGGCGATCAGCGTCGATTACGCGATCCTCATGCGTGAACAGGTGGGCGGCGCGGCGGTGAGCCTGCTCGGCACCCTGCTCGCGGCGCTAACGACATGGCTGTCGTTCGGCCTGCTGGCAGTGTCCAGCACGCCGGCGGTGAGCAATTTCGGCCTGTCGGTAAGCCTCGGTCTGGCGTTCAGCTTCATGCTCGCGCCGTGGGCCGGGCGCCATGAAACGGTTTCGGAGACAGCAGCATGATGGTTGCCGGCTTCTGGTTGCTGGCCCTGGCGTTGTTTGCGCTGGCGACCCGGGTCGGCCGCCATTTCGGCCTGATTCCGATCGTCAGTCAGTTGCTACTGGCGAGCTTCGGTTTGCCGCTGCTGATGTACTTCTGGATCGAACCGGGCTGGCAGCTCAGCGGTGCACAACTGATCGCGCCGGACTGGCTGAAAAACCTCTACAGCTTGAGTTTCGCCTTGCTGCTCGGGCACATTCTCAGCGATGTGATCGACCTGAAACTAGATCGTCAGAGCGTGAAAATTGCCCTGCCGAGTTTCATCGTGCCATTCACCTGCGGTCTGGCAGCCGCGCACTGGCTGTTGCCCGCGCAGCCATGGCTCAACTCACTGGCGATCGGGCTGGTGTTCGCGATCACCGCGATCCCGGTGCTGTATCTCTACCTGCGCCATATCGATTATCCGCCCGCCGCCACTCGTCGACTGGTGCAGACCGCAATCCTCATCGACCTGACCTGCTGGACGCTGTTCGGCCTCGCCCAGGGCAGCCTGCACTTGAGCAGCTTGTTGCTGCCCGTGGCCATGGCCGGGGTGCCGCTGTTCTTGTATTTGCTGCGGGTGCGCCGACCGCTGACCTACAGCCTCGGATTCTTCGCGCTGCTGGTCATGGCTGAGCATTACAAACTCAACGCACTGATTTTCGGCATCGGCTATCTGCTGTGCATGGCGGTGCTGAAAGTGCCGCTGGTGCTGCCATTGCCGGCGCGCTGGATGAGCCGCTTGCAGGTGTGGATCGCGATCCCGCTGATCCTCACGTTCGGCATCGTCCAGATCGACGTGCACAGCGCTCTTGCCAGTCTCGACGGCGGACAATGGGCGGCGCTGCTGCTGTTGCCGATTGCCAGTAAACTGCTCGGCAACTGGCTCGGCCTCGGCTGGGCAGGCGCGTCGTTCGCGGGCGCCAGTCGCTGGCGCGAAAGCGTGCTGCTGAACATTCGCGGCCTGAGCGAAATCGTCTTTCTCAACCTGCTGTTGCAACAACAGCTCATCACCCCGGCGCTGTATTTCGCGCTGATGCTGATGGGCCTGATCGCCACGCTGCTGCCGGCCCTGATCGGCCTGCATCGCGCACCCCTGAATCTGAACAGTCCTTTGCCCCGGAGCTCACGTGCCAATCGTTGAAATGGAATCCCGTCAGGTCGTGATCATCGGTGCCGGCCCGTCCGGCGCTATCGCCGCGGCCCTGCTCAAACGCAAGGGCCACGATGTGCTGGTGCTCGAGCGTCAGCACTTCCCGCGCTTCTCCATCGGCGAAAGCCTGCTCAGCCATTGCCTGGATTTCGTCGAAGAAGCCGGCATGCTCGACGCCGTCAACGCCGCTGGTTTCCAGCGCAAGACCGGCGCAGCGTTTGCCTGGGGCGAGCGCTACAGCGCCTTCGATTTTGGCGATACCTTCACCGCCGGCAAGCCGACCACGTTCCAGGTGCAGCGCGCAGATTTCGACAAGTTGCTGGCCGATCAAGCGGCGCTGCAAGGCGCGGAGATCCGCTATGGCGATGCGATTGTCAGCGTCGACTTCGAGCGAGCGAAACCACAACTCGATGTGCGTCGCGAAGACGGCAGCGAGTACCGCGTAGAAGCCGAATTCGTGCTGGACGCCAGCGGTTACGGCCGCGTGCTGTCGCGTCTGCTGGACCTCGAAGCGCCGTCGAATTTCCCGGTGCGTCAGGCCGTGTTCACCCATGTTGAAGATCACATCGACAGCCCGGCGTTCGACCGGGAAAAAATCCTCGTCACCACTCACCCGCAGCACCGCGACGTGTGGTTCTGGACCATCCCGTTCAGCAACGGTCGCTGCTCCGTGGGCGTGGTCGCGGCCGAGGAACATTTCCAGGACCGCGACAGCGACCTCGATGCCTGCCTGCGCAGTTTCATCGCCGAAACACCAAGCCTCGCCAGGGTTCTCAACAACGCGGTCTGGGACACCCCGGCGCGTACCCTCGGCGGTTACGCGGCCAACGTGAAAACCCTGCACGGCCCGGGCTTCGCCCTGCTGGGCAATGCCGCGGAATTCCTCGATCCGGTGTTCTCCTCCGGCGTGACCATTGCCATGCGCTCGGCAAGCATGGCTGCCGGCGTGCTAAACCGTCAGTTGCAGGGTGAAACGGTCGACTGGCAACGGGAATTTGCCGAGCCGTTGAAACGCGGCGTCGACACCTTTCGCTGCTACGTCGAAGGCTGGTACGCCGGTACCTTTCAGGACGTGATTTTCTACGAGGACAGCCAGGCGGACATTCGCCGGATGATCTGCTCGATTCTCGCCGGCTACGCCTGGGACGAGCGCAACCCGTTCGTCAGTGAAGCGCGGCGCCGGCTGAAGATGATTTCCGAACTCTGCGCGCAGGACGCCTCATGAATTACCTGAGCGACAGTTACGTCGAGGAAACCCGCTTCGGCTTCTGGTTCCTGCGCAGCCACACCTGGCAGCACCATGTGCTGCGCGTGGCGATCAATGATCTGCGTGAGTTGTTCTGTGAGCCGCTGCCGGAACAGCCGGTGCTGCTGGACGCCGGTTGCGGGCAAGGCAAGTCGTTCGCTCACTTGCGCCAGACCTTTGCCCCGCAGCGCCTGATCGGCGTCGACGCCGACCCGCACAGCCTGCACCTGAGCGGCGAAGAGGCTGCGCGCCTGGGCATGCCGGTCGAGTTGATCGGCAGCGATTGCGCCACGCTCCAGGTCGCCGATGCCAGCGTCGATCTGCTGTTCTGTCACCAGACCTTCCATCATCTGGTCGAGCAGGAAAAAGCCCTGGCCGAGTTCTATCGCGTGCTGAAACCGGGCGGCTATCTGCTGTTCGCCGAGTCCACCGAGGCTTATATCGATACCTGGGTCATCCGCTGGCTGTTCCGTCATCCGATGCACGTACAAAAGAGCGCCGCCGGGTATCTGCAGATGATTCGCGAGCAGGGTTTCGAGTTTGCCGAGCGCAATGTTTCCTACCCGTACCTGTGGTGGAGCCGGTCGAAGGACTTTGGCTTGCTGGAGCGGTTAGGGTTGCGTAAGCCCAAGCCGTTTGGCGAACGCGAAGAGACGCTGGTGAATGTCGTAGCGCGCAAGCCGCTTGCGGGTGCTATCTGATGCAACGCATAACCTGTAGGAGTGAGCCTGCTCGCGATAGCGGTAGGTCAGCCAATGACTATTTTGAATGCATGACCGCTATCGCGAGCAGGCTCACTCCTACAAGGATTGTGGCATGGCTGATGATGGTGTTCTGTGCCCTGTTGTTGAGCGCCTGTGCCAGCCAGGCACCGCTGCCAGCAGCCAATCCGACGCTGCCCCTGCCGCTGCAACTGCACATCGAACGCGAGCAGGCCGGGCAGCGTCAGGACTGGCTGCTGGTGATCCAGCGCGAAGGCGCCGGCACGCGCTGGTCGATGATGGATCCGCTGGGCATCCCCCAGGCTCGTCAGCGACTGATCGACGGGCATTGGCAGGCCGACGGTCTGCTGCCGCCCAACCCCGAGGCGCGGGAGTTGTTCGCCGCGCTGCTGTTCGCCCTGACCCCGTCCGCCGAACTGCTGCGCAACTATCCCGACGCCCGGCAACAACCCGATCAGCGTTCACTGCCGGCGCGCTGGCACGTCCGTTATTCACAACCGTTGAGCTTCGAAATGGGCCTGCCCCAAGGCCCGCACTATCGCGTTTCCCAGTTAGGTGAATCGACGCCATGACCGCTTACCTGAATGCCCTCGGCGTAATCTGCGCCCTGGGCCGCGACAAGTCTGAAGTCGCGCGCAATCTGTTCGCCGGCGACTGTTCGGGGATGCGCCGCGAGGCCGGCCGGGTTGTCGAGCGTGAGCTGCCAGTGGCCGCCGTGCACGGTGAATTGGCCGCGATTCCAGCCGAAATGATCGAGCACAGCAGTCGCAACAACCAACTGCTGCTGGAAGCCGCGCTGCAGATTCGTGACGACATCGATCGCGCGATCCAGACCTATGGCCGTGAACGCATCGGCGTCGTGCTCGGCACCAGCACGTCAGGCATCGACGAGGCGAGCCGGGGTCTGGCGCATTACATCCGCGAGCAACAGTTTCCTCGCGAGTACGACTATCGCCAGCAGGAACTTGGCGCTCCGGCGAATTTTCTCGCCGAGTGGCTGCAACTGAGCGGTCCGGCCTACGTGATTTCCACCGCCTGCACTTCCAGTGCCCGCGCGTTGATGAGTGCTCAGCGTCTGCTCGATCTGGGCCTGTGCGATGCGGTGCTGTGCGGCGGCGTCGACAGTCTGTGCAAGCTCACCCTGAACGGTTTTTCTTCGCTGGAAGCCGTTTCAGATGAACGCTGCAATCCTTTTTCGGCCAACCGCAACGGCATCAATATCGGCGAAGCAGCGGTGCTGTTCGTGATGAGCAAACAGCGCGGCGAAGGTCCGGGGATTGCCCTGCTCGGCGCAGGCGCCAGCTCGGATGCGCACCATATTTCCGCGCCAGAGCCGAGCGGTCGCGGCGCCCTGCAAGCGATGCAAAAAGCCCTGGGCCGCGCCGATCTGCAAGCCGCGCAAATCAACTACCTGAACCTGCACGGCACCGCCACTCAACACAACGACGCCATGGAAAGTCTGGCGGTCGCGGCGCTGTTTCCCAACGGCGTCGCCTGCTCGTCGACCAAGCCGCTGACCGGCCACACCCTCGGCGCGGCTGGTGCACTGGAAGCGGCGTTCTGCTGGCTGAGCCTGAGCGCCGACAACCCCGACCAAGCGTTGCCGCCGCACATCTGGGACGGCCAGGCCGATCCCGCGCTGCCGCCCCTGCAGTGGGTGACTGCGAGCGAGCGCCTGACGTCCATTGCACCGCGCTACCTGATGAGCAACTCGTTTGCCTTCGGCGGCAACAACGTCAGCCTGATAATCGGAGACGCCCCATGAGCCACTGGCCGCTCGCCGAACTGCTGCCGCACGCCGGCGACATGATTCTGATCGACGCCATCGAGCGCTTCGATGACGAGCAGATCTTCACCCGCCTGACGGTCAAGCCCGACGGCCTGTTCAACCTGCCCGACGGTAGCCTGCCGGCGTGGGTCGGCGTCGAGCTGATGGCGCAGAGCGTCGCCGCTTTCGCCGGTTGCCACGCGCGGCAAAAAGGCAATCCGGTGGAGCTGGGCTTTCTCCTCGGCACGCGCAAGTTCGAGTGCAACGTCGAAGCCTTTGCGCCGGGCAGCGAATTGACCATCCACGGCATTCGCTCACTTGAAGACGACAACGGCATGGGCGTGTTCGAATGCCATATCCATGGCGACGGCATTCATGCCAGCGCACGGCTGAACGTGTTCCGTCCGCCCGAAGCCAACCAATACCTGCAACAGACAAAGGAGTCGCACGATGACTGAATCCGTACTGGTCACCGGCTCCAGCCGTGGCATCGGCCGCGCCATTGCCTTGCGTCTGGCGCAAGCCGGGCATGACATCGTCCTGCATTGCCGCAACGGCATGACCGAAGCCCAAGCGGTGCAGGCCGAAATCGAAGCACTGGGTCGCCGTGCGCGCATTCTGCAATTCGATGTTGCCGACCGTGACACCTGCAGAAGCATTCTCGAAGCCGATGTCGACAACCACGGTGCCTATTACGGGGTAGTGCTCAACGCCGGGCTGACCCGCGACGGCGCGTTTCCGGCGCTGAGCGATGACGATTGGGACGTGGTCCTGCGCACCAATCTCGACGGCTTCTACAACGTTTTGCACCCGGTGATGATGCCGATGATCCGTCGCCGCGCCGCCGGGCGCATCGTCTGCATCACGTCGGTGTCGGGTCTGATCGGCAACCGTGGCCAGGTCAACTACAGCGCTTCGAAGGCCGGGGTGATCGGCGCGGCAAAGGCGTTGGCGATCGAGCTGGGCAAGCGCAAAATCACCGTTAACTGCGTCGCCCCGGGCCTGATCGACACGGCCATGCTCGACGAAAACGTACCGGTGGAAGAGCTGATGAAAATGATCCCCGCGCAGCGCATGGGCACCCCTGAAGAAGTGGCGGCTGCGGTGAATTTCCTGATGTCGGCGGAAGCCTCGTACATCACCCGCCAGGTCCTGGCCGTCAACGGAGGCCTGTGCTGATGAAGCGCGTCGTCGTCACCGGCATGGCCGGCATCACCTCGCTGGGCAGCGACTGGCAGACCATTGCCGGCAACTTCGCGGCCAACCGCAGCGGCATTCGCCGCATGGACGAGTGGGATCGCTTCACTGAACTCAACACGCGTCTGGCCGGCCCCATCGATGACTTTGTCGTGCCATCGCACTGGACCCGCAAACAATTGCGCAGCATGGGCCGGGTTTCCCGCCTGGCGGTCGCGGCGGCGGAAAAAGCCCTGGCCGACGCAGGCCTGCTCGGCGACGAATCGATCAAGGACGGGCGCATGGGCGTTGCCTGCGGCTCGTCCACCGGCAGCACTGACGAGATCAAGGCTTTCGGCAACATGCTGCTCAACTCGGTGGCCGAGGGGCTCAACGCCAACTCCTATGTGCGGATGATGCCGCACACCACCGCGGCCAATATCAGCATCTTCTTCGGCCTCACCGGACGCCTGATTCCGACCTCCAGCGCCTGCACCAGCGGCAGCCAGGGCATCGGTTACGCCTACGAGGCGATCAAGTTCGGCCGCTTGCCACTGATGCTCGCTGGCGGCGCCGAAGAGCTGTGCCCGACCGAAGCCATGGTCTTCGACGCGCTCTACGCCACCAGTCTGAAAAACGATGCACCACAGACCAGCCCACGCCCGTATGACAAGGGCCGTGACGGTCTGGTGATCGGTGAGGGTGGCGGCATGCTGGTGCTTGAGGAGCTTGAACACGCCCTCGCCCGTGGCGCGCATATCCACGCGGAAATTGTCGGTTTCGGCAGCAACGCCGATGGCCAGCACACTACCCGCCCGGAACAGGTCACGATGCGCCGCGCCATGGAACTGGCCCTGGAAGATGCCGGCCTCAGCCCGGATGCCATCGGTTATGTGAACGGCCACGGCACCGCGACCGAGCAGGGCGACATCGCCGAAACACTGGCCACCAGCAGCCTGTTCGGTGAGCACATGCCGATCAGCTCGCAGAAGAGTTTTCTCGGCCACACCCTCGGTGCCTGCGGTGCGCTGGAATCGTGGTTCAGCATCGAGATGCTCAACCGCGACCAGTACGTGCACACCTTCAACCTCGACGAGGTCGATCCGCACTGCGGCAAGCTCGATTACCTGCGCGGCGAATTCCGCCAGATGCATCACGACTACGTGATGAACAACAATTTCGCTTTCGGCGGCGTCAACACTTCGTTGATCTTCCGCCGCTGGGCATAACCGAATCAATCCAGGTCAAGGAGACCTTCATGCACTTCCACAAACTCGCCGCCGTCACTCTGTTGCTCTGCGCCTTGCCAGCGGTCAGCCAGGCCCGCGACACAGCGGTCTACCTGCCATTCGACAAAGCCGTCGCCGAGGCCACCCGCTCGGGCAAGATCGATGGCAGCGTGAAATTCTATCTGGCCGGCAACACCCCGGCCGGCAAAGTCACCGTCGTCAGCCCCGACGCCGTGACCAACAAGAAAACCAACGCCTTCAACAAATCTGACGAAGTCGCCTGCGAGTGGGTCGCCCAATCGGCAATCATCAGCCTGCATCAGGCCGCAAAAAATGCCGGCGCCAACGCCGTGACCAACATCGTCAGCTTCTACAAACGCAACGAGCGCAAGGACGCGCAAACCTACGAGTGCCACGCCGGCGCGATCATGGCGGGCGTTGCGTTGAAGGGTGATCTGGCGAAGGTTCAGTAAGCGCCAGAAATGACAAAGGGCGCCGTTTGGCGCCCTTTCACAGACAGGTCGGCTTGTCATCGCCGATTACCTGCCTGGCTCTGCGATGGCTGGTTACCCAGGATCCTCAGAGTCTCACAAGCCCCTTTCGGGAGCGCAGGCCGCTTCCGGCCTCTTCGCGAGCAGGCTCGCTCCCACAGGGAATAGGGCGTCATACGCAACTTCGGTTTTGACCCGAGATCAACTGTGGGAGCGAGCCTGCTCGCGAAAGCGCCAGCCGCCTTCACACCGTCAGTGGCTCAACCTTGTACGTAAGCAGTTCGACAAACGCCTTGGCCATCGGCGATTTCTGGTCCTTGCGCTGCACCAGCCATACCGCTGAAATTGCCTCGGGATCGAGCAGCGGGCGGTAGACCACGCCGTCGATGCGCATCCGCTGATAGGACGCCGGCAACACCGAAACTCCGAGCCCCGCCGCAACCAGACCGATGATGGTCATCGCCTCCCCCGCCTCTTGGGCAAAGTGCGGACTGAATCCGGCATCGCGGGCCAGACTGAGCAGTTGTGCATAGAGCCCGCTGCCATAGCTGCGCGGAAAGAACACGAAGGGCTCCAGCGCCAGCGCCGAGAGAAACAGGCCTTCGTCGCTTCCTTGGGCCAGTGGATGCTTGGAACTGAGCACCGCTACCAACGGCTCACGCATCAACTCAACCACACTCAATGAATCCGGCAAGCCCAGCGGACGCATGATGCCCACCTCGATCGATTGATCGACCAATGCATCGGCGACCATGGTGCTGCTCATCTCGCGCAGGTTCAGATGCACCGCCGGAAAGCGCTGACGGAAGGAAAAGATCGCCTGCGGAATGGTCGAGTTGAACGGCGCCGAAGAGGTGAAGCCAATCTTCAGCTCGCCAAGTTCGCCAAGCTGCGCGCGGCGAGCGACGTCCGCCGCCTTGTCGACCTGCGCCAGCACCAGCCGCGCCTCTTGCAGAAACAACCTGCCCGCCTCGCTCAACTCGACCCGACGATTGGTGCGCTCGAACAATCGCGCGCCGAGCTGTTGCTCCAGCGCCTGAATCTGCTGGCTCAGCGGTGGCTGGGAAATGCCCAGCACCTGCGCGGCGCGGCCGAAATGCAGCTCTTCGGCGACGGCAATGAAGTAACGCAGATGACGCAGTTCCATGGGGGCTCCAATAGGTCGTCAAAGCTATCAAACAGGTCGAACAATATATTGGATAGAAACATTAGCCAGCTATATGATTTTTTCATTGCCTGCCTGGCCGTGCCCTCCGAGGTCTGAAGTGAAAACTGCTGTCGCGCCCCTTGCCCACGAAGTCCCGCCCTCTGCCGGCGACGATACCCTCGCCGAGCTGCAGGAGATCTACATCGAAAAAGGCACGCCGGCGTTCATGCGCACGGTGCTGGCGCTGTTCTGTGGCGGCTTTGCGACGTTCGCCCTGCTCTATTGCGTGCAACCGATGATGCCGCTGCTTTCGCACGAATACGGAATTAATGCAGCGCAGAGCAGCCTGATCCTCTCGATGGCAACCGGCATGCTGGCCTTCGGCTTGCTGATCACCGGGCCGATTTCCGACCGCATCGGCCGTAAACCGGTGATGGTCGCGGCGCTGTTCGCTGCCGCGTTGTGCACCATCGCCAGTTCGATGATGCCGAGCTGGCACGGCGTGCTGATCATGCGCGCGTTGATCGGTCTGTCGTTGAGCGGTCTCGCCGCAGTGGCGATGACTTATCTGAGCGAGGAAATTCATCCACAGCACATCGGCCTGGCGATGGGTTTGTACATCGGCGGCAACGCGATCGGCGGGATGAGCGGGCGCTTGATCACTGGAGTTCTCATCGACTTCGTCAGTTGGCACACAGCGATGCTGGTGATAGGCGGCCTGGCGCTGATCGCGGCGGCGGTGTTCTGGAAGATCCTCCCGGAGTCGCGCAACTTCCGCGCCCGCTCGTTGCACCCGCGCAGCCTGCTCGATGGCTTCACCATGCACTTTCGCGACGCCGGGCTGCCGCTGCTGTTTCTTGAGGCGTTTGTGCTGATGGGCGCGTTCGTCACATTGTTCAACTATATCGGCTATCGCTTGCTGGCCGCGCCGTACAACCTGGATCAGGTATTTGTCGGTTTGCTCTCGGTGGTCTATCTGTCTGGGATCTACAGCTCAGCGAAGATCGGTTCGCTCGCGGACAAGCTGGGACGGCGCAAAGTGTTGTGGGCGACCATTGCGCTGATGTTTGCAGGGCTGGTGCTGACGATGTTCACGCCTCTGTTGCTGGTGATCATCGGCATGTTGGTGTTCACCTTCGGCTTCTTCGCCGCGCACTCGGTGGCGAGCAGCTGGATCGGCCGGCGCGCATTGACGGCCAAGGGACAGGCCTCGTCGCTGTATCTGTTCAGTTATTACGCCGGTTCGAGTATTGCCGGGACGGCGGGCGGGGTGTTCTGGCATCTGGGCGGGTGGAACGGGATCGGCTTGTTTATCGGTGCGTTGTTGCTGATCGCACTGCTGGTGGCACTGAAGCTGGCGAAGCTGCCGCCGTTGCAGGGTGTCAAAGCCTGACATAAAACCCCTGTAGGAGTGAGCCTGCTCGCGATAGCGGTGAGTCAGTCGCTGAATGTACTGGCTGACCCACCGCTATCGCGAGCAGGCTCACTCCTACAATTGATCTGTGTCCGACATTGAGTCGCGCAAACAAAAACGCCCGGCATTTAGCCGGGCGTTTTTTATTGTGGGCTGATCACTCGTGATACTGCGCCGACAATTCATGCACCGCACGCAGGAACGCACCCGCATGCTCTGGATCAACTTCCGGGGTGATGCCATGGCCAAGGTTGAACACGTGGCCGCTGCCCTTGCCGTAGCTGGCCAGGATGCGTCCGACTTCAGTGCGGATCGCTTCCGGTTTGGCGTAGAGCACGGTCGGGTCCATGTTGCCTTGCAGCGCGACCTTGTCGCCGACACGGGCGCGGGCGTTGCCGATGTCGCAGGTCCAGTCCAGGCCGAGGGCGTCAGCGCCGGCGTCGGCGATGCTTTCCAGCCACAGGCCGCCGTTCTTGGTGAAGAGGATCACCGGCACTTTGCGGCCGTCGTGCTCGCGGATCAGGCCGCTGACGATTTTCTTCATGTAGGCCAGCGAGAATTCCTGATACGCCGCTGCCGACAGGTTGCCGCCCCAGGTATCGAAGATCTGTACCGCTTGCGCGCCGGCCATGATCTGGCCGTTGAGGTACGAGGTCACCGACTGCGCCAGTTTGTCCAGCAGCAGGTGCATGGCCTGCGGGTTGTCGTAGAGCATCGCTTTGGTCTTGCGGAAGTCTTTCGACGAGCCGCCTTCGACCATGTAGGTCGCGAGAGTCCAAGGGCTGCCCGAGAAGCCGATCAGCGGTACCCGACCGTTGAGCTCACGGCGGATGGTGCTGACCGCGTCCATGACGTAGCCGAGATCTTTGTGCGGATCGGGGATTGGCAGGGCTTCGATGTCAGCGAGGGTGCTGACGACTTTCTTGAAGCGCGGGCCTTCACCCGTCTCGAAGTACAGGCCCTGGCCCATGGCATCTGGGATGGTGAGGATGTCGGAAAACAGGATCGCCGCGTCCAGTTGCGGGTAGCGGTCGAGCGGTTGCAGCGTGACTTCGCAGGCGAATTCCGGATTCATGCACAGGCTCATGAAGTCGCCGGCGTGAGCGCGGCTGGCGCGGTACTCCGGCAGGTAGCGACCGGCCTGGCGCATCATCCACACAGGGGTGACGTCAACGGGTTGCTTGAGCAGGGCGCGGAGGAAACGGTCGTTCTTCAGGGCAGTCATGTCGGCATCCGGAAAAAAAGTGCGGGCATTTTCTCAGAGCGCGAGGCAAAAGGCACGGATGTGGGTCAGCCTTTTGTCTATCGGGTCAATTTATTGCGTTGGAATGCTGATTTTTTGCAGCAACACAAAACAACTGTAGGAGTGAGCCTGCTCGCGATAGCGGAGTATCAGTCAATGCATCAGGTGACTGATCTACCGCCATCGCGAGCAGGCTCACTCCTACAAGGGATTGCGTTGTTTTTAGACACCCAGGTAATCGAGGATCCCTTCAGCGGCATTGCGCCCTTCGAAGATCGCCGTCACCACCAGGTCGGAGCCGCGCACCATGTCGCCACCGGCGAAGATTTTCGGGTTGCTGGTCTGGTGCTTGTACTGACCTTGCTCGGGCGCAACAACGCGGCCCTGGCTGTCGGTCTGGATTTCGAACTGTTCGAACCACGGTGCCGGGCTCGGGCGGAAGCCGAAAGCGATGACCACGGCGTCGGCCGGGATGATCTCTTCGGAACCCGGGATCGGCTCGGGGCTGCGACGGCCACGGGCGTCCGGCTCGCCGAGACGGGTCTCGACCACTTTCACGCCTTCAACCTTATCCTCACCGACGATAGCGATCGGCTGGCGGTTGTAGAGGAACTTCACGCCTTCTTCCTTGGCGTTCTTCACCTCTTTGCGCGAGCCGGGCATGTTCGCTTCGTCACGACGATAGGCACAGGTCACCGACTTGGCGCCCTGACGGATCGAGGTGCGGTTGCAGTCCATCGCCGTGTCGCCGCCGCCGAGCACTACAACCTTCTTGCCTTTCATGTCGACGAAATCTTCCGGCGACTTTTCAAAGCCCAGGTTGCGGTTGACGTTGGCGATGAGGAAATCCAGCGCGTCATAAACGCCCGGCAGATCCTCCCCGGCAAAACCGCCCTTCATGTAGGTGTAGGTGCCCATGCCCATGAACACCGCATCGTACTCAGCGAGCAGTTGTTCCATGGTCACGTCTTTGCCGACTTCGGTATTCAGACGGAACTCGATGCCCATGCCGGTGAAGACTTCGCGACGATTGCTCAGCACGGTCTTTTCCAGCTTGAACTCGGGAATGCCGAAGGTCAGCAAGCCGCCGATTTCCGGGTTCTTGTCGAACACCACCGGGGTCACACCGCCACGCACCAGCACGTCGGCACAACCCAGGCCCGCCGGGCCCGCACCGATGATCGCGACGCGCTTGCCGGTCGGCTTGACCTTGGACATGTCCGGGCGCCAGCCCATGGCGAACGCGGTGTCGGTGATGTACTTCTCGACCGAACCGATGGTCACCGCGCCGAAACCGTCGTTGAGGGTGCAGGCACCCTCGCACAGACGATCCTGCGGACACACCCGGCCGCAGACTTCCGGCAGGGTGTTGGTCTGGTGCGACAGCTCGGCGGCCTGGAGGATGTTGCCCTCGGCCACCAGTTTCAGCCAGTTGGGAATGAAGTTGTGCACCGGGCACTTCCATTCGCAATACGGGTTGCCGCAACCCAGGCAGCGGTGAGCCTGATCGGCCGACTGCTGGGGTTTGAACGGTTCGTAGATTTCGACGAACTCTTTCTTGCGTTGACGCAACAGTTTCTTCTTCGGATCCTTGCGCCCGACATCGATGAACTGGAAGTCGTTATTCAGACGTTCAGCCATTGTTAAAACCTCATCAAACTCTTCAGGCGCATATCACTGCGGGTTGGCACGAGTGCTGGAAAGCAGGGTTTTCAAGCTGGCAGCCTTGGGCTTGACCAACCAGAAACGCCGCAAGTAATCGTCGAGGTTCTCGGCGAGTTCACGACCCCACTCGCTGTCGGTCTCGGCGACGTACTCGTTCAGCACGTTCTGCAGGTGGCTGCGATAGGCTTCCATCGCCTCGCCGCTGATCCGCTGGATCTCCACCAGTTCGTGGTTGACCCGGTCAACGAAGGTGTTGTCCTGATCGAGCACGTAGGCGAAACCACCGGTCATGCCAGAGCCGAAGTTGTAACCGGTCTTGCCCAGCACGCAGACGAAACCACCGGTCATGTACTCGCAGCAGTGATCGCCAGTGCCTTCCACAACCGTGTGGGCACCGGAGTTACGCACGGCGAAACGCTCGCCTGCGGTGCCGGCGGCGAACAGCTTGCCGCCCGTGGCGCCGTACAGGCAGGTGTTGCCGATAATGGCGCTGTCCTGAGTCTTGTAGACGCTGCCCTTCGGCGGCACGATGACCAGCTTGCCGCCGGTCATGCCTTTGCCGACGTAGTCGTTGGCGTCGCCTTCCAGGTACATGTTCAGACCGCCGGCGTTCCACACACCGAAGCTCTGCCCGGCCGTGCCTTTGAAACGGAAGGTGATCGGCGCCTTGGCCATGCCCTGGTTGCCGTGCTTGCGCGCGATTTCGCCGGAGATCCGTGCACCGATCGAGCGGTCGCAGTTGCAGATATCCAGCTCGAACTCGGCACCGCTCATATCGCTGATCGCCGACGAGGCCAGCTCGACCATCTTCTCCGCCAGCAGGCCTTTGTCGAACGGCGGGTTGCGCTCAACGCCGCAGAACTGCGGTTTGTCCGCCGGGATGTGATCGCTGCCCAACAGCGGCGTCAGGTCCAGGTGATGTTGCTTGGCGGTCTGGCCTTCGAGGATTTCCAGCAGATCGGTGCGACCGATCAGCTCTTCGAGGGAGCGCACGCCAAGCTTGGCCAGCCACTCACGGGTTTCTTCGGCGACGTAGGTGAAGAAATTCACCACCATGTCGACGGTGCCGATGTAGTGATCCTTGCGCAGCTTTTCGTTCTGAGTGGCAACGCCGGTGGCGCAGTTGTTCAGGTGGCAGATGCGCAGGTATTTGCAGCCCAGCGCGATCATCGGCGCGGTGCCGAAGCCGAAGCTTTCGGCGCCGAGGATCGCGGCTTTGATCACGTCGAGGCCGGTTTTCAGACCGCCGTCGGTCTGCACCCGGACCTTGCCGCGCAGGTCGTTGCCGCGCAGGGTCTGGTGGGTTTCAGCCAGGCCCAGTTCCCACGGTGCTCCGGCGTACTTGATCGAGGTCAGCGGCGAAGCACCGGTACCGCCGTCGTAGCCGGAGATGGTGATCAAGTCCGCGTAGGCCTTGGCCACACCGGCGGCGATGGTGCCGACGCCCGCTTCAGCCACCAGCTTCACCGAAACCAGTGCCTGCGGGTTGACCTGCTTGAGGTCAAAGATCAGCTGCGACAAGTCTTCGATCGAATAGATGTCGTGGTGCGGCGGTGGGGAAATCAGGGTTACGCCCGGCACTGCATAACGCAGCTTGGCGATCAGCCCGTTCACTTTGCCGCCCGGCAGTTGCCCGCCCTCGCCCGGCTTGGCGCCCTGAGCAACCTTGATCTGCAGCACTTCGGCGTTGACCAGGTATTCCGGGGTTACGCCGAAACGGCCAGTGGCGACCTGCTTGATTTTCGAGCTCTTGATGGTGCCGTAACGCGCCGGGTCTTCACCACCTTCGCCGGAGTTGGAACGCGCGCCGAGGCGGTTCATGGCTTCGGCCAGGGCTTCGTGAGCTTCCGGCGACAGTGCGCCCAGCGAGATACCGGCGGAGTCGAAGCGCTTGAGCACCGATTCCAGCGGCTCGACTTCACTGATGTCCAGCGGCGTATCGCGGGTCTTGACCTTGAACAGGTCACGAATCATCGACACCGGACGGTTGTCCACCAGCGAGGTGTATTCCTTGAACTTGGCGTAGTCGCCCTGCTGCACGGCTGCTTGCAGGGTGTTGACCACGTCCGGGTTGTACGCGTGATATTCGCCACCGTGGACGAACTTCAGCAGACCGCCCTGCTGGATCGGCTTGCGCGGGCTCCAGGCTTCGACGGCGAGGGCTTTCTGCTCGGCTTCGATGTCGACGAAACGCGCGCCCTTGATGCGGCTCGGCACGCCACGGAAGCTCAGCTCGCAGACTTCTTCGGACAGGCCAATAGCCTCGAACAGCTGCGCACCACGGTACGAAGCGATGGTCGAAATACCCATCTTCGACAGGATCTTCAGCAGGCCTTTGGTGATGCCCTTGCGGTAGTTCTTGAACACCTCGTAGAGGTCGCCCAGTACTTCACCGGTACGGATCAGGTCACCCAGCACTTCGTAGGCCAGGAACGGATAGACAGCCGAGGCACCGAAACCGATCAGCACGGCGAAGTGATGCGGGTCACGGGCGGTGGCGGTTTCCACGAGGATGTTGGAATCGCAACGCAAGCCTTTTTCGGTCAGACGGTGGTGCACTGCACCGGTCGCCAGCGAGGCGTGGATCGGCAGTTTGCCCGGAGCGATATGGCGGTCACTCAGGACGATCTGGGTACGCCCGGCGCGCACGGCCTCTTCAGCCTGATCGGCAACGTTGCGGATCGCCGCTTCGAGGCCAACGCTTTCGTCGTAGTTGAGGTCGATGATCGCCCGTTCGAAACCCGGACGGTCGAGGTTCATCAGCGAGCGCCACTTGGCCGGAGAGATCACTGGCGAGCTGAGGATCACGCGCGAGGCGTGTTCCGGCGACTCCTGGAAAATGTTGCGCTCGGCGCCGAGGCAGATTTCCAGCGACATCACGATCGCTTCGCGCAGCGGGTCGATCGGCGGGTTGGTCACCTGCGCGAACTGCTGACGGAAATAGTCGTACGGCGTGCGCACACGCTGGGACAGCACGGCCATCGGCGTGTCGTCGCCCATCGAGCCCACGGCTTCGTAACCTTGCTCGCCGAGCGGACGCAGCACCTGATCACGCTCTTCGAACGTGACCTGATACATCTTCATGTATTGCTTGAGCTGATCGACGTCGTAGAAAGCCGAACCGTGGTCGTTGTCTTCCATGGTCGCCTGAATGCGCAGGGCATTCTTGCGCAACCATTGCTTGTACGGATGACGGGATTTCAGACGGTTGTCGATCGCATCGGTGTCGAGGATCTGCCCGGTTTCGGTGTCCACGGCGAAGATCTGACCCGGCCCGACGCGGCCCTTGGCGAGCACGTCTTCAGGCTGGTAGTTCCACACGCCGATTTCCGACGCCAATGTGATGAAACCGTTCTTGGTGGTGACCCAGCGCGCCGGACGCAGACCGTTACGGTCGAGCAGGCACACCGCGTAGCGACCATCGGTCATGACCACGCCGGCCGGGCCGTCCCACGGCTCCATGTGCATCGAGTTGTACTCGTAGAACGCACGCAGATCCGGGTCCATGGTTTCGACGTTCTGCCACGCTGGCGGAATGATCATCCGCACGCCACGGAACAGGTCGATGCCACCGGTGACCATCAGTTCGAGCATGTTGTCCATGCTCGACGAGTCGGAACCGACACGGTTGACCAGCGGGCCGAGCTCTTCCAGATCCATCAGATCATTGGTGAACTTGGTCCGACGGGCCTGCGCCCAATTACGGTTACCGGTGATGGTGTTGATTTCGCCGTTGTGGGCGAGGAAGCGGAACGGCTGCGCCAGCGGCCATTTCGGCAGGGTGTTGGTGGAGAAGCGCTGGTGGAACACGCAGATCGCGGTTTGCAGGCGCTCGTCACTCAGGTCCGGATAGAACGCCGCCAGGTCGGCCGGCATCATCAGGCCTTTATAGATGATGGTCTTGTGCGAAAAGCTGCAGATGTAGTGGTCGGTGTCAGCGGCGTTGGCCACCGACGAACGGCGACGGGCGCTGAACAGCTTCACGGCCATGTCCTGATCGCTCAGGCCTTCGCCGCCAATGTAGACCTGCTCGATCTGCGGCAGGCGCTCAAGGGCCAGGCGGCCAAGGACGCTGGTGTCGATCGGCACTTTGCGCCAGCCGATCAGTTGCAGGCCTTCTGCGAGGATCTCGCGGTTCATGTTCTCGCGAGCAGCTTCGGCCTTGGCCGGATCCTGATTGAAGAACACCATGCCCACTGCATATTGCTTGGGCATTTCGACGCCGAAGCTCTCCTGGGCAATGGCTCGCAGGAAGGCGTCGGGTTTCTGAATCAGCAGACCGCAACCGTCACCGGTCTTGCCGTCGGCATTAATCCCACCGCGGTGGGTCATGCAGGTCAGGGCCTCGATGGCCGTTTGCAAAAGGGTGTGACTGGGCTCGCCCTGCATATGAGCTATCAGGCCGAAACCGCAGTTATCCTTGAATTCATCTGGTTGGTACAGACCTGCTTTCATAGACACTTTCTCACCAGGCTGCCTCTATTCGAGGCAAATTTCTTTTCAATTCAACCACTTGCGTTCCGCGCCGAACGTACGCCGGCTTAGCGGGGGCAAAAGGGTGGTCATTGTACACAGCGACACAGAGGCTCACAAATTTGACGACGAACTGTCGCAAATTCATGTCGCATTTGTGAAAGGTTTAAAGCGATATGCTGTGCTAGTCAAAACTTTTTTAAATTCTGACCGCAACGACTCAAAAACTACTGTGACGCAGACACCACAAGGCACGCGACCTTTTCAGGAAGCGCGCACTCGTGGAGATTTTGAGGTGCCGGGAGAGGCGGCCTGGGTAAGGCCGCCGAATCTTCAGCGAGTTGTTGCCAGTTCCTGTTGGACGCTGGCGACAGTGCGAGGCCAAGGTTTACCAGCCTGAACCTTCGCTGGCAAGGCCTTGATGGCAGAAACGGCCGCATCACGATTGGCAAAGTTGCCGTAGGTGATCACGTAAAGCGGCTTGCCATTGAGGACTTTCTTGAAATAACGGTACTCGCCGCCCTGCTCCTTGACGAAGTTCTGCGCGGCGGTTTCCGAGCTGGTGCCGAGGATCTGCACCACGTAATTGCTGGTCGGCTGACCGGCGTACCAGCTGCCGCCGGCGGCCTTGGCCACGGTGACCGGCTTGTCGGCAGGCTTGGCCGGAGCCGGGGCCGGTTTCGCAGCTGGCGCTGGAGTGGCCGGAGCAGGCTTGGCCGTGGCGATCTGCGTCGGTGCCGGGGTTGGTGCCGGTTTGGCGGCAGGGGTCGGAACCGGTGTCGGCGCAGGACCGGCCGGAACGCCCGCAGGCGGTGCAGAGGTGGTCACGGTCGGCGGGGTATCGCTGGAGCCTTCCAGTGGCACGCCGTCATCGCCTTCGGTGATGCCACCGGCGGCTTCAGCGAGCGGGCCACGCATGACCGGCTGCGAGTTGCCGACCAGCGGCAGCGGCATCGGCTGGGTGTTGCCAGCGAACTCGACGGACGGGTTGGCGCCATTCGCGGCGCCCTGACCCAATGGCAGTTGCGCCTGTTCATTGGCCGGAGCACCGGTGGTCGGTGCCTTGCTGCGACCCGGCATCAGCCAGGCGGCGGCAACCGCGACCACAACGACGGCGGAAATCGCCAATACGTGTTTCTTCGGCATGTTGAACCCCATACTTGGACGCTTGACCGCAGAGCGGCTGGCAATCATGACTTCGATCAGTGCATCGCGAGCGACCTGGTTGATGTTGCCCGGCCAGCCCTCGGAGCTTTCGTGAATATCAGAGATCTGATCTGCGGTGAAAAGTTCGACACCCCGGCCCGCGCCTTCCAGCCGCTGGTCGAGATATTCGCGAGTCTCTTCTTCGGTGTACGGCTGCAATTCGATGACGTGGAAACGCTCTTCTTCGAGCTGCAAAGCTTCGAGCTGAGCGATCAGCGACGACTCGCCAAACAGGAATACATGCGGGCGACCTTCCGGTGTGCCGGCACCCAGCGCCATCAACGCTTCCAGCGCCGACTCGTCGAGCTGCTCAGCGTCGTCCACCAGCAGATAGACTTCCTGTCCGGTCAGACCCAGTTGCACCACCTGCTCGAGAATCGCGCCGACCTCGGCCTGGGCGACATCCAGCGCCTGCGCCACCTGGCGCAGCACGCCGGCCGCGTCGCCGGCGCCACGGGCGGAAACCACCACGCTTTGCACCGATTGTTTGTTGGTGCTGGCCACCAGCGCCTGCCGCAACAGGGTCTTGCCGCTGCCCTGCGGCCCGGTGACCACCAGCAGCAACTGGCTGTAACGCGCCAGGTGATGCAGTTGACCCAGCACCGGTTTGCGCTGGGCCGGAAAGAATTTGAAGCCCGGCACCCGTGGCGCGAACGGGTCGTGACTTAACTGGAAATGGCCGAGAAACGCCTCGTCGGCATGCAAACTAGTCATCGGAATCGTTTTAACCTTTAAGCTGAGCCAGGGCGCGGTAATCCGCTCCCAGCGTGGCCTGTAGAACCTCTTTCGGATAATCGTCGGTCACTACCGCTTCGCCCATCCGGCGCAGCAGCACCAGGCGCAGACGACCGTCGATCACTTTTTTATCAATTGCCATGTGTTGGAGAAAATCGGCTTCGGTCATTTCTGTCGGTGGAATGACCGGCAGACCTGCGCGCTGGAACAGACGAATGCCGCGGTCACGCTCCTGCTCGCTGATCCAGCCCAGGCGCGCGGACATTTCCAGCGCCATCACGGTACCTGCCGCCACCGCCTCGCCATGCAGCCAGACACCATAGCCCATGTGGGTTTCGATGGCGTGGCCGAAGGTGTGGCCGAGATTGAGGGTGGCGCGTACGCCGGTTTCCTTTTCATCGGCGCCGACCACCGCAGCCTTGGCCGCGCAGGAGCGCTCGATCGCATAGGTCAGCGCGGTCTGATCGAGCGCGCGCAGGGCGTCGACGTTGTCTTCCAGCCAAGTCAGGAATGGTTCGTCGCAGATCAGGCCGTACTTGATGACTTCCGCCAGCCCCGCCGACAGCTCGCGCTGCGGCAGGGTTTTCAGCGATGCGGTATCGATCAGCACCACGTTCGGCTGGTAGAACGCGCCGACCATGTTCTTGCCCAGCGGATGGTTGATGCCGGTCTTGCCGCCAACCGACGAATCGACCTGCGACAACAGTGTGGTAGGAATCTGGATGAAATCGACACCGCGCTGATAACAGGCGGCAGCGAAACCGGCCATGTCGCCGATCACCCCGCCGCCCAAGGCGATCACGGTGGTGCGGCGATCATGACGGGCGCTCAGCAGGCCATCGAAAATCAGTTGCAGGGTTTCCCAGTTCTTGAAGGCTTCGCCGTCGGGCAACACCACCGAGATTACCGAGAACTGCGACAGGCTGCGGCTCAGACGTTCGAGATAGAGCGGCGCGACGGTTTCGTTGGAGATGATTGCCACCTGCCGCCCGTGAATATGCGGCGCCAGCAGTTCCGGCTGATCCAACAGACCTTCGCCAATATGAATCGGGTAGCTGCGCTCGCCTAGATCGACCTTGAGTGTCTGCATGTGTCCCCACAGTGAAGATGGAAGCAGGCATCCTGCCCTGAAATTATTGGTGTTCTGCGGCCTGTAGCGATATGACGCCGCTCGCCCGGCATCCGCCACACCCTCGGCGGGCGCTGACAGGACGCCGAGGATAGCGCATTTCGGGCAACGCTTTAACGGGGTGGCAGCTGCGCGAGGCGGTCAAGAATGTCGAGCACCACCATGCGCGGTGGCCGCTCGTCGGTTTCCACCACCAGATCGGCGATTTCCCGATAAAGCGGGTCACGGATCTCGAGCAGGTCACGCAGGGTTTTCGCCGGATCAGCGGTGCGCAGCAGCGGCCGATTGCGATCGCGGGAGGTGCGGCCGACCTGCTGCTCGACGGAGGCGTGCAGATACACCACGCGCCCGCCTTCATGCAGGGCCTTGCGATTGGCATCACGCATCACCGCGCCGCCGCCGGTCGCCAGCACCACGCCATCGAACGCGCAGAGCTCGGCGATCATCGCCTGCTCGCGGTCACGAAAGCCAGGCTCGCCTTCCTTGTCGAAGATCCATGGGATATTGGCACCCGTGCGCAGCTCAATTTCCTTGTCGGAATCCTTGAACGGCAGGCGCAGCTCTTTGGCCAGTAATCGGCCGATGGTGCTTTTGCCAGCACCCATCGGTCCTACAAGTATCAAATTTCGCACAGAATCAACGACTCACAGCAATCGCCTGGTTATTCATGATACGCGGAGTGAGAAATACCAGCAGCTCGGATTTTTTCTCCGAAACCACATCACGCCGGAAAAGGCGGCCAAGATACGGCACATCGCCAAGAAATGGCACCTTATCTACAACCTTGCTCTGAGTATTTGAAAAAACACCGCCGATTACGATGGTCTCGCCGTCATTCACCAGCACTTTGGCGTTGACCTCGTTTTTCTTGATCGGCGGTACATCCTGCACTTTGTTCAGGTAGTCGGGCTCATCCTTGGTGACCTTGACCTCCATGATGATGCGGTTGTCAGGCGTGATCTGCGGAGTGACTTCCAGCGACAGCGAAGCCTCCTTGAACGACACCGAGGTCGCGCCACTGGAGCTGGCCTCCTGATACGGTATCTCGGTGCCTTTGAGGATCTTCGCGGTTTCCTTGTCCGAGGTGACCACCTTCGGCTGCGAGACGATCTCGCCGTTGCCGGTCTTTTCCATCGCCGTTAGTTCCAGGTCCAGCAACACGTTGTCGGTGATGAACGCGATACCGATCCCGGAGGTATTGTTGACCGTGCCCATGTCGACGAAGGGCGAGTTGGTGCTGGTGCTGCCCGGCGTACCGATGGTGCTCGATGAGCCGTTGACCCCGGAGGCGTTCCAGTTGCCCTTGTTCTGCACCGAGCCGCCCCAGCGTACGCCGAGGCTCTTGTCGTAATCGACGTTGGCCTCGACGATGCGCGCCTCGATCATCACCTGACGTACCGGAATATCCAGCTGCGCGACGATCCGCCGTAATTCGTCGAGGCGATCCTGGGTCTGGTAGGCAATGATGTTGTTGGTCCGCTCATCGACAGTGATCGAACCGCGCTCGTCGACCTTGGCCTCGGCACTGGTCACCGACTGGAACAGTTTGGCAATGTCCGCAGCCTTGGCGTAATTGACTTGCAGCAGCTCGCGACGCAATGGCGCCAGCTCGGCGATCTGCTTCTGCGACTCCAGTTCCTGGCGCTCGCGGGCGGCAATTTCATCGGCCGGCGCCACCAGTAGCACGTTGCCGATCTTGCGTTTATCCAGACCTTTGGTTTTCAACACCAGATCCAGTGCCTGATCCCACGGCACGTTCTGCAGGCGCAACGTGATGCCGCCCTGCACCGTGTCGCTTGCCACGAGGTTGAGGTTGGTGAAGTCCGCGATCAGTTGCAGCACCGAGCGTACGTCGATGTCCTGAAAATTCAGCGACAGCTTGTCGCCGACATAGGCCTGACGGTCGGCGTTGCGCTTTTGCAGATCGTCGACACTCATCGGGCGAACGCTCACCGTGAGCTTGTTATCAGTCTGGAAGGTCGAATAGTCGAAGGTGCCGCTGGGCTCGACACTGATCACGGTGCGATCGCCGGTGAGCGCTGCGTTGACGAACTGCACCGGTGTGGCGAAGTCTTTGACGTCGAGGCGCACGCGCAGTTTTTCCGGCAATTGCGTGCGAGCGAAGCTGAGGATGATCTTGCCGTCGTGCTCCTGGATATCCGGGGCGATGGTCGGGTCAGAGAGGTCGATGACCACGTTGCCCTCGCCTTCGGTGCCGCGCTGGAAATCAACGCCGCGAATCGACCGGCTGCGCGGCGCCGCGGATCTGGCGGGCGCCGAAGTCGCCGTCGCGGCACGTGGTGCAACGGCGGCCGGGCGCGGCGCGGTCGCGGAGGCGCCCTGACCAACCACCACGAACAGATTATTGCCTTCGACCCGCGTGCTGTATGGCGCCAATTGCGTCAGGCTGACAATCAGCCGCGTGCGATCCTTGGCTTCGGCCACCGTGGCCGTGCGCGCATTGCCGCTGCCCAGATCAAGATTTCTGTTGGCCAACTGGCTGGCCACCCCCGGCAGATCCAGTGCAATACGCGCGGGCGACTCGGTCGTGTAGCCCTTGGGCTGGGGTGGCGGGCCGTCGAACGACAGCTTCAGTTCGACGCGGTCACCCGGCAGCGCGGCAACATCCAGCGCTTTCAGGTTGGCCGCCATTACCATCGGTGACACCAGCGCTATCCATAGCGAAAAACCGAGGGTGGAGAAAATCCTGTTCATTGTTCGACTTCCACTATGAGTGCTCTTTCAAAGGAATGGTGCGCGGCCGCTCCAGCCAGGCGCCGGCGCCGTCGGGCACGATCTCGACGACATCGACCTGAGTGGCGCTGATGGCGACGATGCGGCCATCGTTGCGGCCCAGATAGTCGCCGACCTTCAGGCGATGCACCCCGCCCGCGCCGCGCAGCAGCGCAAACGATCCGGAGGCGTTGGCGATCGTGCCGACCATTTCGAACTGCTCGATATTGAACCCTTCAAGGTATTGCTTGACCCGGTTGGGGTCGGGTTTGACGTTGCGCGAGCCGTGCTTCTGCCCCGCCAGATCAACCCGTGCCTGCCGCGAAAACGGGCTGCGCAGATTGGCGGCGCTGTAAGTGAATGTGGGGTAAGACCGGAATGTCGGCGTTGGTTCAATCTTGCCCGCCGGGCGCAGGCGGACTTCGTTGAGGTAAGCGTCGAGGTCGCTGAAGTCATCGCCGCCACCGCAGCCGCCCAACGCCAGCGCCATGAGCAGAACGAGATAACGAATCGGGGTCATTTTTCCAGCCCCTTGTCGTTGTAGCGATACGTCTTGGCGAGGATGCTCATGCGCAGCTTCGGCCCGCCTTCGGGGTTGGCCGGCGCCAGTTCAAAATCGTGCAGGGTAACGATGCGTGGCAGTCCGGCGACGCCGCTGACGAACGTTGCCAGGTCGTGATAGGCGCCGGTCACGGTGATCTGGATCGGCAGCTCGATATAGAACGGCTGGGTCACTTCCGGCAGCAGTTTGATCTCTTCGAATTCCAGACCGCTGCTCAGACCGGTGCGAGTGATGTCTTCAAGCAAGCCCGGCACTTCGGTGTCGCTGGGCAGTTGCCGCAGCAGCACGCCGAAGGTGTTTTCCATTTCCTTCATCTGCTGGGTGTACAGCTCAAGATTTGCCGATAGCCGCGCCTTGCTGGCGAATTGCTCCTTGAGCGTGACTTCCTCCTCGCGCTTGAGGTCGAGCTGATTTTCCATATCGCTGATGAAAAAGTAATAGCCGAGCGCGAGGATCAACGCCATCACCAACGCACCGCACAAGGTTTTCACCGCCGGCGGCCAGGAACCCATGTTGCTGGTGTCGAGGTCGTTGAAATCGATGTTGCGCAGGCTTTCCAGCCATTCGGAGGCTTTCATTGCTCGTCCTCCAGAACCTTGGGCTGGGTCTGTCGAACGGTCAGCTGGAAGACGTTGGCCTGCTCGACCTGATCGGCACTGGTCGCCTTGACCTCATTCAGGCTCGGCGCGTCGAACCAGTCGGACGCGTCGAGATTGCGCATGAGCTCGGAAACCCGGTTGTTCGACTCCGCCGCGCCACTGATGGACAGGGTCTTGCCGGCCATTTTCACATCGGTGAAATACACACCGTCCGGCAACGTACGCGCCAGTTGATCGAATACCCGCCCACTGATCTGCCGGTTGCCCTGCAGGTCCTGGATGATGCGCATGCGCTCGACCAGTTGCTGGCGGCGCGCCTTGAGTTCGCTGATCTGCTTGATGCGTTCGTCGACCACGGCAATCTGTTTGCCGATGTAATCGTTGCGCGCCATCTGCCGCTCGATGGCCGCGCTGATGATCTGATCGGCAATCAGCACCGCACCGATCGAGCCGGCCAGCACGCCGATCAACACCAGCAGGAAGCGTTTGCGCCGTTCTTCGCGACGCTCCTCGCGCCAGGGGAGAAGATTGATCCGCGCCATCAGTCGAAACTCCTGAGCGCGAGCCCGCAGGCGATCATCAATGCGGGCGCATCACTGGCCAGCGCACCGGCGTTGACCTTGCTGCCCAGGGCCATGTCGGCAAACGGGTTGGCAACCTGGGTCGGCGTGTTCAAGCGCTGTTCGATCAGGCGATCCAGCCCGGGCACAGAGGCCGTGCCGCCGGCCAGCAGGATATGGTCGACGGCGTTGTACTGGCCAGAGGCGAAGAAGAACTGCAGCGAACGCGAAACCTGCTGCACCAGTGCCTCGCGAAATGGCTGCAGGACTTCGGTCACGTAATCGTCAGGCAGGCCGCCCTGCTTTTTCGCCAGGCCCGCCTGCTCGACAGTGAGGCCATAGCGGCGCTGGATCTCTTCGGTGAGCTGGCGCCCGCCAAAGAGTTGCTCGCGGGTATAGATGATCTTGCCGTTATGCAGGACGCTGAGGGTGGTCATCGTCGCGCCGATGTCGACCACCGCCACGGTCAGGCGCTCCTGGGAAGCAGCCAGATGCGTCGCCAGCAGCCCGAACGAGCGCTCCAGCGCGTAGGCCTCGACATCCACCACCCGTGCAGTCAGGCCGGCGAGCGCCAGCGCCGCCTCGCGCACCTCGACGTTTTCCTTGCGACAGGCGGCGAGCAGCACGTTGACCCGTTCCGGGTTGCGCGGCGAGACGCCCTGGACTTCGAAGTCGATGGCGACCTCGTCCAGCGGATAGGGAATGTATTGATCGGCCTCGATCTTGAGCTGGTTTTCCAGTTCATCGTCGGAGAGCCCGGCGTCCATTTCGATGACCTTGGTGATCACCGCCGAACCGGCCACCGCCACCGCCACGCTCTTGCACCCGGTGCGTGCCTTGACCAGCAACCGGCTGAGCGCCTGGCCGACACCCTCCAGTTCGGCGATGTTCTTTTCGACCACGGCGTTGGCCGGCAACGGCTCTACCGCGTAGGCCTCGACCCGGTAGCGCTCGCCCTGACGACTCAGTTCCAGCAGCTTCACCGACGTGGAGCTGATGTCGATCCCCAGTAACGCATTGGTCTTTTTATTGAAGAGTCCCAGCACTACCAATTCCCTATGACTTTCCGTGAGTTACGGACTCTGTAATACGCATTGCGTTCCTTCACCCCCGTCTTGACAGAAGCGCCAATGACGCCCCCGACGGAAAAGTGCTTATAATGCCCAGCGATTTTTTCCGCTTTTTACTGCCCGCGCGGATGGCTTTGTGTGTAACCGCAGCCCCGTGCCAAATTCATTCTTTGCCCTGGATGTCCAAAAGCCTTGATTCGTCTGCTGAAATTTTTCGGTTGGTCCATCGTCGCCGTTTTCTGCGGACTGCTCTTAGGTCTCAGCGGCGCCTTTCTTTACCTTAGTCCGGGTTTGCCGTCTGTGGAGGCGCTGAGAAGCATTCAGTTGCAGATTCCTCTGCGGGTCTACAGCAGCGACAACAAGTTGATCGCAGAATTTGGCGAAATGCGCCGCACACCGATCCGTTTCGCCGACATTCCGCCCAATTTCATTAATGCGTTACTAAGTGCTGAAGACGATAATTTTGCCAACCACTACGGTGTCGACCCGAGCAGCCTGATGCGCGCGGCGACCCAATTGGTCAAAAGCGGACACATTCAGTCCGGCGGCAGCACCATCACCATGCAGGTGGCGAAGAACTTCTTCCTCACCAGCGAACGCAGCTTCTCGCGTAAAACCACAGAAATTCTCCTGGCGCTGCAGATCGAGCGGCAGTTGACCAAGGACGAGATCCTTGAGCTGTACGTCAACAAGATCTACCTGGGCAACCGCGCCTACGGCATCGAAGCCGCGGCGCAGGTCTATTACGGCAAATCGATCCGTGACGTCAGCCTGGCGCAGATGGCGATGATCGCCGGCCTGCCGAAGGCACCGTCGCGCTTCAACCCGCTCGCCAACCCGGCGCGCAGTAAAGAACGCCGCGACTGGATCCTCGGGCGCATGTACAAGCTGGGCAAGATCAGCGAGGCCGACTACACCGCGGCGATCAACGAGCCGCTGAACGCCAGCTACCACGTTCCGACCCCGGAAGTGAACGCACCGTACATTGCTGAAATGGCCCGTGCCGAAATGGTCGGCCGTTATGGCAGCGACGCTTACACCGAAGGTTTCCGCGTCACCACCACGGTGCCGAGCAACCTGCAGGAAATGGCTAATACTGCGCTGCACGAAGGCCTGATGACCTACGACCAGCGCCACGGCTACCGTGGCCCCGAGTCGCGCTTGCCGGGCAAGACCCGCGAAGCCTGGGCCAGCGAACTGACCAAACAGCGCACCATCAGCAGCCTCGAACCGGCCATCGTCACTCAGGTCGACAAGAACGGCCTGCAGGTCCTGACCCGCACCGGTGAAGAGCACGTTGCCTGGGACACGATGAAATGGGCGCGGCCGTTCCTCAATACCAATAGCATGGGTGCCAACCCGCGTCAGCCGGCGGATGTCGCCCAGGTCGGTGATCTGATCCGCGTGCAGCGGCAGACAGACAACTCGCTGAAATTCAGTCAGATACCGCAGGCCCAGGGCGCGTTGGTGTCGCTGGATCCGCAGAACGGTGCGATCCGTTCGCTGGTGGGCGGATTTGCCTTCGAGCAGAGCAACTACAACCGTGCCCTGCAGGCCAAGCGTCAGCCGGGTTCGAGCTTCAAGCCGTTCGTTTACAGCGCCGCGCTGGATAACGGCTACACCGCAGCGAGCCTGGTCAACGATGCGCCGATCGTGTTCGTCGACGAATACCTGGACAAGGTCTGGCGCCCGAAGAACGATACCAACACCTTCCTCGGCCCGATCCGCCTGCGTGAAGCGCTGTACAAGTCGCGCAACCTGGTGTCGATCCGCTTGCTGCAGGCCATGGGCGTGGGCAAGACCATCGACTACATCACCCGCTTCGGCTTCAACAAGCAGGACCTGCCGCCGAACCTGTCGCTGGCACTCGGCACCGCGACGCTGACGCCGATGGAAATCGCCACTGGCTGGAGCACCTTTGCCAACGGCGGCTACAAGATCACCCCGTACATCATCGACAAGATCGAAAGCCGTAACGGTGACACGTTGTTCGTCGCCAACCCGCCGACCGTGCCACAGGGCGGTTCGGCGACCGATGGCATCGCCGCGCCAGCCACCGAATCGTTCACGGTCAATGCCGCACCGGTTGCCGGTGAAGCCCCGGGCAACCCGGCGGTGCCGCAAGCGCCAGCCGTGGCCGAGCGGATTGTCGATGGGCGTACCACTTACATCCTCAACAGCATGCTTCAGGATGTGATCAAACTCGGTACCGGCCGTCGCGCACTGGCCATGGGCCGCAGCGACATCGCCGGCAAGACCGGCACCACCAACGAATCGAAAGATGCCTGGTTCTCCGGCTACAACGCCGATTACGTGACCACGGTGTGGACTGGCTTCGACCAGCCGGAAAGCCTCGGCCGCCGCGAGTTTGGCGGTACTGTGGCGCTGCCGATCTGGATGAATTACATGTCCGCCGCGCTGAAAGACAAGCCGCCGCATGTCCAGCCTGAGCCGGAAGGCCTGCTCAGCCTGCGGGTGGATCCGGTCAGTGGCCGCGCCGCGACGCCGAGCACGCCGGGGGCCTACTTCGAACTGTTCAAGGCTGAAGACACGCCGCCGTCGGTGAACGAGCTGGGCAACGGCACCGTGCCGGGCAGCCCGCTGCCGGCGGACGAGCAGGCGCCGATCGATCTGTTCTGATCCAGCACCATTGAAAAGCCCCGCCTTTGTGAGAAGAGCGGGGCTTTTTATTGACTGATGTTTGGAGTTCGCGGCGTTACGAACATCCAGCCCCTCACCCCAGCCCTCTCCCGGAGGTAGAGGGAGCCGACCGAGGTGTCTGGCTTCATGCATCGACCTGCGCAACCGAGTCGATTATGGATTCAAAGCAAGACTTTCACGTCGGCGTCATTCATCAATATCCCCCATTCGGTCCCCTCTCCCTTTGGGAGAGGGCTAGGGTGAGGGCTGCTCCAGATATGGAATACAAAGCCCTTAGCCACAAAAAAGCCCCGACTCATAACGAGCCGGGGCTTTTGTTTGAAGCGCTACAACGACTTAGCCGTTGAACACGTCATCCACGCTTTTCAGCGGGTAGTTCTTCGGATACGGCAGGGTAGCAACGCCAGTCTCGATCGCGGCCTTGGCCACGGCGTCGGAGATCAGGGTGATCAGGCGCTTGTCCATTGGTTTCGGAATGATGTACTCACGGCCGAATTCCAGTTTGATGCCGCCGTAGGCGTCGCAGACTTCCTGCGGTACTGGCAGTTTGGCCAGTTCGCGCAGGGCATTGGCCGCGGCAACTTTCATTTCTTCGTTGATGCGCTTGGCGCGAACGTCCAGGGCACCACGGAAGATGAACGGGAAGCCCAGTACGTTGTTGACCTGGTTCGGGTAGTCCGAACGGCCGGTGGCCATGATTACGTCGCTACGGGTAGCGTGCGCCAGTTCCGGGGAGATTTCCGGATCCGGGTTCGAGCAGGCGAACACGATCGGGTTGGCCGCCATCGACAGCAAGCCTTCAGCGCTCAGCAGGTTCGGGCCGGACAGACCGACGAACACGTCAGCGCCTGCCAGTGCGTCAGCCAGGGTGCGTTTCTCGGTGGCGTGGGCGAACACGGCTTTGTACTGGTTCAGGTCATCACGGCCGGAGTGGATCACGCCGGTACGGTCAACCATGAAGATGTTTTCGATGCGAGCGCCCATGCTCACCAGCAGTTTCATGCAGGAGATGGCGGCAGCGCCGGCGCCGAGGCAGACGATCTTCGCGTCCTGCAGGGTTTTGCCAGCGATTTCCAGGGCGTTGATCATGCCGGCAGCGGTCACGATCGCGGTGCCGTGCTGGTCATCGTGGAACACCGGAATATCGCACTGCTCGATCAGAGCACGTTCGATCTCAAAGCACTCAGGCGCCTTGATGTCTTCCAGGTTGATGCCACCGAAGGTAATCGAGATACGCTTGACGGTGTCGATGAAGGCTTGCGGGCTTTCCGAGTCGACTTCGATGTCGAACACGTCGATGCCGGCGAAGCGCTTGAACAGCACGCCTTTACCTTCCATTACAGGCTTGGAAGCCAATGGGCCGAGGTTGCCCAGGCCGAGAATCGCGGTGCCATCGGAAATGACTGCCACCAGGTTGCCCTTGCCGGTGTATTTGTAGGCCAGTTCAGGATCGCGAGCGATCTCGCGCACTGGTTCGGCTACGCCGGGGCTGTAGGCCAGCGACAGGTCGCGGGCGGTAGCAGTGGCCTTGGTGAGCTCGACACTCAGCTTCCCCGGACGAGGATGGGCGTGATATTCGAGAGCGGCAGTTTTCAGATCAGACATTTTGGCATTCCGCTTTTTTACTGTTGGACAGACTGGTCAGCGAGGATACGCGCCTCGCAAAGTCCCCACAAGACTGGGCAGTCACTGCTGTCAAGCGCCCTGCCCTACGACTTTGGGCCAAGAGCCACGGCGCACAAGGGCTGGACTGTTCACAATCAACACGGAAAATGTCTACAATTTTTTCTTCAGCGCGGCACGTGCAGCATCGAAGGATCGGTCAGTGGCAACAACCAGCGTGGCTGACCTTTTTGCGATCCACCGCGCCGGGATCGGTCTATCACCCACCCGCGCGCCTCGATTTGCTTACCCTTCAGCGCCTGCAAGCGGGCACTGTCTAAGTGGCCCACCAGATTGGGTGCAACCCGCAATACAAGCGCGTCCTGCAACTCGATCCAGATTCCGCCGCGATTGCGCTGCACCTTGCTCACCCGACCGCTGACTATGGCGAAACCGGATCGCTGAATCTGTGGCGCTTTGAGCACCGGCGATTGCCGCCAGACGCCAAGTCCGGCTTGTCGTGCGCTGCGTTCGGCGGCCTGCTGGCAGGCGAGCAGATCGACGTTGGGCGCCACGGCAACCTGAAAGCCCAAGCCATCGGCAAGCATTTGCGCTTCGAGATTGGCACCGCTGACGCTGTAGACATGCGCAAGCGTACGCCCGTAATGGTCTTTGGCCTGCTTGCCGGGCCGCAGACCCACACGGCCGCCGCTGTCATCGACCAGCGCTTGCAGGCGTTTGCGCGCCGCCACGGCGAAGGGTTCGTCGCTGCGGCCCTGCTTGCCCAGTTCCGGCGTATTGAGGCCGATCATGCGCACGCTGCGGCCGTCGCTCAGGCGCAGGGTGTCGCCATCGACCACCCAATGCACGCTGACGCTGGTCAGCCCCGCGGGGGTCGGACAAAAGGCCTGGGCGGCGGACAGCCAAATCGCAGACACAAAAAAGGCGCCCGCAAGGGACGCCTTTTTCATCAGTCTGGAGAAGTCGGGACGACCTTCCAAAATGATCAGCCTCAGGCTTTTTTGCCGACGCCGAAAGTAGCGAAACGGTCTGCGAACTTCTGCACACGGCCGCCGGTGTCCAGAGTCTTCTGCTTACCGGTGTAGAACGGGTGGCATTCGTTGCAAACGTCGATCGCCAGGGCTTTGCCGTAGGTCGAACGAGTTTCGAACTTGTTACCGCAGCTGCAGGTAACAGCAATTTCCGGGTAGTTCGGATGGATATCGGCTTTCATGGTGTCTTCCTCAGGCTAGCGTGCCGCCACCCAACACTATTGTTGAATACCGCACGTAATTAGGCCGCGGATTCTACCAGACCTTTTCAAACACGCAAGCTGTCACCGAGACCGACCGTCTGCTAGGCTCCCGGCCCAATATGCGATTCCCTTGTAGGAGTGAGCCTGCTCGCGATAGCGGTGTATCAGACGACTCAATGTTGAATGAAAGACCTATCGCGAGCAGGCTCACTCCTACAAGGTTATGTGCCAAGTCCTACCGCCTGCTGATCGAGATCCCCCCGCGTGCCCGACGCCATTCTGCGCCTTGCCCTGCCTTCGCCCCTGCGCCGCCTGTTCGATTACCGGGCGCCGGCCGGGGTGCGGCGCGAGCAATTGCAGCCGGGCATGCGCCTGCGGGTACCGTTCGGTCGGCGCGAGATGATCGGGATTCTGGTCGAAGTCACCGACACCAGCGAGGTGCCGGCAGAAAAACTCAAACCGGCACTGGCCCTCCTCGACTCGACATCGCCGCTGCCGCCAGCACTGTTCAAGCTGTGCCTGTGGACAGCGCAGTATTACCAGCACAGCCTTGGCGACACCTTGAACTGGGCCTTGCCAGTGCTGCTGCGTCAGGGCGAGCTGGCCGAGGCCCGGCAGGAACGCTTCTGGTCGGTGGCCCCCGGCGCCAGCGTCGATGACCCACGGGTCGCCCGTGCGCCACGCCAGCGCGAGGCGCTGACCACGCTGGCCCAGCATCCCCACGGCGTGGCTCATCAGTTGCTGAGCAAACTGATGCTGAGCAAGGACAGCCTCGACCTGCTGCTGGCCAAGGGTCTGGTGCAAGTCGAGATCCGCCGCCACGCCCCCGGCGCGCGCCACGAGCACTGGCTGGCGCAACCGGAGCTGCCGCTCAACAGCGAACAACGCGCGGCGTACGAAGCGATTCGCGCCGGCTTCGACAGCTACCACGCCTTTCTCCTGGCCGGGGTTACCGGCAGCGGCAAGACCGAAGTCTATCTGCAACTGATCCGCGAAACCCTCGAAGCCGGCAAACAGGCCTTGGTGCTGATCCCGGAGATCAACCTCGGCCCGCAGACCCTGGCGCGCTTCGAACAGCGCTTCAACGCGTGCATCGCCCTGTTGCACTCGGCGGTGAATGACCGCGAACGTCTCGACGCGTGGCTCGCCGCCCGCGATGGCGAGGCCGACATTATTATCGGCACCCGCTCGGCGCTGTTCACGCCGATGAAAAATCCCGGGCTGATCATCATCGATGAAGAGCATGACGGCTCGTATAAACAGCAGGAAGGTCTGCGCTACCACGCCCGCGACCTGGCGCTGGTACGCGCACGGCAGGAAAACATCCCGATCGTGCTCGGTTCCGCCACGCCGTCGCTGGAGAGCCTGCACAACGCCTACACCGGTCGCTATGGTCTGTTACGTCTGAACGAACGCGCCGGCGGCGCCAAGCAACCGCGCTTCCTGCGTCTGGACGTGAAAAGCCGTCCGCTCGACAGTGGTATTTCCGGGCCGATGCAACAAGCCATCGGCCAGACCCTTGCCAACGGCCAGCAGGTGCTGGTGTTCCTCAACCGGCGCGGATTCGCGCCGACGTTGCTCTGTCACGATTGCGGGTGGATGTCGGAGTGCTCGCGCTGCGATGCGCGCATGACCGTCCATCAGCGTTATGGCGAATTGCGGTGCCACCATTGCGGCAACGTCGAGCGCACGCCGCGCCAGTGTCCAAAGTGCAGCAAGGTCGATCTGCGTCCGGTCGGCGCTGGCACCGAACGTGCCGAAGAGCGTCTGGCGATTCTGTTCCCTGATTACCCGGTTTTGCGCGTCGATCGCGACAGCACCTCGCGCAAGGACGCGATGAATCAGCTGTTCGCGACGATCCAGAAAGGCCAGCCGTGCATTCTGGTCGGCACGCAGATGTTGGCCAAAGGGCACCATTTCCCCCGGGTGACGCTGGTGTCGATTCTGGATGCCGACGGCGGCCTGTTCTCCGGCGACTTCCGCGCCAGCGAGCGCATGGCGCAACTGATCGTCCAGGTTGCAGGGCGTGCCGGGCGGGCTGAGGAACCGGGCAGGGTGATCATCCAGACGCACCTCGCCGACCATCCTTTATTGGTGCAACTGACCGAGCAGGGTTATTTCGCCTTCGCCGAGCAGGCCTTGAGCGAACGCCGCGCCGCCGGGTTGCCGCCCTTTGCCCATCTGGCTTTGTTGCGCGCCGAGGCGCACAAGCCGGGGCAGGCGGAAGGCTTTCTCGATGAAGCGTGCAGCGAGGCCGAGCGCTTGCTGGCCGAATTGAATCTGAGCGGCATCGAACTGCTCGGGCCGGTGCCGGCGCCGATGGAGCGCCGGGCCGGGCGTTATCGCGCGCAGCTGTTGTTGCAGGCGACCGCGCGGGCGCCACTGCACCGATTGCTGGCCAGCTGGATGCTGGTGCTGGAGCAGATGCCGAGCGGGCGGGCGGTGCGCTGGTCGCTGGATGTTGATCCGGTGGATCTGTATTGAAGAACCGAAAGAGCAAAAGATCGCAGCCTTCGGCAGCTCCTACAGATAAATGCCGATTCCACTGTAGGAGCCGCCGAAGGCTGCGATCTTTTGACTTTGATGTCACCACATATCCACATCCTGCCTGCTAAGGTTGGCAAGCCCGTCTTCGCAACGGATAATGCCCAGTTTTTCCACCCGCGCATCGATGCGCCCGCCGCGCTTGCGGTCGAAAGAGAAGACCATGAAAGACACCATTCGCCAGCTGATCCAGCAAGCCCTCACCCAACTCGTCAACGAAGGTGTGTTGCCTGAAGGCCTGACGCCGGCGATCCAGGTGGAGAACGCCCGCGACAAGACCCACGGCGACTTCGCCAGCAACATCGCCATGATGCTGGCCAAGCCAGCCGGCATGAAGCCGCGCGATCTGGCGGAGAAAATCATCGCCGCACTGCCCGCCGACGAGAACGTCACCAAGGCCGAAATCGCCGGCCCGGGCTTCATCAATTTTTTCCAGAACACCCAGGCCCTGGCCGCGCGCCTCGACGCCGCGCTGGCCGATGCCCATGTCGGCGTGCGCAAGGCCGGCCCGGCGCAGCGCACCGTGGTCGATCTGTCGGCACCGAACCTGGCCAAAGAGATGCACGTCGGCCATTTGCGCTCGACCATCATCGGTGACGGCGTGGCCCGCGTGCTGGAATTCCTCGGTGACGAAGTGATCCGCCAGAACCACGTCGGCGACTGGGGCACCCAGTTCGGCATGCTGATGGCGTACCTGCAGGAAAACCCGATCACCAGCGACGAGCTGTCGGACCTGGAAAACTTCTACCGCGCCGCCAAGCAGCGTTTCGACGAGTCCGAAGAGTTCGCCGACCGCGCCCGAGGCCTGGTGGTCAAGCTGCAGGCCGGCGATGCCGAATGCCTGGCACTGTGGACCAGGTTCAAGGACATCTCGCTGTCGCACTGCCAGAAGATCTACGAACTGCTCAACGTCAAACTGACCATGGCCGACGTGATGGGCGAAAGCGCCTACAACGACGACCTGATCAATGTGGTCAACGACCTCAAGGCTGCCGGCATGCTGGTCGAGAGCAACGGCGCCCAGTGCGTGTTCCTCGACGAGTTCAAGAACGCCGATGGCGACCCGCTGCCGGTGATCATCGTCAAGGCCGACGGCGGTTACCTGTACGCCACCACTGACCTGGCGGCCGTGCGCTACCGCAGCGGCAAGCTCAAGGCTGATCGCGCTTTGTATTTCGTCGATCAGCGTCAGGCGCTGCATTTCCAGCAAGTCTTCGCCGTGGCGCGCAAGGCCGGTTTCGTCACCCATCCGATGGAAATGGAGCACATGGGTTTCGGCACCATGAACGGCGCCGATGGCCGTCCGTTCAAGACCCGTGACGGCGGCACCGTGAAGCTGATCGACCTGCTGACCGAAGCCCAGGAACGCGCTTACAACCTGGTGAAAGAGAAGAACCCGACCCTGGCCGAAAACGAGTTGCGCAACATCGCCAAGGTGGTCGGCATCGGCGCGGTGAAATACGCCGACCTGTCCAAGCATCGCACCAGCGACTACAGCTTCAACTTCGACCTCATGCTGAATTTCGAAGGCAACACCGCGCCGTACCTGCTTTACGCGTACACCCGCGTGGCCGGCGTGTTCCGCAAACTGGGCAAGGACTTCAGCGAAGTGGATGGCCAGATCGTTCTCGAGGCGGAACACGAACTTGAGCTGGCCGCGAAACTGGCGCAATTCGGCGAAGTGCTGAACAACGTCGCTGAGAAAGGCACACCGCACATTCTCTGCACCTACCTGTACGACGTCGCCGGCCTGTTCTCCAGCTTCTACGAGAACTGCCCGATCCTCGCCGCCGACACCCCGGCGCAGATGCAGAGCCGTCTGCGTCTTGCCGCACTGACCGGTCGCACCCTCAAGCAAGGCCTGGAGCTGTTGGGTCTGGAAACTCTGGAGCGTATGTAAGTTGGCCGCCAAGAAAAAACCTGCACCCAAACGCGGCGCCAGCCGCTATCAGGCTCCGGCAAAACAACCGATTCCGGGCTGGCTGTGGATGGCCATCGGCCTGACCGTCGGCGCCTTCATCGTATTCCTGATGAAACTGGAACCGGGCAAGGGCAGCGACACGGTCAAGCGCGAGAAAGTCGAACAGCAGCAGAAAGCGTCGAAGATCGCCGAGGCCAACAAGACCCCGCCGAGCCCGACGCAACCGGTGAAGCCGAAGTACGACTTCTACACCTTGCTGCCGGAATCGGAAGTGATCGTGCCGCCGGACGCGGTGCCGGAGAAAACCCTGCCGACGCCGCAAGTGCCGGCGATCCCGACCACGCCGGTGACCCCGGCCGAGGCGGCGAAGATCGACACGGCGCGCGCGCAGGCAGCTCTGGCGGGTATTACTCCGCCGCCTGCGCCGCCAGTGAGCAAGGCCGCGCCGGTCACCAAGTTCTTCCTCCAGGCCGGCTCGTTCCGCAAAGAGACCGATGCCGATAAGGTGCGCGCGCAGATCATTCTGCTCGGCCAGGCCGTGGCGGTGGAGTCCGGCACGGTCAAGGATGAAACCTGGTATCGCGTGTTGGTCGGCCCGTTCAGCAACCGCGAGCAACTGACCACGGCCCAGAAACAACTGGCCGGCGCCGGCTTCAGCAACCTGTTGTTACAACAACGCCAGAGCCGCTGATCCCACGCCGGGCGTACAGGGTCCGGCTCACTTTGTGGCGAGGGAGCTTGCTCCCGCTGGGGTGCGAAGCGCCCCCAAGCCCTGCAAATGCGGTGCATCAGACAGACCGCATCCGCTGGGTTTGCGACTGCTGCGCAGCCGAGCGGGAGCAAGCTCCCTCGCCACAGAGTCTGGCACCCTCGCGCGACACCGCTCGTCCCCTCTCCCGCCCTGCGGTTGAAATCCCCTCCAGCACCCCCATATGAATGGGCATAAGGCATTTTCGCCCCGCTGCGTGGAGACTCTTCCCTTGACCACCATCGTTTCAGTCCGCCGCCACGGCAAAGTCGTCATGGGCGGCGACGGCCAGGTTTCTCTCGGCAACACCGTGATGAAAGGCAACGCCAAAAAGGTACGTCGCCTGTACCATGGCCAGGTCATCGCCGGTTTTGCCGGTGCCACCGCTGACGCCTTCACCCTGTTCGAACGTTTCGAAGGCCAGCTCGAGAAACATCAGGGGCACCTGATCCGCGCCGCCGTCGAACTCGCCAAAGAGTGGCGCACCGACCGCTCCCTGAGCCGCCTCGAAGCGATGCTCGCGGTCGCCAACAAGGACGCCTCGCTGATCATCACCGGCAACGGTGACGTGGTCGAACCGGAAGATGGCCTGATCGCCATGGGTTCCGGCGGCGCCTACGCGCAGGCCGCAGCCAGCGCTCTGCTGAAAAAGACCGATCTGTCGGCGCGCGAGATCGTCGAAACCGCCCTTGGCATCGCCGGCGACATCTGCGTATTCACCAACCACACCCAGACCATTGAGGAGCAGGATCTCGCTGAATAAGCCTATTGCGGCCCGTGTGCCACGGCTTGTTTCTGCTTGAGGACCGTCAATTATTATGTCCATGACTCCCCGCGAAATCGTCCACGAACTCAACCGCCATATCATCGGCCAGGACGATGCCAAGCGCGCCGTCGCGATTGCCCTGCGCAACCGCTGGCGCCGCATGCAGCTGCCTGAAGAGCTGCGCGTTGAGGTGACCCCGAAGAACATCCTGATGATCGGCCCGACTGGTGTCGGTAAAACCGAGATCGCCCGTCGCCTGGCGAAATTGGCCAATGCGCCGTTCATCAAGGTCGAAGCGACCAAATTCACCGAAGTCGGTTATGTCGGCCGTGACGTCGAGTCGATCATCCGTGATCTGGCTGACGCTGCGATCAAGATGCTCCGCGAGCAGGAAATGACCCGAGTGCGCCACCGCGCTGAAGACGCTGCCGAGGACCGCATCCTCGACGCGTTGCTGCCGCCGGCACGCATGGGCTTCAGCAACGAAGAAGCGCCGAGCTCTGATTCCAACACGCGTCAGCTGTTCCGCAAGCGCCTGCGCGAAGGCCAGCTGGACGACAAGGAAATCGAGATCGAAGTGGCCGAAGTTTCCGGCATCGAAATCGCCACGCCGCCGGGCATGGAAGAGATGACCAACCAGCTGCAATCGCTGTTTGCCAACATGGGCAAGGGCAAGAAGAAGTCGCGCAAGCTCAAGGTCAAGGAAGCGCTGAAACTGGTGCGCGATGAAGAAGCCGGGCGTCTGGTCAACGAAGAAGAGCTGAAGGCCAAGGCGCTGGAAGCGGTCGAGCAGCACGGCATCGTGTTCATCGACGAAATCGACAAGGTCGCCAAGCGCGGCAATGTCGGCGGCGCCGATGTCTCCCGCGAAGGCGTACAGCGCGACCTGCTGCCGCTGATCGAAGGCTGCACCGTCAACACCAAACTGGGTATGGTCAAGACCGACCACATCCTGTTCATCGCTTCCGGCGCGTTCCACCTGAGCAAGCCGAGCGATCTGGTGCCGGAGCTGCAAGGCCGTCTGCCGATTCGCGTCGAACTCAAGGCGCTGAGCCCGGAAGATTTCGAGCGCATCCTCAGCGAACCGCATGCCTCTCTCACCGAACAATACTGCGCGTTGCTGAAAACCGAAGGCCTGAACATCCAGTTCCAGCCCGAGGGCATCAAGCGTCTGGCGGAGATCGCCTGGCAGGTCAACGAGAAGACCGAGAACATCGGTGCCCGTCGCCTGCACACGCTGCTTGAGCGCCTGCTTGAAGAGGTGTCGTTCAGCGCCGGCGACCTGGCCAGCGCCCACGATGACAAGGCGATCCTGATCGACGCCGACTACGTCAACAGCCACCTCGGCGAATTGGCGCAGAACGAAGATCTGTCCCGTTATATCCTGTAGGTCACTTCTCCCTGTAGGAGCTGCCGAAGGCTGCGATCTTTTGATCTTGATCCTGAAAAGCAAAATCAAAAGATCGCAGCCTTCGGCAGCTCCTACAGGGCTCATCACAGTCGGATGACCTGCAATGACTAATATTCCTACCGACATCAAACTGCACAAAGCCTCGAAAACCCTGACGCTCACTTATGCGTCCGGCGAGGAATTCACCCTGCCCGCCGAGTTTCTGCGTGTGCACTCCCCCTCCGCCGAGGTCCAGGGCCACGGCAAACCGATCCTGCAATTCGGCAAGCTCAATGTTGGTTTGAGCAAGCTGGAGCCGGCCGGCAACTATGCACTGAAACTGACCTTCGACGACGGTCACGACAGTGGCCTGTTCACCTGGGAATACCTCTACGAACTCGGCAAACGCCAGACCGAACTCTGGGACGATTATCTCGCCGAGTTGCGCGCTGCCGGAAAATCCCGCGATCCGAACGAGTCGTTCGTCAAGCTGATGCTCTAGCCCGTGGCTCTTGCTCTTTAGAGGGCATTTTCTAACTTCATCTGTTTGAATGCTCCGCTCACGCAGCCCAGGATGGGCCGCTTGCGAAAAAAATTAAACTCGGGTAACCAATGGAGCTGGCAAGTTCCCTGCAGTGCTCTACGACTGTAAAGCAGCCATGCAGAATCAACGGTCACCCGAGCAGTAGTACCCGGCATTGGCTGTGGAAGCGACAGCGCAAGACCGGGTACTCGTCTCAGGACAAAGGAGCGTCGTAGATGAGTGACAAGAATAACGATGACCTGAAGTACCAAGCCTCGGAAAACACCCTGGGGCTTAACCCCGTCGTCGGGCTGCGCGGAAAGGATCTGCTGGCCTCTGCTCGAATGGTGCTGAAACAGGCCATCAGACAACCGATTCACAGCGTCAGGCACGTGACCCATTTCGGCCTCGAGCTGAAGAACGTGCTGCTGGGCAAATCCGCCCTGCAACCGGCCGGCGACGACCGCCGTTTTGCCGACCCGGCGTGGAGCCAGAACCCACTGTACAAACGCTATCTGCAAACCTACCTGGCCTGGCGCAAGGAACTGCATGCCTGGATCGACGACAGCAGCCTGTCACCCAAAGACATCGCTCGCGGGCACTTCGTCATCAACCTGATGACCGAAGCCATGGCCCCGACCAATACGGCGGCCAACCCGGCAGCGGTCAAACGCTTCTTCGAAACCGGCGGCAAGAGCCTGCTCGATGGCCTCTCGCATCTGGCCAAGGATCTGGTGCACAACGGTGGCATGCCGAGCCAGGTCAACATGGGTGCGTTCGAGGTCGGCAAGAGCCTCGGCGTCACCGAAGGCGCCGTGGTGTTTCGCAACGACGTGCTGGAGCTGATCCAGTACCGGCCGATCACCGAGCAGATCCACGAGCGTCCGTTGCTGGTGGTGCCGCCGCAGATCAACAAGTTCTATGTTTTCGATTTGAGCCCGGACAAGAGCCTGGCGCGTTTCTGCCTGCGCAACAACGTGCCGACCTTCATCATCAGTTGGCGCAATCCGACCAAGGCCCAGCGTGAATGGGGACTGTCGACCTACATCGAAGCGCTGAAGGAAGCCGTTGACGTGGTCGCCGCAATCACCGGCAGCAAAGATGTCAACATGCTCGGCGCCTGCTCCGGCGGCATCACCTGCACCGCCCTGCTCGGCCACTACGCCGCGCTCGGCCAGAACAAGGTCAACGCCCTCACCCTGCTGGTCAGCGTGCTCGACACCACCCTGGACAGCGACGTCGCCCTGTTCGTCGATGAGCAGACCCTGGAGACCGCCAAGCGCCACTCCTACCAGGCCGGTGTGCTCGAAGGCAAAGACATGGCCAAGGTCTTCGCCTGGATGCGTCCCAACGACCTGATCTGGAATTACTGGGTCAACAATTACCTGCTCGGCAATGAGCCGCCAGTGTTCGACATCCTGTTCTGGAACAACGACACCACGCGCTTGCCCGCCGCATTCCACGGCGACCTGATCGAGATGTTCAAAAACAATCCACTGATCCGCCCCAATGCACTGGAAGTGTGCGGCACGCCGATCGACCTCAAGCAGGTGACCGCCGACATTTTCTCGCTGGCCGGGACCAACGACCACATCACCCCGTGGAAGTCCTGCTACAAGTCGGCGCAGCTGTTCGGCGGAAAAGTTGAATTCGTGCTGTCGAGCAGCGGCCATATCCAGAGCATCCTCAACCCGCCGGGCAATCCGAAGTCGCGCTATATGACCGGCGAAGAAATGGCCGCGACTGCCGATGACTGGCAGGAAAACTCGACCAAGCACACCGATTCCTGGTGGCTGTACTGGCAGGCATGGCTGGCCGAGCGCTCAGGCAACCTGAAAAAGGCCCCGACGAAACTGGGCAACAAGGCGTATCCGGCGGGCGAGGCTTCGCCGGGCACTTATGTTCACGAACGGTAACTGACACCCCCCGGACGCTGTAGGAGCTGTCGAGTGAAACAAGGCTGCGATCTCTTGATGTCGTCGTCAAAGATCAAAAGATCGCAGCCTCGTTTCACTCGTCAGCTCCTACTGGATACGGGTGGACTTGAAATCTACAGGGCCTCACGCATGCCGCAACCGTTCATATTCCGCACCGTCGATCTGGATGGCCAGACCCTCCGCACGGCGGTGCGTCCCGGCAAGCCTCATTTGACGCCTCTGCTGATTTTCAACGGCATCGGCGCCAACCTGGAGCTGGTGTTTCCGTTTGTCGCGGCGCTGGACCCGGATCTGGAAGTGATTGCCTTCGACGTGCCCGGGGTCGGCGGCTCTTCGACGCCGAACCGGCCATATCGCTTTCCCGGTCTGGCGAAACTGACGGCGCGGATGCTCGATTATCTCGACTACGGTCAGGTCAATGTGATCGGCGTGTCGTGGGGCGGCGCCCTGGCGCAGCAGTTTGCCTACGACTACCCCGAGCGCTGCAAGAAACTGGTGCTGGCGGCCACCGCTGCCGGTGCGGTGATGGTGCCGGGCAAACCGAAAGTGCTGTGGATGATGGCCAGCCCGCGCCGCTACATTCAGCCGTCCCATGTGATTCGCATCGCGCCGATGATCTACGGCGGCTCGTTCCGCCGCGACCCGACGCTGGCTGCCAGCCATGCGGCAAAAGTGCGCTCGGCGGGCAAGCTCGGTTACTACTGGCAACTGTTCGCCGGCCTTGGCTGGACCAGCATTCACTGGCTGCACAAGATCCATCAGCCGACGCTGGTGCTGGCCGGCGATGACGATCCGCTGATCCCGCTGATCAACATGCGCATGCTTGCCTGGCGCATTCCCAACGCGCAGTTGCACATCATCGATGACGGCCATCTGTTCCTGATCACCCGCGCCGAAGCAGTGGCGCCGATCATCATGAAGTTTCTCGAGGAGGAGCGTCTGCGCGCGGTCATGCACCCGCATCCGACACCGCTGGGCGGCTGACGGCGGCGGCAGGCTTTATGCAACGCTTTTGAAATCAAGCGCGCGGCAGGACGCCGCGCAGGCAGCAACCGGCAACAGCGTCTATGGTGTTCTGGTTCGGTGAGTGTGTTTTTGCCCTGAAGACGAAGGAGTGTTGAGTCATGCGCGAAAAACCAGCGACGGGCGTGGTGCCCAGCCCCGCCGTGTTTATCAACGCCCAAAGCGCGATCGCCGGCCTGCGTGGCAGGGATCTGCTGTCGACACTGCGCAGCGTCGCCGCCCACGGCTTGCGCAATCCGTTGCACAGCGCCAGGCACGCGTTGACATTGGGCGGACAACTGGGCCGCGTTCTGCTCGGCGAAACCCTGCATCCGACCAATCCGCAAGACAGCCGCTTCGCCGATCCGGCGTGGAGCCTCAACCCGTTCTATCGGCGCAGCCTGCAGGCGTATCTGGCCTGGCAGAAACAGGTCAAGAGCTGGATCGACGAAGGCGACATGAGTCCCGAAGATCGTGCCCGTGCGCACTTCGCTTTCACCCTGCTTAATGACGCCGTGGCGCCCTCCAACACTCTGCTCAACCCGCTGGCGGTCAAGGAGTTGTTCAATTCCGGCGGGCAGAGTCTGGTGCGTGGCCTGAGCCATCTGTTCGATGATCTGTTGCACAACGACGGCCTGCCACGGCAAGTGACCAGGCAGGCGTTCGAGGTCGGCAAAACCGTAGCGACCACCACCGGGTCGGTGGTATTCCGCAACGAAATGTTCGAGTTGATCCAGTACAAATCGATGAGCGAAAAGCAGTACGCCAAGCCGTTGCTGGTGGTGCCGCCGCAAATCAACAAGTACTACATTTTCGATCTGAGCCCGCAGAACAGCTTCGTCCAGTATGCCCTGAAAAACAGCCTGCAGACTTTCATGATCAGCTGGCGCAACCCCGATGTGCGCCATCGCGAGTGGGGCCTTTCGAGTTATGTCGAAGCGGTCGAAGAAGCGATGAACATCTGCCGGGCGATTACCGGCGCGCGCGAAGTGAACCTGATGGGTGCCTGCGCCGGCGGCCTGACCATCGCCGCCCTGCAAGGCCATCTGCAGGCCAAACGGCAACTGCGTCGGGTCGCCAGCGCGACGTATCTGGTCAGCCTGCTCGACAGCCAGATCGACACCCCGGCCACGCTGTTCGCCGATGAACAAACACTGGAAGCAGCCAAGCGTCGCTCCTATCAGAGGGGCGTGCTCGACGGTCGCGACATGGCCAGGGTCTTCGCCTGGATGCGCCCCAACGATTTGATCTGGAGCTACTTCGTCAACAACTACCTGCTGGGCAAAGAGCCGCCAGCCTTCGACATCCTCTACTGGAACAACGACAACACGCGCCTGCCCGCGGCATTGCACGGTGATCTGCTGGACTTCTTCAAGCACAACCCGCTGACCCACGCTGGCGGTCTCGAGGTGTGCGGCACGCCGATCGATCTGCAGAAGGTCAACGTCGACAGCTTCAGCGTCGCCGGCATGAACGACCACATCACGCCATGGGACGCGGTGTACCGCTCGACCCTGCTGCTCGGTGGCGAGCGGCGCTTCGTGCTGTCCAACAGCGGCCACGTGCAAAGCATCCTCAACCCGCCGAGCAATCCGAAAGCTGCCTACGTCGAAAACGCCAGACTGAGCAGCGACCCGCGCGCCTGGTACTACGACGCCAGACATGTCGAGGGCAGTTGGTGGCCGCAGTGGCTGGAGTGGGTCGCGCAGCGCTCCGGCGCGCTGCACGAGACCCGTACCACCCTCGGCAGCCCGAATTATCCACCGATGGAAGCGGCACCCGGCACCTACGTGCATGTGCGTTGACGCTCAACCGAATTTTTCTAAGAAGACTGGATGAAAACCCGCGACCGGATTCTCGAATGTGCGCTGCAACTGTTCAACGAAAAGGGCGAGCCGAACGTGTCCACCATGGAAGTGGCCAACGAAATGGGGATCAGCCCCGGCAACCTCTACTACCACTTCCACGGCAAGGAACCACTGATTCTCGGTCTGTTCGAGCGCTTCCAGCATGAACTCGCGCCACTGCTCGACCCACCGCCGGACGTGGAGCTGGCACCGGAGGATTACTGGCTGTTTCTGCATTTGATCGTCGAGCGACTGGCGCAATACCGGTTCCTGTTCCAGGACCTGTCGAACCTCGCCGGACGCCTGCCGAAACTGGCCAAGGGCATTCGCAACCTGCTTAACGCGTTGAAGAGGACGCTGGCGTCGCTGCTGGCGCGGTTGAAGGCTGCCGGGCAACTGGTCAGCGATACCCAGGCGCTGGGGCAACTGGTGGAGCAGGTGACCATGACGTTGCTGTTCTCACTGGATTACCAGCGGATCCTCGATCGTGAGGGTGAGGTTCGGTTGGTGGTTTATCAGATCATGATGCTGGTGGCGCCGCATCTGCTGCCGCCGGTGAAGGTGGCGACAGAGCGGATGGCGCTGCAATACCTTGAGGATCACGACTGACCTGAAAAGCCCCTCACCCTATCCCTCTCCCAGAGGGAGAGGGGACTGATTGGGGGATGTTCGAGAGCTACGCCGACCTGAGCGAGCTTTTTCGAATCCATAATCGACTCGATTTTTTCAGGTCGATGTATGACGCAGGACACCTCGGTCGGCTCCCTCTCCTTGGGGAGAGGGCTGGGGTGAGGGGCCGCTTGGAATGCACAAACAAAAACGCCCGACCTTGACAGGCCGGGCGTTTTTGATTTGCCCTGAAATCAGGACTGACTGGATGGCGTCGACGGAGTCGATGCTGCAGTCGGGGTAGCTGCTGCCGTGGGTGCCGCGGCGGAATTTGCCGCGTTGGCCGGAGCTGTTGGAGCCGTCGATGGCGCGGCGGCCGGTTTCGGTGCAGCGGCTTTCGGCGCGGCCGGTTTTTTCACTGCAGGCTTTTTCGCCGCAGCCGGTTTGGCCGCAGGCTTCGCAGCAGGTTTGGCGGCAGCGGTCTTCGCTGCTGGCTTGGCCGCTGGTTTCGCTGCAGTTTTAGCCGCAGGTTTTGCTGCTGCTTTGGTTGCCGGTTTGGCAGCGGCTTTGGCGGCAACCGGTTTGGTGGCCGCTTTGGTCGCAGGCTTGGCGGCTGCCGTTTTCGCGGCCGGCTTGGCCGCAGCTTTCGCAGCAGGTTTTGCCGCCGCTTTGGTCAGTGGCTTGGCTGCGGTTTTCGTTGCAGGTTTGGCCGCCGCAGTTTTGCTAGCCGGTTTCGCCGCCGCGGTTTTCGCCGCTACGGGCTGAGCCTTCAGACCGGTGAGTTTCTCGATCTGCCTGGTCAGCGTATCGACCTTGGCGTTGAGCGCCTTGACCTCATTGCGGCTCGGCACACCCAGGCGCGAAATCGCGCTGTTCAGGCGCTTGTCGAACGCGCCTTCCAGCTCGTCCCATTTGCCCAGTGCGCGGTCTTTCACGCCGCTGATGCGCGACTTCGCCGAGGAGGTCGAGTCCTCGACTTTCTTGCCGACTGCTGTCTTGGTGAGCTTCTCGGCTTTCTCGCCGTCTTTGACCAATGCATCGAAGAGTTTGCTGCCGTCAGTGTCGATCTTCGAGTACACGCCTAAACCAGCCAGCCAGATCTTGCGGGAGTAGGACTCGACCTTCCCGACCCACGAGCTGCTTTCTTTATCGGTGTTCTTTTTGCCAGCCATCCCGTTCTCCTTAAGATTTTCGCGCGACGCGTTCGAGCAATGCCGTCAGCTCATCGAGCTTAGCAGAGAGTGCCTCAACGTCATGTTTAGACGGAATGCCGATCCGATTCAAGGCGCTGGCCACACGGTTGTCGAAGGCCTTCTCGACCTTGTCCAGCTGAACTTCAACACGACCCTTGAACGAGCTGACCTGAGTGGCCGCATCATCGATCTCGGCGTTGGCCGCGAGGAGTTTTTCGCTCACGGCTTTTTTGCCTTTCTTTTCAACAGTTTGACCAGCGGCGACGAGTTCCTGGAAGTACTCGCTGCCCTCCTGGCCGACCTTGGTATAGGCGCCCAGGCCTGCCAGCCAGATCTTGCGGGCATAGGATTTGACGTCGCTCAGAGTGGAAGTCGGAGCGTCGATTTTTTTCTTCAAAATGACTTTGGCCATGGTGCACCTCACGCGCAGAAGGTTTGAGGAACTGCCGGACGAGTGTCGGGCTCAGGCACAAAGTAGGCAGAAAAATTAGAAAGGGCACCCTAACCAGCGGGAGCAACTCTAAACAAATGTGGGAGCGAGCCTGCTCGCGAAAGCGGTTTGTCAGTCACTGATAATTTGACTGACAGACCGCTATCGCGAGCAGGCTCACTCCTACAGGGGATCGTGTTTCAGGCCAAGGCTTTGTCGAGGGCTCTTTCGATCTCGGCTTTGATCATGCCGCTCATGGCCGACATCATCAGGCCCAGCTCGACGTCGACCCTGATCGAATCGTCCGCCACATGCACTGCGCCTTTCACGCCCGAGCGCTTGAGGTTCAGGGTGTCGCCTGACCACTGCGGCTCCAGGCCGTATTGTTCATTGAGCTTCCTGGCCAGTTTGTCGGCCTTCTCGCGGGCGGCTTCCTTGCCCAGGGTGTGGGCGCGCTCAACACTGATTTTGGCCATGGAATGACTCCTGATGATTGAATGGCTGACGTGGAATCTTGACCGCATCTGCGGCAAATCGTCCCGAAGGTTGCCCATCTTACCTTTAGCCATTCCAAGACAAAGCATGGCTTGGGGATTAGAATGTCGCGCATTCTCTTTTGGTGACAGCGATATGACTGATCAGCGCAAAGGCAGCGATGCCGAACCCACCACTCACTTCGGCTTCAAAAACGTTCCGGAAAGCCAGAAAGCGGAAAAAGTCGCTGAGGTTTTCCATTCCGTAGCCGCGAAATACGACCTGATGAACGACCTTCTGTCGGGCGGCATGCACCGCCTGTGGAAGCGTTTCGCGATCGAGCTTTCCGGCGTGCGCAGCGGCAACCGCGTGCTCGACATCGCCGGCGGCACCGGCGACCTGACCCGCAAGTTCTCGCACCTCGTTGGCCCGACTGGCCAAGTGGTGCTGGCCGACATCAACGAATCGATGCTCAAGGTCGGCCGTGATCGCCTGCTCGATCTCGGCGTTGCCGGCAATGTCGAATTCGTCCAGGCCGACGCAGAAAAGCTGCCGTTCCCGGACAACCATTTCGACTGCGTAACCATCGCCTTCGGCCTGCGCAACGTGACGCACAAAGAGGACGCGCTGCGTTCGATGCTGCGCGTGCTCAAGCCCGGCGGACGCCTGCTGGTGCTGGAATTCTCCAAGCCGACCAATGCGCTGATGTCCAAAGCCTACGACGCCTACTCGTTCGCCTTCATGCCGCTGATGGGCAAGCTGATCACCAACGATTCGGAAAGCTACCGCTACCTGGCCGAATCGATCCGCATGCACCCGAATCAGGAAACCCTGAAGTCGATGATGGTCGAAGCCGGTTTCGACCGCGTGACCTATCACAACATGACCGCAGGTATCGTCGCCCTGCACCGCGGCATCAAACCCTGATGTTGCTGACCGGGCTGCTCGCCAGCGTCGAACTCGGCCTCAACCGGGTGCTGCGTCTCGACAGCACGGCGCTGCCGCGCCTGGCGCATCTGACCGGCAAGGTGATTGCTGTCGATTGCCGCAGCCCGGCCCTGCAACTGTTCATTCTGCCCAGCGACGAAGGCCTGATGCTGGCTTCACAGTGGGCGGCGGACGTCGATTGCACATTGCGCGCACCGGCCTCGAGCCTGGTGAAACTGGCCCTGAGCAAAGACAAGACCGCCGTGCTGCACGCTCCGGAAGTCGAGCTCGATGGCGACAGCGGCGTGTTGCTGGAGCTGGCCGGTGTGCTGCAAGACCTCGAGCTGGACTGGGAGTACGAACTCTCGCGCTGGCTCGGTCCGGTCGCCACGCAGTTGCTCGGTGGTCATCTGCGCAGCCGCGCGCGCTGGTATCAACAAGGATTTGCCAGCCTCAACCAGAATCTTGCCGAATACCTCGCCGAAGAATCACGCACCCTTGTCGGGCAGCGCGAAGCCGAAGCGCGGTTCAGCGAACTGGACCGGATCAAACTTGATCTGGAACGACTCGAGGCGCGTTTCGAGCGCCTTTCCCGATCCCTCGACCCAAGCGATAACGCATGAAGCTGCTTGCCGTCCGCCGTCTGTTGCGCATCCAGCGCGTCGTGATCCGCTACCGCCTCGATGACCTGCTGTTCGATCTGCCGCTGCCGTGGTTTCTCCTGGCCGTGCGCTTTCTGCTGCCGTGGCGCTGGCTGCCGCGCAAGCCGCTGGAGCTCAACCGTGGCGCGCGCTTGCGCCTGGCGTTGCAGGATCTGGGGCCGATCTTCATCAAGTTCGGGCAGATCCTTTCGACCCGTCGCGACCTGTTGCCGGAAGACATCGCCGATGAGCTGATGCTCCTGCAGGACCGCGTGCCGCCGTTCGATTCGCAGGTGTCGATCAAGCTGATCGAAGAACAGCTGGGCAAGAAAATCAGCGAAGTGTTCAGCCGTTTCGACGTTGAACCGCTGGCCTCGGCCTCGGTGGCGCAGGTGCATGCGGCGCAGCTCAAAAGCGGCGAAGAAGTGGTGGTCAAGGTCATTCGCCCTGGCCTGAAACCGGTGATTGCCCAAGATCTGGCGTGGCTGTTCATCCTCGCCCGTGCTGCCGAGAAATTCTCCGCTGACGCGCGCCTGCTGCACCCGGTCGATGTGGTGCAGGATTACGAAAAAACCATTTACGACGAACTCGACCTGTTGCGCGAAGCGGCCAACGCCAGCCAGTTGCGCCGCAACTTCGAAGGCTCGCAGCTGCTGTACGTGCCGCAAGTCTACTGGGACTGGTGCCGGCCGAAAGTGCTGGTGATGGAGCGCATCTACGGGATTCAGGTCACTGACCTGGCGACCCTCGCCGACCAGCGCACCGACATGAAAATGCTTGCCGAGCGCGGTGTGGAGATCTTCTTCACGCAGGTGTTCCGCGACAGTTTCTTCCACGCCGACATGCACCCGGGCAACATTTTCGTCAGCACCGTCAACCCGTGGAGCCCGCAGTACATTGCGATCGACTGCGGCATCGTCGGCAGCCTGACCCCGGAAGACCAGGATTATCTGGCGCGCAATCTGTTCGCCTTCTTCAAGCGTGACTACCGCCGTGTCGCGCAGTTGCACATCGACTCGGGCTGGGTGCCGGCGGAAACCAAACTCAATGAATTCGAAGCGGCGATCCGTACCGTCTGCGAACCGATCTTCGAAAAACCGTTAAAAGATATTTCATTTGGCCAGGTGCTGATGCGCCTGTTCCAGACCGCGCGCCGCTTCAACATGGAAGTGCAGCCCCAACTGGTGCTGTTGCAGAAGACTCTGCTGAACATCGAAGGCCTCGGTCGCCAGCTGTATCCGGATCTGGATCTGTGGAACACCGCGCAGCCGTTTCTCGAGCGCTGGATGCGCGAGCGCGTCAGCCCGAAAGCCTTGCTGGGCAACGTGCACAGCCAGCTGGAGCAGATTCCGCACCTGTCGAACATGGCCCGCGACCTGCTCGAGCGCATGTCGCAACCCCATGCCAAAGACCCGCCGCCGCCGTGGCACAAACGAAAGGACGACTGGTTCCTGCGCCTGCTCGGCTGCGCGCATCTGGCCGGCGGCGCGACCCTCGCCGCTGGTGGCCCGCTGACCGATTGGGCGCACTGGCCCGCCGGGATCATGGTGGCGGTCGGCTTGTATCTGGTCGTTCGCCGATAGCACGAATCGGCTGCAAGTTATAAGCTGCGAGCTGCAAGCTTGACGACACAGGTACACCGCGACCTGCTTTTACTTGCAGCTTGAAGCTTGAAACTCGAAGCTGCTTTTCAGGAACTGAAGATGAAAAACTGGCTGGACGAGATCAAGTGGGACGCTGACGGCCTGGTGCCGGCGATCGCTCAGGATCACAAGACCGGGCGCGTATTGATGATGGCCTGGATGAACCGCGAAGCGCTGGAACTGACCGCAGCGGAGAATCGTGCAATCTACTGGTCACGTTCCCGTGGCAAGCTGTGGCGCAAGGGCGAAGAGTCCGGCCATGTGCAGACTCTGCATGAAATGCGTCTGGACTGTGACGCCGACGTGATCATCCTGATGGTTGAACAGATCGGCGACATCGCCTGCCACACCGGCCGTCAAAGCTGCTTTTACCGAGTCTTCGAAAACGGCGACTGGAAAACGGTCGACCCGGTTCTGAAAGACCCGCATGCCATCTACTCCGCAGGACACACACATGAGTGACACCCTGACCCGTCTGGCTGAAGTGCTCGAAGAGCGCAAAGGTGCAGCCGCCGACAGTTCGTATGTCGCCAGCCTGTATCACAAGGGGCTGAACAAGATTCTGGAGAAAGTCGGCGAAGAGTCGGTCGAAACCATTATTGCCGCCAAGGATGCCGCGATCAGCGGCGACTGCAGTGATGTGATCTACGAGACCGCCGACCTGTGGTTCCACAGCATGGTCATGCTCGCCCAACTGGGGCAGCATCCGCAGGCCGTGCTGGATGAACTGGACCGTCGCTTCGGCCTGTCCGGACACGTCGAGAAAGCCTCGCGTCCGTCCGCCTGAACAATTTTTAGAGAGGAATCGCCACATGGGCATTTTTGACTGGAAACACTGGGTCGTCATTCTGATTGTCGTGGTGCTGGTGTTCGGTACCAAGAAACTGAAAAACCTCGGTACTGACGTTGGTGAATCAATCAAGGGCTTCCGCAAAGCCATGAATGACGACGAAAAACCGACCGAGCCGAACGTGACCCCGCCGGCGCAGCCAGTGCCACCGGTGCAGCCGCAAACCACCGCTCAGGCCAACCCGCCGCACACCATCGACGTGCAGGCGCAAAAAGTCGAAGAGCCGATCCGCAAAGACGTGTGAGCACTGACTAATGTTTGGTATCAGCTTCTCTGAACTGCTGCTCGTCGGCCTCGTCGCCCTGCTGGTGCTCGGCCCCGAGCGTCTGCCGGGCGCTGCGCGCACCGCCGGTCTGTGGGTCGGCCGCCTGAAGCGCAGCTTCAACGCGATCAAACAGGAAGTTGAACGTGAAATCGGTGCCGACGAGATCCGTCGGCAACTGCACAACGAACATATTCTGTCGCTGGAGCAAGAGGCGCGGAAGATTTTCAATCCGAGCCAACAGGAGCCGACGCCGGTCGAGCCTGTGGGGGAGCAGACAATTCACAACGCTTCCGCTCCGACTGCACCTGCACCTGCACCTGCACCTGCACCTGCACCGGTTGTAACACCGCCAGTACCGGCGCCGGTTGCCGCGGACACATCGGTTGAACACGTAGCTCCCACCGCCGCGCCGACTACACCTGCGCCTCACGACACCACTTTGCCGCCGCGAGCCCCATGAGCGATCTTCCGGAAAACGACCAGCACATGCCGCTGGTTTCGCACCTCACCGAGTTGCGCACCCGCCTGCTGCGTTGCGTGGCGGCGATCTTCATTATCTTTGCCGGGCTGTTCGCCTTTACCCAGCAGATCTACACCTTCGTCTCGACGCCGCTGCGCCAGTACCTGCCGGTCGGCGCGACGATGATCGCCACCGACGTGTCGTCGCCATTCCTGACGCCGCTGAAGCTGACGATGATGGTTTCGCTGTTTCTTGCGATTCCGGTGATCCTGCACCAGATCTGGGGCTTTATTGCGCCAGGCCTGTACAAGCATGAAAAACGCGTTGCGGTACCGCTGCTGATCTCCAGCATCCTGCTGTTCTACATCGGCATGGCGTTCGCCTATTACTTCGTCTTTCCGCTGATCTTCAAGTTCTTCGCCGCCGCCACCCCGGCCGGCGTGGAAATGATGACCGACATCGCCAGCTACCTCGATTTCGTCATGACGCTGTTCTTCGCCTTCGGCGTGGCGTTCGAGATTCCGGTGGCCGTGGTGCTGCTGGTGTGGATCGGCGTGGTCGACGTCAAATACCTGAAGAAGATCCGTCCGTACGTGATCATCGGCTGCTTCGTGGTCGGGATGATCCTGACGCCGCCGGACATCTTCTCGCAGACCCTGCTGGCCGTGCCGATGTGGATGCTGTTCGAGATCGGCATCCTCTTCGGCGCGCTGGTCAGCAAGCGCGAACGCCCGGACGAAACCCCGGCCGACGATCACAACGATCAGCCGCCAGCGACCCAGGCATGAACCTGCTGCTGCTCGAAGAGGCCGATTTCATCGCGGCAGACCGCGTGGTCCTGCGCGATCGCCGCCTGACCCACATGCAGGAAGTCCATCGCTCGGAAGTGGGCGACAGCCTGCGTGTCGGGCGCATCAACGGGCTGATGGGTTCGGCCGAGTTGCTGCGCCTGGAGGCGGGCGAAGCGGAACTGCGTGTCAGCCTCGATCAGCCACCGCCGGCCAAACTGCCGCTGACCCTGGTACTGGCCCTGCCCCGGCCGAAAATGCTTCGCCGGGTGTTCCAGACCGTTGCGACCATGGGCGTGGCCAAGGTGATTCTGGTCAACAGTTACCGCGTGGAGAAAAGCTTCTGGCAGACACCGTTTCTGGAGCCGGAAGCGATTCGTGAGCAATTGATTCTTGGCCTCGAACAGGCCCGCGATACGGCGTTGCCCGAGATCGTCATCGAGAAGCGCTTCAAGCCTTTCGTTGAAGATCGACTGCCGGCAATCACCGACGGCACCCTCGGTCTGGTCGGCCATCCCGGCAACTACCCGCCCTGCCCCCGCGCCCTCAGCGAACCGGTGACATTGGCCATCGGCCCCGAGGGTGGCTGGATTCCCTACGAAATCGATCTGCTGGCCAAGTCCGGCCTGCAACCGGTGCAACTGGGCGAGCGCATCCTGCGCGTCGAAACCGCCGTCACCGCACTGCTCGCGCGCCTGTTCTGAGCCAAGCAACTTTTGTGGCGAGGGAGCTTGCTCCCGCTTGGGCGCGAAGCGGCCATCGCTCTTTCTCTCACGAGCAACGCACTTGCCGGTGTTACGACGGCTGCGCCGTCGAGCGGGAGCAAGCTCCCTCGCCACAGAATCGCGACAACCACGGACAAGTGGCGTTACAGATTGCCATCAGCCAGCCGATACAGCCCCTATAAGTCCAATTTTAGTGGTCCGAAGGGAGTGGTCGCATGTACCGTTGGTTAGCCGAGAGTCTTGGAAACGTCAGCGTCAAACGCAAGCTGGGCATCGGTTTCGGCCTGGTGCTGTTACTGACGCTGTTGATCACTTTCACCGGCTGGACCGGCATGAGCGGCATCATCAGCCGCGGCGACAAGCTCGGCTTCATCTCGAGCCTCAATGAGCTGACCAAAGACCTGCGCCTGGCGCGCATGGACTACGACATGCGCCGTGGCGAACAGGGCCCGGGCGCGGTCAACGAATTCCTCAACAAACTCGAAAGCGGTCTGCAATCGGCACGCGGCATGATCGAGCAGCCGTCCGATGTGGCGATGGTCGACCAGCAATTGGCTGCGGTTGCCGAATACAAGCGCGCCTTCGGCGAAATGACCCAGGCCACCGTGCAGCGTGAAGATGCGCGCAGCAAGCTGGGCGCCAACGCCGACAATGCTGTGGCCAGGGTTGGCGAAGTCGAAAGTGCACTGCTGCAGGGCGACAGCGTCGCGCAGTACAACGCGGTGATCGAGCTGAGCAAATTGCTCCAGCAAGCGCGCTATCAAGTGCGCGGCTACACCTACAGCGGCAAGGCCGACGCCGAGCAACCGGCGCTGACCGCCATCGACAACGCCCTGAAAAACCTCGAAAGCCTACCGACCCGCGTGCCGGAGCAGCACATCGCCAACCTGCAGCAAGCCACCGACTCGCTCAAGGCTTATCGTGCAGCCGTGGCTCAGTTCCGTGACTCGCAGGTGAAAAACACTGCCGCACTGGCGAACATGGCGGCTCAGGGCGACATCCTCATGGCGCTCAGCAAGAAACTCACCGAATCGCAAACCGTGGTGCGCGACACTGACGCTGCCCACGCCAAGAACATGCTGCTGATCGCCACCGTGCTGGCGCTGGTGTTCGGTCTGCTGGCAGCGTGGATCATCACTCGGCAAATCATCATTCCGCTGACCCAGACCCTGAAAGTGGCCGAACGCGTGGCGGCCGGCGACCTGACTCACAATCTGGTCTCCCTGCGTCGCGACGAACTCGGCCAGTTGCAACGCTCGATGCAAAGCATGACCCAGGGCCTGCGCGAATTGATCGGTGGCATCAGCGACGGCGTAACGCAGATCGCCAGCGCCGCCGAAGAACTCTCGGCCGTGACCGAGCAGACCAGCGCCGGCGTCAACAATCAGAAGGTCGAGACCGATCAGGTCGCCACCGCCATGAACGAAATGGCCGCCACCGTGCAGGAAGTCGCGCGCAACGCTGAAGAAGCTTCGGAAGCTGCTGTCGCCGCCGACCAACAGGCCCGTGAGGGCGACAAGGTGGTCGGCGAAGCCATCGCGCAGATCGAGCGCCTGGCGGTCGAGGTCGGTCATTCCACCGAAGCCATGGGCGAGCTCAAGCGCGAAAGCGACAAGATCGGCAGCGTGCTCGACGTGATCAAGTCGGTGGCCCAGCAAACCAACCTGCTGGCGCTCAACGCCGCCATCGAGGCCGCCCGCGCCGGTGAAGCGGGTCGTGGTTTCGCGGTGGTTGCCGACGAAGTGCGCAGCCTTGCCCAGCGCACGCAGAAGTCCACGGAAGAGATCGAAGAGCTGATCGTCGGCCTGCAAAACGGCACTCAGCAAGTGGCGACGATCATGGACAACAGCCGCAGCCTCACCGACAGCAGCGTCGAACTGACCCGGCGTGCCGGTGGCTCACTGGAAAGCATCACCCGCACCGTCTCGGCGATTCAGGCGATGAACCAGCAGATCGCCGCAGCCGCCGAGCAGCAGAGCGCCGTGGCCGAAGAGATCAACCGCAGTGTGCTGAACGTGCGCGATGTGTCGGATCAGACCTCGGCGGCGAGTGAAGAGACCGCGGCCTCCAGCGTTGAGCTGGCGCGGCTGGGCACGCATCTGCAGATGCTGGTGGGCCGCTTCAAGGTTTAACAGCCCAAAAACAAAAGATCGCAGCCTTCGGCAGCTCCTACAGGTGCACACAAAACCCTGTAGGAGCTGCCGAAGGCTGCGATCTTTTTTGCCGTTAAAGAACCTGTCTTAGAAAGGCCTGAGCCCGCGGATCCTTCGGTGCATCGAAGAACTCCGCCGGCGCTGCATCTTCGAGCAATTTGCCGTGATCGAAGAACAGCACCCGATCCGCCACTTCCCGGGCGAAGCCCATCTCATGGGTGACGCAGACCATGGTCATGCCCTCTACCGCCAGGTTTTTCATCACGTCGAGCACTTCGCCGACCATTTCCGGGTCGAGGGCCGAGGTCGGCTCGTCGAACAGCATGACTTTCGGCTCCATCGCCAGCGCCCGGGCAATCGCCACCCGTTGCTGCTGACCGCCGGACAGGCGCGACGGAAACTCGTGGGCCTTCTGCGCAATGCCGACCTTTTCCAGCAACGCCATGGCCTTGGCTTCGCGTTCTTTCTTGCCGCGCTTGCGCACGACTTTCTGCGCCAGACAGAGGTTTTCCAGCACGGTCATGTGCGGGAACAGATTGAAATGCTGGAAGACCATGCCGACTTCGCGGCGGTAAGCATTGACGTCGGTTTTCGCGTCGGCCAGTTGCAGGCCGTCGATGCTCACCGAGCCGGAATCGAACTCTTCCAGACCATTGAGGCAACGCAGGAAGGTCGACTTGCCGGAACCGGACGGGCCGATCACCACCAGCACTTCGCCCTTGGCCACCGTGGTGCTGACGTTGTCCACCGCGCGCACCACTTGCCCACGGGTGTCGAAGACTTTTACCAGATCGCGGACTTCAATCACTTTGCGCGAGCCTCCGCTCAAGCCGACTGGCGATTTTCGACAGCGGCAGGTTGATCAACAGGTACAGACCGGCGACGCAGAACAGGATTTCGAACGGCGAAAATGAGGTGGTGATGACTTCCCGACCGCTTTTCAGCAGCTCGGTGATGGCGATCACCGAGACCAGCGACGTGTCCTTGACCAGACTGATGAACTGCCCGGCCAGCGGCGGCAGCACCCGCTTGAACGCCTGCGGCAGGACCACGTGGCGCATCGACTGGCCGGCGCTCAGACCGAGCGAGCGCGCCGCCTCGTTCTGACCACGGGCAATCGATTGCACGCCGGAACGGATGATCTCCGCCACGTAAGCGCCGGTGAACAGCGACAACGCAGCGATCCCGGCGAACTCGCGGGACAGGTTCATCACCGTGCCGATGAAGAAGTAGAAAATGAAAATCTGCACCAACAGCGGCGTGCCGCGTACCAGCTCGACGTAGATGGTCGACAGATCGCGCAGGGTGGGGTTGCTCGACAGCCGGCACAGGCCAGTGACCAGACCGATCAGCAAGCCGAGCACGCCGGATACCAGCGAGAGCCACAACGTCGTCCACAGGCCCCACAACAGCGGCCCTGCCGCCCAGTGCCGGGTAACGCCGACGACATCGCCTTCGGCAACATCGTCGCCCTGAGCGAATTGCAGGCTGTTCTCGTCGACTGTCAGCTTCTGCTCGTCACCGGCGTCGTTGCGCAGGGTGACCTCGGCACTGCCGCCCTTGCGCACCAAGTCGGTGACGGTGGAAATATCCGCGGCGCGCTGGGTTTCTTCAGCTTGATAAGCGAAGTACTGCGGCACGCGATTCCAGCGCCATTCGTAGGACATCAGCGACGTCGCGTAATACAACGCGCCCGCCAGGCCGACCAGCACCAGCACGGTGAGGACGTGCCAGGGCCATTGGGCTTTTTTCTGTTTCATCAAAAGCTAAATCCATAACGATCAGGGTGCCCGCTGCCTCTGTGGCGAGGGAGCTTGCTCCCGCTGGGTTGCGAAGCGGCCCTGAAATCAGCCACCGCGCAACGTCGGGCAAAACCAGTCAACGGGTTTACGACTGCTTCGCAGCCGAGCGGGAGCAAGCTCCCTCGCCACAGGTGACCGGGCTTATTCCATGTCCTTGAGCCACTCGGTGCTCTTGAACCACTTGTCATGGATGCGATCGTAGGTGCCGTCTTCGTGGATCTGGTGCAGGAAGTTGTTGATGAAGTTGAGGCTGTCGAAGTCGCCCTTCTTCAGACCGAAGGCCAGCGGCTCGTAGGTGAACGGCTTGTCGAGGAACACCAGCTTGCCGGCCCCCACTTTGTTCAGGGCAACGACGTTGTACGGCGCGTCGTAGATGAAGGCGTCAGCCTTGCCATTGACAACGTCGAGCACAGCCTCCTGCTCGTTGTCGTAGCCGTGGTACTTGGCTTTGGAGATCAGCTTCCTGGCGACCATTTCGCCAGTCGTGCCGAGCTTGGAGGTGATGCGGTAGTCGGCGGTGTTCAGGTCCTTGTAGGACTTGATGGTGCCTTCCAGCTCCTTGCGGATCAGCAGGGTCTGGCCGACGACGATGAACGGATCGCTGAAGTTCAGGCGCAGATTGCGCTCCTGGGTCAGGGTCATGCCGCTGCCGATCATGTCGAACTTGTCGGTCATCAGCGCCGGGATGATGCCGTCGTAACCGGTCGAGACCAGCTCGAGCTTGACGCCCATGGCCTTGGTCATGGCTTTGAGGATATCGACTTCGAAACCGATGATTTCGCCGCGTTTGTTGGTCATCTCGAACGGCATGTAGGTCGGGTCCATGCCGACTTTCAGCGAGCCGCGCTTGACCGCGTCATCGATAGCGCCGGCCTGCGCCGCATTGACTGCAACCAGTGCCGTGACGCCGACCAGCAGCATCGACAGATACTTCTTCATCTTCAAGTCCCCAAAACCATTGCGTGTGCGGCGCGAAAACCAACAGTCACAGGCAAAAAAGCCCGGGTGCGCCAATTCGGGGACGGATGCTAACGCACTCGTTTTTTTGCACAAGGTTTAATGGACGATTTGTTTAACAATCAACAGCTACCCCCTCACCCCAACCCTCCCGAAACGTCGGACCGCCCCCAAGGGGGCGAGGGGGAAAGGGAGCCGATCTTCATGCTGTTCAAATCCGAGGTCGACTCGATATCTCAGGTCGGCGTATCTCGAATATCCAACCCGGTCAGTCCCCTCTCCCTCCGGGAGAGGGCTAGGGTGAGGGGCTTTTCAGCAGGCCAAAAAAAACCCCGCAACATCGCGGGGTTCCTTTATCAAGCCGGCTGAGCCTGCAGGCTCACCGGTCGCAGCGGCAGCAACGGCGCATGCGGATCGGCTTTCACCGAGGCGCGCCAAGCGTCCAGCCACTCGGCGAGACCCTCGGCCCAGACCTGCTCATGCAGGCGTGCCAGTGCAACAGGGTCGCTGAGCAGTTGCAGGCGATCATGGTTGCTCAGCCCGGACGGGCCGACCTTGATCGCGTGACGCACCCGTTCCTGACGCAGCCACTCGATCGGCTCGGCCTGGCCGTGACGCGAGGTCGCCAGCGAGCACGCCAGGGCGTTCTGCTGCGGGTCGACCACGGCGCGGACGAAGCCGTCGTTGAGGGCGTGATAACGGTTTTCGTGGGTGTACTGATCAGTTGCCAGCAGCGCCTGCGGCGGATTGTATTCCTCAGGGATGAGGAACAGGCTCTCGTCACGGGATTTCAGGCCCAGACCGACGCGGCTGGAGATCACCGACACCGGGATCGACAGCATCAGCGAACCGACGATCGGCACCAGCCACCAGAGGAAGCTCGGGTTCAGCCAGATCACCAGCAGTGCCCAGCAGAAGCCCAGCAAGGTCTGCGGGCCGTGGCGCTTGACCGCTTCGCTCCACGGGGTCGAGTCGTCGTCACGCTGCGGCGAGTTCCAGGTCGCGGCCCAGCCGAGGAAAGCGGCAAGGACGAAACGCGTGTGGAAAATCATCCGCACCGGCGCCAGCAGCATGGAGAACAGCATCTCCAGCAGCATCGACAGGGTCACCTTGAACTTGCCGCCGAACTCTTTCGCGCCTTTGGCCCAGATCAGGATGATGCTCAACAGTTTCGGCAGGAACAGCAGCACGATGGTCGTCGAGAACAGCGCAATCGCCTTGTCCGGGTGCCATTGTGGCCACAGTGGATAGAGCTGACGCGGTTCGAGGAAGTACTGCGGCTCCATCAGCGTGTTCACCGCCAGCAGCGCGGTCGACAGCACCAGGAAGAAGAACCACAACGGCGCCGACAGGTAGGACATCACGCCAGTGAGGAACACCGCGCGGTGTACCGGGTGCATGCCTTTTACCAGGAACAGGCGGAAGTTCATCAGGTTGCCGTGGCACCAGCGACGGTCACGCTTGAGTTCGTCGAGCAGGTTCGGCGGCAACTCTTCGTAACTGCCCGGCAGGTCGTAGGCAATCCACACGCCCCAACCGGCACGGCGCATCAGCGCGGCTTCAACGAAGTCGTGGGACAGGATCGCACCGGAGAACGCACCTTTACCCGGCAACGGCGCCAAAGCGCAGTGGTCGATGAACGGCTTCATGCGGATGATCGCGTTGTGACCCCAGTAGTGGGATTCACCCAACTGCCAGAAGTGCAGGCCGGCAGTGAACAGTGGACCGTACACGCGGGTCGCAAACTGCTGCATGCGCGCATACAGGGTGTCCATGCCCGACGCACGCGGCGCGGTCTGGATGATCCCGGCGTCCGGCGTGGCTTCCATCAGGCGCACCAGACTGGTCAGGCATTCGCCGCTCATCACCGAGTCGGCGTCGAGCACGACCATGTACTTGTAGTCACCGCCCCAACGACGGCAGAAGTCGTCGAGGTTGCCGCTCTTGCGCTTCACACGGCGGCGGCGGCGGCGATAGAAGATCTTGCCGAAGCCCTTGGCTTCGCGGCAGACGTCCAGCCAGGCCTGCTGCTCGGCAACGCAGATATCGGTGTCGTTACTGTCGCTGAGAACGAAGAAGTCGAAACGATCCAGGTCACCAGTGGCGGCGACCGATTCGAACGTTGCACGCAGACCGGCGAATACACGCGGCACGTCTTCGTTGCAGATCGGCATCACCAGCGCAGTACGCGCATCTTTCGGGATCGGCTCGTTACCGGCGCTTTTCCCGGAGATACGGTATTTATCATGACCGGTGAGCAGCTCAAGGAAGCCCATCAGCGCGGTCCAGAAACCGGCGGACACCCAGCAGAACAGAATCCCGAACAGAATCAGGATGCTGGTTTGCAGCGCATACGGCAGCACTTGCGTGGCGGTTTGCAGCAGCGGTTGATGCAGCACTTCATCGAGATCGACGAACGACCAGCCCTGATACGGCATGATGCCTTTCATGTACCAGCCGGCAACGATGGTCTGGCCGAGCATCAGCAGCAACAGGATGTAGCGACGGATCGAACCGACAGTGCGCCAGCGCGCGGCCGGCAGGACATTGGCGTCCTTCGGCGGCTGCGGCGGGTTGGTGCGCCCGGTCAGACGACGCCAGCCACGCACCAGAATATTGGTGCGCCATGGCTCCGGCACAACCTTGGTACGGCGGATCGGCGGGGTCGCCTTGAGGCTGACCCGGCCGCTGGCGTCCAGCACCAGCATTTCCGCTTCGGCCAGTTCTTCGGCGGTGCTCAGGGTCAGGCGCTTGCCCACCGAGGCCTGGGCGGCTTCGGCAGGGGCGTCGAATGTCGAGGACGACAGGCGTTCATGCAGCTCGCTGAACGACTGGCAACCCGCGAGTTCCGCGCGTTGCTCGTCGGTCATCGGCAGATGCGCCAGATACTCGGACAGAGTCTCTGGCTGTACTTGTGAGTTACTCATCGGCAGGCAACTGATAGCTCCAGGTCTCGGTCAGGACTTCTTCAGTCGGCGCCGATTCCGGTGTGGCTGGGGCCGCGTCGGCAGCGACTGGCTGCTTGGCGTCTTTGTTGGCCTTGTCCTTGGCATCGGCTGCAGGCTTGGCTTCAGCCTGTTTGGCTTCGGCGGCCTTGGCTTCCTTGTCGAGCTTCTCCTGCTGCTTGGCGGCAACCTTGTCAGCCTTGGCGACCGACGAATTGGAGGCCGGTACCGATTTGGCCAGATCCGCGGTAACCACTGGCTGAACCAGTGCAGCGCGCATCTCGGTCGCCTTGCTGGCGTCCTTGATCTTCATCCGCAGGGTCAAGCGCCAGCCCTTGGTTTCAGGGTTGTAGCGCACACTGTTCTCGACCAGTTCGGCGTTGTCGCCGACGCTGACCTGACTGCGCACGTCGGCGTCCGGCGTCAGGGCCGCCAGAGACGGGCCTTCGAAGTCGACCAGATAGGCAACGCTGCCATCCGGCTGACGGATCAGGTTCGATTGCTTGACGTCACCGGTCGAACGCAGGGTCTGCGCCACCCAGGCGCTGTCCGGCGCGTGGATCGCTGCTTCGTCCATGGTCCAGTGCATGCGGTAGGCGAAGTCCAGCGGCTGGCCTGGCTCCGGCATTTTTTCCGGGCTCCAGAACGCAACGATGTTGTCGTTGGTTTCGTCGGCGGTCGGAATCTCTACCAGATCAACGGTGCCTTTGCCCCACTCGCCCTTCGGCTCGATCCAGGCGCTTGGGCGCTTGTCATAGCGATCGTCGAGGTCTTCGTAGTGGCTGAAGTCGCGGCCACGCTGCAGCAGACCGAAACCACGCGGGTTCTCGACGCTGAAGTTGCTCACGGCCAGATGTTTCGGGTTGTTCAGCGGACGCCAGATCCACTCGCCGTTGCCGGCATGGATCGACAGACCGCTGGAGTCGTGCAGTTCACGACGGTAGTTGAGGACTTTCGACGGCTGGTTGGCACCGAACAGGAACATGCTGGTCAGCGGCGCGATGCCCAGTTTGCCGACCTTGTCACGCAGGAACATCTGCGCCTTGACGTCGACGATGGTGTCGCTGCCCGGACGCAGGATCAGACGATAGGCACCGGTGGCACGCGGCGAATCGAGCAGGGCGAAGATCACCAGGTGCTTGTCGCCGGGCTTGGGCTGCTGGATCCAGAACTCGCGGAAACGCGGGAATTCCTCACCGGACGGCAGCGCGGTATCGATCGCCAGACCACGGGCCGACAGACCATAGGTGTGGCCCTTGCCGACGACGCGGAAGTAGCTCGCGCCGAGCATGGTCATGATCTCGTCTTGCTTGTCGGCCTTGTTGATCGGGTACAGCACACGGAAACCGGCATAGCCCAGTTGTTCGGTGGCTTTCGGATCGAATTTCAGGTCGCCGAAATCGAAGCGGCTCGGATCGTATTTGATTTCCGAGACGGTGTTCGCGGTGATTTCATTGATTTTCACCGGCGTATCGAAGTGCATACCCTGGTGATAGAAGGAGAGTTTGAACGGCGTCTTCTGATCGGCCCACTCAGCCTTTTCGGTGAGGAAGCGGATCTTCTGGTAGTCCGCGAACTTCATTTCGCGGAATTCGTTCGGCAGGTTGCTGCGCGGGGCTTCGAACTTCTGCCCGGCCAGCTCTTTGGCCTTGGCCGATACGTCGTCAAGATTGAACGCCCAAAGCTGACCGGCGCTGAGCAGGCACAGGAGCGCCGAACCCGCTACCAGAGCACTTCGCATGCGTTTGGCAGACATTTTTGCTGCATTACAGGGACTAACAATCACGAGCAACCCTCGCCGAAAACAGATCAATAAACCAACGGCCAGATGAAGTGCCTTTAGGGTTTTCGGCAGTGAAAAACCGACCTTTCAGGGCACCCTTGCCAAGTTGGCGAGCATTGTTCCGACTCCGCCGGGGCAAAATGATTCCCCAATCGGATCCAGACAAGTCTCTACCTAAGTCAAAACGGATCAACGAATGTCGATCCCCGCAGCGCGCGATTATCTAGTAGCCCGGATGACAACGCATCAGGGGTAACAAAGTATTTATCGCGAAAACAGCCTAAAAACAGTCGAAATTTCCGAAAAAGGCGTTTCAGGCACTGTCAGGTCTGTAACAAAAAGGTAACCGGGCCATCGTTGACCAGGTGCACCTGCATATCGGCGCCGAATCTACCTGATGCCACAGTGCCATGCACCTGTTTCGCCTGGCTCAATAAATAGTCGAACAATTCCTCCGCCAGCGCCGGCGGTGCGGCCGTGGAAAAGCTCGGACGCAGGCCGCTTTTGGTGTCGGCGGCAAGGGTGAACTGCGAGACCAGCAGCAACCCGCCATCCACATCCGTCAGGGACAGATTCATCTTGCCCTCGGCATCACTGAATACCCGATAGTTAAGCAGCTTATGCAGAAGTTTGTCGGCGTTGGTACGCGTGTCGTCGGGTTCTACCGCCACCAGCACGAGCAGACCCTGATCGACCGCGCCGACCACCTCGCCAGCGACCTCGACCCGCGCACCGCGTACGCGCTGCAACAGCGCCTTCATGCTTCTTCGAGTGGCAGGTCGAGCAGGCGCTGGGCCATTTTGCTCGCAGCGCGCACCAGCGCATCGGTGATCCCCGGCTCGGACGCGGCGTGGCCGGCATCGCGGATCACCTGCAATTCGCTGTTCGGCCAGGCCTGGTGCAATTCCCAGGCGTTGTCGAGCGGGCAGATCACGTCGTAGCGACCGTGAATGATCACGCCGGGGAGATGGGCGATCTTGCCCATGTCGCGGATCAGCTGGTTGGGCTCAAGGAAGGCATTGTTGGTGAAGTAGTGGCATTCGATCCGCGCGATCGACAGTGCGCGCTGCGGCTCGGAGAAACGATCGACGACTAGCGGGTTCGGCCGCAGGGTCGCGGTGCGCCCTTCCCAGGTCGACCACGCCTTGGCCGCATGCATCTGGGCGATCTGGTCGTTGCCGATCAGGCGTTTATGGAAAGCGGTGAGCAGGTCGTCGCGCTCGTCCAGCGGGATCGGTGCGATGTAGTCCTGCCAGTAATCGGGGAACAGACGGCTGGCGCCGGCCTGGTAGAACCATTCGATTTCCTGCGGACGGCAGAGAAAGATCCCGCGCAGGATCAGACCGTGTACTCGCTCCGGGTGGGTTTGTGCGTAGGCCAGCGCCAGGGTCGAGCCCCAGGAGCCGCCGAACAGCACCCATTTTTCAATGCCCAGGTGTTTGCGGATGCGCTCGAGATCCTCGACCAGATCCCAGGTGGTGTTGTTTTCCAGGCTGGCATGCGGGGTGGAGCGACCGCAGCCGCGCTGGTCGAAGGTGACGATGCGATACAGATTCGGATCGAAATAGCGCCGGCTCTGTGCGTCGCAGCCGGCGCCGGGGCCACCGTGGATGAATACCACCGGCAAACCCTCCGGCGAGCCACTCTCATCGACGTACAGCGTATGGGTGTCATCGACAGCCAGATCGTGCCGGGCGTGGGGTTTGATCTGCGGAAACAAAGTCTGCATTGCGCGCTCCGTAAGGGGTCGAGGTCATCCCTGGGGGGACTCGTATTATTCTGCCGTTGGGCATCATAAACCCGATTTGCGTCAATGAGCATGCCTGTGCGCTGTCACCGTTTGTCAGCCATCACCTTCACGGTCTGAACGCGATCCTGTGGGAGCGAGCCTGCTCGCGAACGCGGTGTGTCATTCAACCTGGATTTTGGCTGAAAGGCCGCTTTCGCGAGCAGGCTCGCTCCCACAGGGGTTATGCGCTGTAGTGAGATTTTGCCCAGGCCAGATAGCCTTGCAGCAATTCCCGGAGCACCACCCGCGTCGGTTCCGCCAGGTCGGCGCGGTAGCGGAACGGTTCGAACTCTTCCATGTAGGTGGACTGACACAATTCCAGCTGCACCGCGTGAATGTTCTGCGCCGGGGCGCCGTACTGGCGGGTGATGTGCCCGCCCTTGAAGCGACCGTTAAGCACATGAGTGAACTGCTCGTGCCGTGCGCAGATCGCTTCCAGCTCAGCAGCCAGTTGCGGATCACAACTGGCGCCATTGAACGTGCCGAGGTTGAAGTCCGGCAGTTTGCCGTCGAACAGATGCGGGATGATCGAACGGATCGAGTGCGCATCGAACAGCAGCGCGTAGCCAAATTCTGCCTTCAGCCGCGCCAGCTCTTCCTGCAAGGTGCGATGGTATGGCGTCCAGATCTGCTGCAAATAACTCGCGCGTTCTTGCTGCGAAGGCTCCCGACCCTCCTGAAACAACGCAATGCCGTCGAACAATGTCGCCGGATACAACCCCGTGGTCGCCCCGGCGTACAAAGGCTTGTCGTCGGACGGCCGGTTGAGGTCGATGACGAAGCGCGAATACTCAGCGGCCAGGGTGCTGGCGCCCAGCTCCTCGGCGAAATCGTAGAGTTGCGGGATATGCCAGTCGGTGTCCGGCAAACTCTTCGCGGCGGGGATCAACCCGGCTTCGACCGCCGGGGTCAGACGCACACCCGCGTGGGGCATGCTGATCAGCAACGGCACGCGGCCTTGTTTGAATTTCAGAACCTTGTCCACAACCGCCCTCCTAGAAATTCGATTCAACGCCGTAACGCACGACGCGCTTGTCCAGATCGCCCCCGAGCCAATAAGCCAGATCCGCCGGACGTTCGATGTCCCACGCGACAAAGTCGGCGACCTTGCCGACCTCCAGCGAGCCGTGGGTGTCAGCCATGCCCAATGCCTGCGCGGCATGAAGGGTCGCCCCGGCAAGAGCTTCTTCCGGAGTCATGCGGAAACAGGTGCAGGCCATGTTCAGCATCAGGCGCAACGACAGCGCCGGCGAGGTGCCGGGGTTGAGGTCGCTGGCGATCGCGATCTTCACCTTGTGCTTGCGCAGCGCTTCCATCGGCGGCAACCGGGTTTCGCGCAGGAAGTAGAAGGCGCCGGGCAACAGCACGGCGACGGTGCCGGCAGCGGCCATGGCGATGGCGTCGTCCTCGTCCATGAATTCAAGGTGATCGGCGGACAAGGCTTTATAGCGCGCGGCAAGGCTCGAGCCGTGCAGCGAGGACAATTGTTCGGCGTGCAGTTTTACCGGCAGACCGAGCTGCTGCGCCGCGACGAACACCCGTTCGACCTGCTCCGGCGAGAACGCCAGGTATTCGCAGAACGCATCCACGGCATCCACCAGACCTTCGGCGGCGAGGGCCGGGAGCATCTCGCTGCAGACCAGATCGATGTAGTCGTCGGCGCGATCCTTGTACTCCGGCGGCAAGGCGTGCGCCGCCAGGCAAGTGCTGCGTACGCTGATCGGCAGTTCTTCGGCCAGGCGCCGGATGACTCGCAGAAGCTTGCGCTCGTTGGCCAGATCGAGGCCGTAGCCGGATTTCATTTCCACCGTGGTCACGCCATCGCGCATCAGGCTTTTCAGGCGTTTGGCGGCGCTGGCGAACAGCTCGTCTTCAGTGGCTTCGCGCGTGGCGCGCACGGTGCTGGCGATACCACCGCCCTGCGCGGCGATCTCGGCGTAGCTGACGCCTTGCAGACGCTGCTCGAACTCGCCGCTGCGGTTGCCGCCGAACACGGTGTGGGTGTGGCAGTCGATCAGCCCGGGCGTGACCCACGCGCCTTGCAGGTCATTGACCGCCGGGTATTCGCCGGGCGGCAGTTGAGTGCGCGGGCCGATCCACTCGATCAGCGTGCCGGTGGTCACGATCGCGGCATCCTCGATGATCGAATAGACGCCGTTGGCCATGGTTGCGACGTGGCAGTGTTGCCAGAGGGTTTTCACTGTTGGCCTCCGTTTGGGTTGGTATGGTGAGCAGCCTCAAAAGCCCCTCACCCTAGCCCTCTCCCGGAGGGAGAGGGGACTGACTGGGTTGTTCTGTCGAGCTACATCGACCAGAGAGTCTTGAGCCGAACTCAGGTCTTGAAGCTCGCAGAGATCGGCTCCCTCTCCCTCCGGGAGAGGGCTGGGGTGAGGGCTGGTTTTTACAGGCTCGGCAAAAGCTTCACCGAAACCAGCTCGGTCAAACACCGCGAAGCCAGCAATTCAGTCGCCGCATTGATATCCGGCGCAAAAAACCGGTCCTTCTCATAAAACGGCACTTCCCTGCGCAGGATCGCCCGCGCCTGTTCCAGCTTCGGCGAGGTCTTCAGGCCGTTGCGCAGATCCAGGCCCTGGACCGCCGCCAGCCACTCCACGGCGAGAATCCCGCGGGTGTTCTCGGCCATTTCCCACAGGCGTTTGCCGGCAGCCGGGGCCATCGACACATGGTCTTCCTGGTTGGCCGAGGTTGGCAGGCTGTCCACCGAATGCGGATGGGCCAGCGCCTTGTTCTCGCTGGCCAGTGCCGCTGCGGTCACCTGGGCAATCATGAAACCGGAGTTCACCCCGCCGTTGGCGACGAGGAACGGCGGCAGTTGCGACATGTGCTTGTCCATCATCAGCGAGATGCGCCGTTCGCTCAGCGAGCCGATTTCGGCGATCGCCAGAGCCAGATTGTCAGCGGCCATGGCCACCGGTTCGGCGTGGAAGTTGCCGCCGGAAATCACATCGCCTTCAGCGGCGAATACCAGCGGATTATCCGACACCGCGTTGGCTTCCACCGCTAGCACTTCAGCGGCCTGCCGGAACTGCGTCAGGCAGGCGCCCATGACTTGTGGCTGGCAGCGCAGCGAATACGGGTCCTGGACCTTGTCGCAGTTCTGGTGCGAGGCGGAGACTTCGCTGCGCTCACCGAGCAGGTCACGATAAGCAGCGGCGGCATCGATCTGACCTTTCTGCCCACGTGCGGCGTGAATGCGCGCGTCGAACGGTGAGCGCGAACCGAGCACAGCTTCAACGGTGAGACTGCCGAGCGCCAATGCACCGGCAAACAGATCTTCGCCTTCGAACAAACCGCGCAGCGCAAACGCGGTGGAAACCTGAGTACCGTTGAGCAGCGCCAGACCTTCTTTCGCCGCCAGGGTCAGCGGTGTCAGGCCGGCGACTTTCAGCGCTTCGGTCGCCTCCAGCCATTCGCCCTTGTAGCGCGCCTTGCCCTCGCCGAGCAGCACCAGCGACATGTGCGCCAACGGCGCCAGATCCCCCGACGCGCCGACCGAACCTTTCAGCGGAATGTGCGGATAGACCTCGGCATTGATCAGCGCAATCAGCGCATCGATCACCTGCCGACGGATACCGGAGAAACCGCGGCTGAGGCTGTTGACCTTGAGCACCATGATCAGTCGCACAAGGTCGTCGCTGATCGGCTGGCCGACGCCGGCAGCATGCGAGAGCACCAGCGAACGCTGCAGGTTCTCCAGGTCTTCGCTGGCGATGCGCGTCGAGGCCAGCAGGCCGAAACCGGTGTTGATGCCATAGGCGGTGCGGTTCTCGGCGAGGATCTGCTCGACGCAGGCGACGCTGGCCTCGATCTGCGCGCTGGCGCGGTTGTCGAGGGTCAAGGTGACCGGATTCTGGTAGACGTCACGCAGTTGGGCCAGGCTCAGTTGGCCGGGGATCAGGTTCAGCGCAGTCATTAAAATGCTCCTGTTAGGCATTGTTATTAACTACCAGTCGCTCCGGAGCATTCCGTTATCCGTCGTTTCTCGTCTTGTGAACGATCCACGCCTTGGCACGCTGGTATGGGCAGTTGTCAGTGCAAATTCGGTAAAACGTTGTGCGGCAGATTCGGGACTTTCAAGACGCTCGCAGCGGCAGCAATATCCGGCGCCAGCCAGCGATCCTGATCGTAGGCAGGGACGGTTTCGCGCAGCAGGCGCCAGGCGACATCGGTGCCAGCCCCAAAGCGCTGTTCCTTGAGGAACTCAAACGCCTGCGCCGCCAGCAGATATTCAATCGCAAGGATCTGCGTGCAGTTTTCCAGGGCGCGGTGCAGCTTCAGCGCGGCGTTGGTGCCCATGCTCAGGTGGTCTTCCTGCAGGCCCGAGGTGATGTAGTTGTCGAGTACCGCCGGTTGCGCCAACTGGCGGTTTTCCGCACACAGCGAAGCGGCGACGTATTGCACGATCATCATCCCCGAGTTGACCCCGGGGTTGGCCACCAGAAACGCTGGCAGACCGCTGACGTGCGGGTTGACCAGACGGTCGAGACGACGCTCGGCAATCGAGCCGATCTCGGCCATGGCAATCGCCAGCAGATCGGCGGCCATCGCCACCGACTGGCCGTGCGGGTTGGCCTGCGACATCACCCGAAAATCGTCCGGGGTGCCGAGCAGCAGCGGATTGTCGGTGCAGCCGTTGAGCTCGGCTTCAACCTGTTTGATTGCGTGCTCCAGTTGATCACGCGCGGCGCCGTGCACCTGCGGGATCGAGCGGATGCTCAGCGCGTCCTGAGTGCGAATGCCTTTGCTCGCGGCGATCACTTCGCTGCCATCGAGCAAGGCGCGCAGGTTGTTGCCGACCTGCTGCATGCCCGGATGCGGCTTGAGCGCGATGATCTCGGCATCGAAGGCATCGATCTGGCCGCGCTGGGCTTCGAAGCTCATCGCACCGATGACATCGGCCCATTGCAACAGGCGCGTGGCATCGGCAATCGCCAGACAGCTGAGGCCGGTCATGCACGGCGTGCCGTTGACCAGACACAAACCGTCCTTCGCGCCCAATTGCACAGGTTTCAAGCCTTCTTCGGCCAGTGCCTGCTGCGCCGGCATGATCTGACCGCGATAGCTGACATGACCAACGCCGAGCAGCGCGATACCGACGTGCGCCATGTGCGTGAGGTACCCCACCGAACCCTGCGCCGGCACTTGCGGGGTGATGCCGCGATTGAGCAGCGCCAGCAGACCTTCGACCACGCGCCGATGCAGGCCGGATTTACCGTGGCTGTAGTTGTGGATCGCGGCGCAGATGATTGCGCGGGTCTGCTCATCACTGAGGACCGGGCCGACCCCGCAAGCGTGGCTGAGCAAGGTGTTGCGCGAGAGCTGGCTGAGCTGTTCGTCCTGCAACGAAACGTTGGACAGGCCGCCCAGACCGGTATTGACGCCATAGGCGCGCTCGCCGCTGGCGACGATACGCTGGACGATCGCCTGAGCGTTGTCGATGCGCGCCCAAGTGTCGCTGGACAGTTCCAGCAGCGCACCGTGACGGGCGACCGCGACCACGTCCTGCCAACGCAGATGAGCACCGGTGATGACGATTTTTTCAGCCTGGGACATCTGAAGCCTCATACAAATTCTGTTGCTGCATGAATTCCTGTGGCGAGGGAGCTTGCTCCCGCTGGACTGCGAAGCAGGCCCGAAATTCTGCGACCGCTGCGCGCTCGAGCGCGAGCAAGCTCCCTCGCCACAAAAGCTGTCTCACCGCGAATATTTCTAAACCACCGCCGCCCGCCGCTGCACAAACCGGTCGACATACTCATCCGCCGGCGAATGCAGGATTTCCCGTGGCGTGCCGACCTGAATCAGGCGGCCATCCTTGAGAATCGCGATGCGATTGCCGATGCGCACGGCCTCGTCGAGGTCGTGGGTGATGAAGACGATGGTCTTGTGCAGGGTCTTTTGCAGTTCCAGCAACTGGTCCTGCATCTCCGCGCGGATCAGCGGATCCAGCGCGCTGAAGGCTTCGTCCATCAGAATGATGTCGGTGTCCGCCGCCAACGCCCGGGCGAGGCCGACGCGCTGACGCATGCCGCCGGAGAGCTGGTGCGGGTATTTGTTTTCGTAGCCTTTGAGGCCCACGGTGTTGATCCAGTGCAGCGCGCGTTCGGCGCAGACCTGCTTGCTTTCGCCACGCACTTTCAGGCCATAGGCGACGTTGTCGAGCACGCTCTTGTGCGGCAGCAGGCCGAAGCTCTGGAACACCATGCTGATCTTGTGCCGACGAAATTCGCGCAGGGCGTCCATGTCGTACTGCAGGATGTCCTCACCATCCACCAGAATCGCGCCGCTGGTGGGGTCGATCAGCCGATTGAAGTGGCGCACCAGGGTGGATTTGCCGGAGCCGGACAGGCCCATGATCACGAAGATTTCGCCGGTGCCGATGCTCAGCGACAAGTCGTTCACGCCGACCACGCAACCGGTTTCGTTGAGCACCTGATCCTTGCTCTTGCCCTGGCCGACCATGGCCAGCGCATCCTTGGCGCGGTTGCCGAAAATCTTGAAGACGTTGCGCACTTCGATCTTGCTCACGCTTGCGTTGCTCATTTGCTCACCTCGTGGCGTGGCCGACCGTACGCTTGAGTGATGCGGTCGATGACCACAGCGAGAATCACGATCGCCAGCCCGGCTTCGAGGCCACGACCGACGTTGAGTGTCTGAATGCCCACCAGCACGTCTTCACCGAGGCCACGGGCGCCGATCATCGAAGCGATGACCACCATCGACAGGGCCATCATCGTGGTCTGGTTGATCCCGGCCATGATGCTCGGCAACGCCAGCGGCAATTGCACGCCGAACAGTTGCTGCCAACGGTTGGCGCCGAAGGCATTGATCGCCTCCATGACTTCGCCGTCGACCTGGCGAATGCCCAGGTCAGTCAGGCGAATCAGCGGTGGCGCGGCGTAGATCACCGTGGCAAAAATCGCCGGTACCTTGCCCAGCCCGAACAGCATCAGCACCGGGATCAGGTACACGAAACTCGGCATGGTCTGCATGATGTCGAGCAACGGCATCAGTACCGAACGCAGGCGATTGCTGCGCGCCGAGAGGATCCCCAGCGGGATGCCGATCAGCACCGAAATGATCGTCGCGACCATCATCAGCGCCAGGGTCTGCATGAGTTTGTCCCAGAGGCCGACCGCGCCCACCAGAAACAGCAGACCGACAATCACCGCGGTGGTGACGACTTTGCGCGTGGCGTGCCAGGCGATGACGCCGACGATCGCCAGCATCAGCCACCACGGCGCCGCACGCAGCAGACCTTCGAGACTGACGATGGCCCACAACAGCGTGTCGGAGATGTGGCGGAAGACGTCGCCGTAGTTGGTGACCAGCGAATCGACCCAACCGTTGACCCAGTCGGCGATGGAAAAAGTAAAGCTTTCGGGAAACATAAGGGACTCTCAATCAAGGGGTTGCGATCAAGCGTCCGGCTGCCGTGGCTGGCAGCCGGGTAAACCTGACCTACAAGGCCGCGTCGATTTTCCTGGCTGCGTCGTCGCTCACCCATGCGTGCCAGACTTCAGGATGTTCCTTGAGGAAGATTTTCGCCAGTTTTGCCGACTCGATGCGTTCCTTGGCCATGCGCCCGAGGTTCTGGTTGAGCAGGTCGATCGGCAGGTTGACCTTCTCCAGCACGGCGACCAGTTCCGGGGCTTCGTCGTGGAAGGTTTTCGACAGGCCGACCTTGATGGTCACGGTCTTGTCGACGCCCGGTTTCTCTTCGAGTTTGACCGCGTCGATCTGGCCCATCAGCGGGGTCGGCGACCAGTAGTAGAAGAGAATCGGCTCGCCACGCTTGTAGCTCGACAGCACCGCTGCATCCAGCGCAGGTCCTGTGCCCGGACGGAAGTTGGTGTAGCTGTTTTCCAAGCCGTAGCTCTTGAGCATCTCGCTGTTGTCGAGCTCGCAGGTCCAGCCGGCCGGGCAGTTGTAGAAGCGGCCCTTGGACGGCTCTTCGGCATCCTTGAACACGGCGGAATATTTGCCCAGATCAGCGATGTTTTTCAGGTCCGGGGCTTTCGCCTCGAGCTTGCGCTTGGCGTCGCCTTCGATCACGTAACGCGGCACGTACCAGCCTTCGACAGCGCCCACTACCGGCGCGCCGACACCGACGACCTTGCCGGCCTTCTCGGCCTTGTTCCAGACCTCGCTGCGGCCGACCCACTCTTCGGCGAACACTTGAATATCGTTGCTGCTCAGGGCGTTTTCCATGGTGATGGAATTGCCCGGCAGGCTGTCGGTCTTGCAGCCGTAACCTTTCTCCAGCACCACTTGCAGCACGTCGGTCAGGAGCATGCCGCTTTCCCAGTTCAGCCCGGCGAATTTCACCGGTTTGCCCGATTCGCACCAGCCGGCGGCTTGCGTCGCACCGGCACTGGCCAACAGGCCCATGGACAGCAATGTGGTCAGCAGGGTCTTGTTCGATTTCATTGTCGTGACGCTCCTAATCATGAATGGGCTTACGGCAGTTCAAGAGGCATCCAGCCTGGTCCACGTCCAGATCAGGCCTGCGCCGCAGCGCGACCGGTCCCGCTGGTTTTTGCTTGTACGACGCTGTTCTGCTCGACCGGCAGAATCAACTGATCGGGCACTGCGCTGTGCCATTTTTTCGCGCAGAAGTAATAGACGGCGGCCGGCAGCACCAGGCCGATGATCCAGGAAATATCGACATCACCAAGAGCTGCTACCAGCGGGCCGGTGTAGAACTTGGTCGAGATGAATGGCAACTGCACCAGCACGCCGAACACATAAACGCTGATACCGAGCAGGTTCCAGCGGCCGTAGCGACCGTTCGGATCGGCCAGCGCCGGCACGTCGTAGCGCTCGCGGGTGATGCAGTAGTAGTCGACCAGATTGATCGCGCTCCACGGGGTGAAGAAGGCCAGCAGAAACAGGATGAACGACTTGAACGCACCGAGGAACGAGTGCTGCCCGAGCAGGGCGATCAGCGTCGCCGCGCCGACGATGAACAGCACGAACACCAGCCGCTGCATACGGGTAACCGTCAGGTGTCCTTTGAAGCCACTGATGATGGTCGCAATGCACATGAAGCTGCCGTAGGAGTTCAGCGTCGAAATGGTCACCTTGCCGAACGCGATGCTGAAATACAGCAGCGCGGCGGTGGCGCCGGTACCGCCGAGCCCGACGATGTAGGCGACCTCATGGCCTGCGAATTGACCGTTGGCCGAAGCCGCAGCAAACACGCCGAGGATCATCGCCACTTGCGCGCCGATCACCGAGCCTGCGCCAGCGGCGAAAAAGGTTTTCACCGCCGAAGTGGCGCTCGGCAAGTAGCGAGAATAGTCCGCCACATAAGGACCGAACGCGATCTGCCAGGAAGCTGCCAGCGACACCGCCAACAGGAAACTGCTCCAGCTGAAATGGCGAATCTGCAGGAGTGCACCGACGTCGGTCTGGCTCATCAGCCGCCAGAACAGGAACACGAAAGCGATCACGCCAATGACACTGGCGACGCGGCCGATCCAGTGAATCACCCGATAGCCGAGCACCGTGACCAGCACGATGACACTGGCGAAAATCAGGATGCCAACGCTATCGCTGACACCAAACAACTGACCCAGCGCCTGCCCGGACAGCACCGTCCCGGTGGCGGTGAAGCCGAGGTACATCAGGCACACCAGCACGATCGGAATCGCCGCGCCATAAACGCCGAACTGCACGCGGCTGGAGATCATTTGCGGCAAGCCCAGTTTCGGCCCTTGCGCGGCATGCAGCGCCATCACGCCACCGCCGAGCAACTGACCGATCAACAAACCGATCAACGACCAGAACACATCACCGCCGAGCACCACGGCCAAGGCCCCGGTGACGATCGCGGTGATCTGCAGGTTGGCGCCCATCCACAGGGTGAACTGACTGAACAGACGACCGTGTCTTTCCGCTTCCGGGATGTAGTCGATCGAACGCCTTTCGATCAACGGAGTACTGCCTGCACGTTCGTTGTTAACCGCCATGATTCAACCTCTGTGGATTGTTCTGGATATCGATTGTTTCGCTTTTGTAGGAGTGAGCCTGCTCGCGATAAGGCCAGCACATTCAGCAAATGTGCTGGCTGACACACCGCTATCGCGAGCAGGCTCACTCCTACAGGGGGAAAGCATTATTTGCCGGTGATCATCGGCAGATTCAGCCCCTGCTCTTTCGCGCAGTCGATCGCAATCTGGTAGCCGGCGTCGGCGTGGCGCATGACGCCGGTGGCCGGGTCGTTGTGCAGCACGCGGGCGATGCGCTCGGCGGCCTCATCGGTACCGTCGCAGACAATCACCATCCCCGAATGCTGCGAGAAGCCCATGCCGACACCGCCGCCATGGTGCAGGGATACCCAGGTCGCGCCGCTCGCAGTGTTCAGCAGCGCGTTGAGCAGTGGCCAGTCGGACACGGCGTCGGAACCGTCCTGCATCGATTCGGTTTCGCGGTTGGGACTGGCGACCGAGCCGGAATCGAGGTGGTCGCGACCGATCACCACCGGTGCCGACAGCTCACCGCTACGCACCATTTCGTTGAAGGCCAGACCGAGCCTGGCGCGCTGGCCCAGACCGACCCAGCAGATACGTGCCGGCAGACCCTGGAAGCTGATGCGCTCGCGGGCCATGTCCAGCCAGTTGTGCAAGTGTGCGTCGTCCGGGATCAACTCTTTGACCTTGGCGTCGGTTTTGTAGATGTCCTGCGGATCACCCGACAGCGCCGCCCAACGGAACGGGCCGATGCCACGGCAGAACAGCGGACGGATGTACGCCGGCACGAAGCCCGGGAAATCGAAAGCATTTTCGACGCCCTCTTCCTGCGCCATCTGACGGATGTTGTTGCCGTAGTCGAAGGTCGGAATGCCTTGCTTCTGGAATTCCAGCATGGCTTTGACGTGCACGGCCATCGACTGCTTGGCGGCTTTGATCACAGCGGCCGGTTCGGTCTTGGCGCGGGCGCGGTATTCGTCCCAGCTCCAGCCGGCCGGCAAGTAACCGTTGAGCGGGTCGTGGGCGCTGGTCTGGTCGGTGACCATGTCCGGGCGCACGCCGCGCTTGACCAGTTCCGGGAGAATTTCGGCAGCATTGCCGAGCAGAGCGATGGAGATCGCTTTGCCTTCCTTGGTGTATTTGTCGATGCGTGCCAAGGCGTCGTCGAGGTCTTTGGCTTGCTCGTCGACGTAACGGCTTTTCAGGCGGAAATCGATGCTGACCTGCTGGCATTCGATGTTCAGCGAGCAGGCGCCGGCCAGGGTGGCGGCCAGCGGTTGTGCGCCGCCCATGCCACCGAGGCCTGCAGTTAGCACCCAGCGCCCCTTGAGGTCAGCGTTGTAATGCTGGCGACCGGCTTCGACGAAGGTTTCGTAGGTGCCCTGAACGATGCCCTGGCTGCCGATGTAGATCCAGCTGCCGGCGGTCATCTGGCCGTACATGGCCAGGCCTTTGGCGTCGAGTTCGTTGAAGTGTTCCCAGCTCGCCCAGTGCGGCACGAGGTTGGAGTTGGCGATCAGCACGCGCGGCGCGTTGCTATGAGTCTTGAACACGCCGACCGGTTTGCCCGATTGCACCAGCAGGGTTTCGTCGTCGTTCAGGTGAGTCAGGCTCTCGACGATCTTGTCGTAGCACTCCCAGTTCCGCGCAGCGCGGCCGATGCCACCGTAGACCACCAGCTCTTTCGGGTTCTCGGCGACTTCCGGGTCGAGGTTGTTCATCAACATGCGCAGCGGCGCTTCGGTCAGCCAGCTCTTGGCGGTCAGTGTGTTACCGCGGGCGGCGCGAATCTGCACGTCACGAAACTTGTTGCTGTTCTGGGTATTGTCAGTCACGAAAAAGACTCCTCAGCGATCAATTCAAACCAACCCTGGCAGTGGGCAGCAGCCTGCGCGCTTTTCTGCGCGACAAGCGAATCAGTGGACGCTGCGGAGAGTCTCGGACGACTCATACGCATACGTCTTTACTTGTACATACAAGCATATGCAATCAAGCGGCCAACTTGTTGGAGAGGTGTTCAAGAAAAAATACGGACAGGGCTGGAGAGCGCCTGAATCAAGGGGTCACGCGTGGATGAAATATTTCGAGGGTATTAATGGAAGGGGTTGGGGAGTGTTTCGAAAGCGAGGTTTTGCGCCACGCTGGGGCGTTCGGTAACAAGTTGGTGCGAGGATGGAAACAGGAAGTGTGAATGCAACTGTGGCGAGGGAGCTTGCTCACGCTGGGCTGCGAAGCAGCCCCAAATCGGTGTTTACCGGAATTGGGAGTCCTTCGGCCTCCAGCGGGACCAAGTTCCTTCGCCACAGGGGGATTGTGTTCAGTTTTGGAGGAGTTCGATGACGCAGCAAGCGGCATTGGTGGCGACTTCAACCAGTCCGGCGTTACCGTCCAGTTGCAGACAATCATGGCGACCGAGTTGCGATGCGGTTTCACCGACTTGCACTTGCAGCAACTCACTGACACTGAACACCAGCAACGTCGATGCCGAGCTGAAAAACCGCTGCTCACCGTCCAGCCACTGCAACCGCGCGCTGTAACGTTGCGGCGCGTAGATCAGATTGAAGTCGCGAATCGCACCGCCGAGCAACGTGCAGGACACCTGACTTTCGCCGCTGAAAGCATACGGGTCGAGGGGTAACAGTGGGCGGGTATCGTCACCGTCGACGCACAGGGTCATGCCGTCCCCCTGCAACACGGTGATGACTCGCTGGTAACCGGCGAACGTCGAGAACCCGCCCGACTCAGTGATGTCGGCAATCGACAGGCGCCAGCCGAAACCGTCCAGGCCAGCACCTGCATCGCGAGTGATTTCTTCGGTGCTGCCGCCGCCGTTTTTCCACGGCATGCGCGGGTAGCCTTCGGCGCGTAGGACCTTGAGTGCATTCATTTATGGAACCGCCCTTCGAGACGATGACGGGAACCCGGATGGATCAAGCGCGCCGCCGTCACTGGCTGACGCCCCGACCAGGTACGCCGACGGATCAGCAAGCACGGCTCGCCCTTTTCGATCTGCAGCAACTTGCATTCGGACGGCTCGGCGAGTATCGCTTCGACCACGTGCTCGCCTTCGGTCAGCGGCGCGACCTGGTTGAGGTAGGCATAAGGTGTCTGCAGGGTGAAGTCCTGCTTGAGGTACTCCGGGGCGACCAGGGCGTTGACGAACCGGTCTTCGATTTGCACCGGAATGTCGTTTTCGTAATGCACGATCAGCGAGTGGAAGACCTTCTGCCCTTCGCGCATATCCAGTGCCAGCGCACGCTCGGAGCCGGCGGCCTCTTCCTCGAGGGTGATGACCTGGCAGGTGTGGCGATGACCGCGCGAGGCGATTTCGTCGGCGATGTTGTGCACTTCGAACAGCGCGGACTGGCTCTTCGGTTCGGCGACAAAGGTGCCGACGCCTTGCATGCGCACCAGCAGGCCATCGGCGGTCATCTCACGCAAGGCGCGGTTGATGGTCATGCGGCTGAAGCCGAGCTGGCTGACCAGTTCGCTTTCGGACGGCACGCGGTAGTGCGGCGGCCAGTTACCGCTGTCGATCTGCTGGGTGATCATCTGTTTGACGCGGGCGTACAAGGGCGCCGGACTGTCGCCCATGTTCGCGGCCAACGGAGAGACTGGAGGCGGAGTCGGCACGGTTGATCCCTGTTCATTGGATGAAAGTGACTAGCTTGCCGGAGTTTACCGGGCAGGCAAACGTCTGTATATGTATATACAAATAACACACGATGGGGTGCCGAACGATGTCCGCCTTCTTTGCCGAACGCGCACTGCTGCCTAACGGATGGGCCAACAATGTACGTCTCGAGGTCAGCGTCGATGGCCTGCTGACCCGAATCCAGGCCGATTCCACCGCAGACGGCGCCGAGCGGCTGAACGGGCCGCTGCTGCCGGGGATGCCCAATCTGCACTCCCACGCCTTCCAGCGCGCCATGGCTGGACTGGCCGAAGTGGCCGGTAACCCCAACGACAGTTTCTGGACCTGGCGCGATCTGATGTATCGCCTCGTCGGAAAGATCAGCCCGGATCAGCTCGGCATCATCGCCCGTCAGCTGTACATCGAAATGCTCAAGGCCGGGTACACCTCGGTCGCTGAATTCCACTACGTGCACCACGACAGCAGCGGCCAGCCGTATGCCGATCCGGCCGAACTGGCCTTGCGCATCAGCCAGGCAGCCAGTGAAAGCGGTATCGGTCTGACCCTGCTGCCGGTGCTTTACAGCCATTCCGGTTTCGGTGGGCAGACGCCGAATGACGGCCAGCGCCGGTTTATCAACAGCACCGAAAACTACTTGAATCTGCACGCACGGTTGCAGCCATTACTGGCACAGCAAAAGGCGCAATCGCTGGGCCTGTGTTTCCACTCGCTACGCGCGGTGACGCCGCAGCAGATCAGCGAAGTGCTCGCTGCCAGTGACAAGCAGATCCCGGTGCACATCCACATCGCCGAACAGCAGAAAGAAGTCGACGACTGCCTGAGCTGGAGCGGTCGGCGGCCGCTGCAATGGCTGTACGAAAATACCGACGTCGATCAGCGCTGGTGCCTGGTCCACGCGACCCACGCCAACCCGGAAGAAGTCTCGCTGATGGCCAACAGTCGCGCGATCGCCGGGCTTTGCCTGACCACTGAAGCGAATCTGGGTGATGGAATTTTCCCGGCAGTGGATTTTCTCGCCCAGGGCGGGCGCATGGGCATTGGCTCCGACAGCCATGTTTCGCTGAGCGTGGTGGAAGAATTACGCTGGCTGGAATACGGCCAGCGCCTGCGTGATCAGCGGCGCAATCGCTTGTATGGCGCGCAGCAGCCGATGGTCGGCCGCACGCTGTATGACGCGGCGCTGGACGGCGGCGCGCAGGCGCTGGGTCAGCCGATCGGCGCGTTGGAAGTGGGCAAGCGCGCGGACTGGATCGTGCTCGATGGCAACGATCCGTATCTGGCGACAGCGTCGGGGGACGGGATTCTGAATCGCTGGCTGTTCGCCGGCGGCGATCGGCAGGTGCGCGATGTGCTGGTGAATGGTCAGTGGGTGGTACGCGATGGACGGCATCCCGGCGAAGAGCAAAGCGCCCGAGCCTTTACCCAGGTCCTGCGCGATCTCTTGGGCTGACGCAAAACAAACTGTGGGAGCGAGCCTGCTCGCGAAAGCGGTGCATCAGTCAATATTCATGTCGACTGACACACCCTCTTCGCGAGCAGGCTCGCTCCCACATTTGATATGTATCGAGACTTAATTAGAGGTCTTGGCCATCTGCCGATCCGACGCGCGCCAGATCAGTCGCGTAGTGTCGTAACCCTGCTGCCGCGCCTTGCTCAGCAGCTCTTCGCGCACGACACCGTTGACGGTCGGCGTGCGTGACAGCAGCCACAGGTACTTGCGACTCGGATCGCCGACGATGGCGGTCTTGTAATCGTCGCTGACGTACAACACCCAGTACTCGCCCTTCGCCACACCTGGCACCAGGCGCGAGAACCAGTTATCGAATTCGACCCAGAGCTTGTCGGTCTTGCCCGGCACCTGGGGATAAGCCGTGCCCTTGGCTTCTTCCCATTGCCAGTCCGGGGTCAGGCAGCGGTTGAGCACGCCGACGTTACCGTCCGGCTTGAGGCTGTAGTGGGCTTCGGATTGGGCGCAGTGGCGCTGGAAGTACATCGGCAAGCGTGCCAGTTCATACCAGGTGCCCTGATAACGCTTGAGGTTGACGCTGTTGACAGTTCTCGGCGCCAACGGGTCGACGCCGGAAGTGGCGCAGCCAGCCAGTACCAGGCCAGCAAAAAGGATCAGCAATAACCGCTTCATTTTTTTCTCCGTGGGCGCGAAGCCCCGGTTTACTTCAGGCCTTGGCCGGAAAACATCAGCACTTTGTCACCGGCGTATTGCACGCTGATAAAGCTGTTCTTGTCGCCCCAGGTGCAGCTGGACATACCGAGCGCGCCCGAGCAATCGGTGGGCTTGCCGAGAAGGGTTTCCACGTCGGACTTGGCCATGCCGGCCGAGAGCTTCGAGTAGTTTTCCTGATTGACCTTGCTGCATGCGGCCAACAGCACGCAAAACGACAGCAGGGCGATAGATCGCAGCGACATGGTGAAACTCCTGGAACGAGGGGGGATGGCATGGTGCCAACCAGAAGCTTAGAAGAGAAAAGTGTCATCTGGTTCCGTGGCCGAACGCCTATTTATCAGCCCGCCCGTCCGGCTTTTGTCGGTAAATCAAAAACTTTGTGCAGCTGTCGAGCATTTCGTCGACTTTCCCCGCAAGCGCCTAATCTTTGGCGCGCCGCGGTCGAAATAAGAGCAGCGCAACGCTGCCGAATATGGCAAATTGCCGCCCTTTCCTGACCAGCCCCTTCGCGGTAGTTCATTCGATGACCAGAAACATGAAATTCAGCCACAAGATCCTGCTGGCTGCCGCCCTCGTAGTGGCCGTTGCGTTCGCCTGTTTCATCTTGTTCAACGACTATCGCCAGCGTCAGGCCTTGAGCAGCAGCACCGAAGCCACCATGCAGGAATTGGGAAGCCTGACCACCAGCAACATCCAGACCTGGCTGGAAAGCCGCATCCAGTTGCTGCAATCGTTATCGCAGCAGGTCGCGGTCGACGGTAACGCACCCGCCAGCCTCAAGCGCATCATCGACCTGCCCGCCTACACCGGCAATTTCCAGCTCAGCTATTTCGGTGGCGCTGACGGCGTGATGTTTTCCGTGCCCGCCGGCAACCGCGCGCCGGATTACGATCCACGTGCGCGTGGCTGGTACAAAGCGGCGAACAGCGCGCAACAGACTATCGTCACCGAACCGTACATCGCCGCTTCGTCGGGCAAACTGGTCATCACAGTAGCGACGCCGGTGCAGCGCCAGGGCCAGATGCTCGGCGTCGCCGGTGCGGACATCGACCTGACCAGTGTCAGCGCAATCATCAACTCGCTGAACTTCGGCGGCCACGGGCACGCGTTCATCGTCAGCGCCGAAGGCAAGATCCTGATTCACCCGGACAGCAAACTGGTGCTCAAAACCCTCGCCGAGGCCTACCCGAGCGGTGCGCCTCAAGTCAGTCCGGGCCTGAAAGAAGTCGAGTTTGATGGCAAGACCCAGTTGATTTCCTTCACTCGCGTCAACGGCGTGCCGTCGGCCGACTGGTACGTGGCGCTGGTGCTCGACAAAGACACCGCGTTCTCTATGCTCAGCGAATTCCGCACCTCGGCGCTGATCGCCATGGTGATCGCCGTGCTGATCATCATCGGCCTGCTCGGCATGCTCATTCGCGTGCTGATGCAGCCGCTGCTGACCATGGGCCGTGCGATGCATGACATCGCTGAAGGCGAAGGCGACCTGACCAAACGTCTGGTGATCCACGGCAACGATGAATTCGGCGCACTGGGCACTTCGTTCAACCGCTTCGTCGAGCGCATTCACACCTCGATCCGCGAAGTGTCCTCGGCCACCGGCCAGGTCAACGAAGTCGCCCTGCGCGTGGTCGCCGCCTCGAACTCCTCGATGTACAACTCCGACCAGCAGGCCAACCGTACCAACAGCGTCGCCGCCGCGATCAATCAGCTCGGCGCTGCCGCCCAGGAAATCGCGCAGAACGCCGCCCTCGCCTCGCAGCATTCCAGCGATGCGCGCAGCCTTGCGGTCGACGGCCAGCAGGTTGTGGATAAAACCATTCAAGCCATGCAGCAACTGTCGGCGAAGATCAGCGATTCCTGTGGCAACATCGAAACGCTGAATAGCAACACGGTGAACATCGGCCAGATTCTCGAAGTGATCACCAGCATTTCCCAGCAGACCAATCTGCTCGCACTCAACGCCGCCATCGAAGCTGCGCGTGCCGGTGAGGCTGGGCGCGGTTTCGCCGTGGTGGCCGACGAGGTGCGCAATCTCGCGCATCGCACCCAGGACTCGGCGCAGCAAGTGCAGAAGATGATCGAAGAGCTGCAAGTCGGCGCACGCCAGGCGGTGACCATCATGACCGAGAGCCAGCGCGAGAGTGAAAGCAGCGTCGGCATCGCCAACCAGGCCGGCGAGCGTCTGGGCAGCGTGACCCAGCGCATCGGCGAAATCGATGGCATGAACCAGTCGGTGGCCACTGCGACCGAGGAACAAACGGCCGTGGTCGAGTCGATCAACGTTGATATCAACGAGATCAACACACTGAATCAGGAAGGCGTGGAGAACTTGCAGGCGACGTTGCGGGCGTGCTCGGATCTGGAGCAGCAGGCGGCACGTCTCAAGCAACTGGTTGGTAGCTTCCGTATATAAAGATCAAAAGATCGCAGCCTTCGGCAGCTCCTACAGAATGAATGCTTTACTCATGTAGGAGCTGCCGAAGGCTGCGATCTTTTCTGCGGTCAGAACCGCGACCCGGGTTTGGAAAGAAATACCAACTCTTCATCCGTAGACTCCCGCCCCAACACCGCATTGCGATGCGGAAACCTTCCAAACTGCGCAATCACCTTCCGATGCCGCTCGGCATAGTCCAGGTTATCGGCAAACACTACGCGCTCCGCCTCCGGCTGTTCAGCCAGCAGCGCCATGAAGCGCGATACGGCTTCGTTCTGCGCCGCGAGGTTTTCGCAGTGTTCGAACACCAGATAAATGAACACGCGCTGAATCGCCTTCAATTGCCGATCAAAATCCGCCGCAACGCCTTGCGCGACAAGTTTCTGTGCAAGCAGATCACCGGAAAATGCTTTGGGGGTGTCGCGATAGATCATGCGCGGCAGTTGATCGAGCAACAGCACAACCGCCAGCCAACCTTCGGGACATTGCGTCCACTCGGTCAATTCACCGGCCAGGGCCTGATCGACAAAGACCCCGAAACGCGTCTGCGCTTCGAGGTCCTGGCTTTTCCGCTTACCGAACCACAACTTGCCCTTTTCGGCCGCTACTGCGTTGGCTGATTCGGCGTGTCCGAACCACCAGTCGAGCAACGGCTGCCAGGGCGCGTGCATGGTTTATTCCTTGTGGTAGGCCGTGGCGCGGGCGACTTCTTCTTTCGAACCAAGGAACACTGCGACGCGCTGGTGCAGGCCTTCCGGCTGGATGTCGAGAATGCGCTGATGACCATCGGTGGACGCGCCGCCGGCTTGCTCAACGAGGAACGACATCGGGTTGGCTTCGTACATCAGGCGCAGCTTGCCCGGCTTGGACGGCTCGCGGCTGTCGCGCGGGTACATGAACAGACCGCCACGGGTCAGGATGCGATGCACGTCGGCGACCATCGCCGCGACCCAGCGCATGTTGTAGTTCTTCTTCAACGGCCCTTCTTCACCGGCCAGCAGCTCGCCGACATAGCGCTGCACCGGGGCTTCCCAGTGACGCTGGTTGGACATGTTGATGGCGAATTCCTGAGTGGTTTCAGGAATGGTGATGTCTTCGTGAGTGAGGACGAAGCTGCCCATTTCACGATCCAGGGTGAAGCCTTTGACGCCGTCGCCCAAGGTCAGCACCAGCATGGTCTGCGGGCCGTAGATCGCGTAGCCGGCGGCCACTTGCTGGGTGCCTGGCTGCAGGAAAGCTTTTTCGTTCAGCGGTTCGTTCTGGCTGAGGTATTCGTTCGGGCAACGCAATACCGAGAAGATCGTGCCGACCGGGGCATTGATGTCGATGTTCGACGAGCCGTCCAGTGGGTCGAATACCAGCAGATAGGCGCCCTTCGGATATTTGCCCGGGATCTGGTAGGCATTGTCCATTTCTTCGGACGCCATGCCGGCCAGGTGACCGCCCCATTCGTTGGCTTCAAGGAGGATTTCGTTCGACAGCACGTCGAGCTTCTTCTGCACTTCGCCTTGTACGTTCTCGGTGCCCATGCTGCCCAGAACACCACCCAGGGCGCCTTTGGACACGGCGTGGCTGATCTCCTTGCAGGCACGCGCCACCACTTCGATCAAAAAGCGCAGATCGGCAGGAGTGTTGTTGCTGCGGGTCTGCTCAATCAAATAGCGACTCAAGGTAACGCGGGACATGGACGGCTCCGGTGGAATGGGGGGCGGAAAACCCGCGCAGTTTACAGGGAGTCTGAAAACCTAGCGAGCAAAGACGCCGGCTAACGTGCGCCTGGGTTTATTTGCCTGTATGAGACGTGATTGTCGGTGGAGAGTTCAGGTGTCGGATTGAGCGTAGTTGGAAATGGGCCGGGTGGGGGTTAGGCGAAGCGACGGTTTCAGGATTTTTGTCGGCAGGCAGACCGCTATCGCGAGCAGGCTCACTCCTACAGGGGAAATGCGGTCCATTGTAGGAGTGAGCCTGCTCGCGATCGGATGCGCAGCATCCGCCTTGTCAGGTGCTGGTCGGGGATTTGCGCAACAGGCTGAACGCCATCGCCCCGAGAAACACCACGCTGAGCAGCAACACCGCCCACAAGCCGATCTTCTTCCAGTTGGTCCCGGCCACCGCAGCCGTCGTCGCCGTCGAGGTCTGCGTAACCAGCGCCTCGTCTTGCACCGTGGCCTTGCCCAGCGCGGCCAGCATCTGCGGTTTGAAATCCGGAATAAGCGTTGCCAGCGGCAGGTTCGCCGCTCTCACATTGGAGTTGCCCAGCGCCAGGCTGTACGGCCCTTCGCCCCGGGCGAGGAAAATCACCTGCGTGGCGCGCACCGCATATTTCAGGTCCGGCGCCTGCTCACCCAGACCGCCGCCGCGCTCATCCACGATCAGCTTGAGTTGCTGCACGGTCTGCCCGGAAAGCGCGATTTCGTTCTGCACCACGTCCTGATTGTTCTGGGTCAGGCGATACAGCAAGCCACTGCTGATTGTCTGCCAGGGCAAGTTGCTTTCGCGCCGGCCAGCCAACGTGACCGGCGCCAGGCTGTTCGGCTGTTTCAGCTCCACCTGCACCCGCTCCACATTCAGCCCCATCGGCAGCTGCCAGCTGTATTCCCCTGATTTGGCGCTGCTGCCGGCCACGTTTGGCGACCAGACCAAGGGCAGCGGCAGGTTGCGCGGGTCGCTGCTTTTCAGTTGCGCCGAGGTGAGGATCGGTGCCGAGCCCGGCGACTCCCACAGCAGGCGCACATAGCGCGCAGTCTGTCGCGGAAGGGTCACTTCGTGCTGTTCGATGCGCTCATCGGAAAAGGTCAGGCGTGCCACCTGGCCCTCGCCCCATGACTGCCAGTGCTGCAGATCGTCGCTGGCCTCGATGCTGAAACGCTGGAAACCGTCGCGTTCGCTGGTCCAGTCGAGGATGAGTTGCTGCAACGGCGCCTTGATCGCGCTGGCATCGAGCAACCAGCCGCGCAGCACTTCTTCGCCCGCTTCCAGTTGCGAGGACGGCTGCACTTCCACCAGCGTGCCGTTGGTGGTCGACTGCACGCGCACATTCGGCGCACGCTCGCTGGCGTCGGCGGCGTTGTACAGCGGGAACCACTTGACCTCGTGCAACTTGCCGTCGTCGCGGGTCTGCGCAGACTCGCGAGCCAAAGCGTAAGCCTGCGCTTCGCCGGCAGCGTTGAATACGCGCAGGTCGCTGAGATCGGTCTGGCGCGCCTGCAATTGCGCGCTCAGCGGCAGGTCGAGGCGATACCACGGGCCGTTGCCACTCACCGACAATGGCACCTGCGAGGCGAAGTCCGCCGGTTTTTCCTGAGCGCCGGCCACCATCACCACGCCCAGCGCCAGCCACCCCAGATTCAGCATGCGACTCAAGATGCAACTCCTTCGGTTTCCGGCGCGGGTTTGTCCGCCGCCGGTTCAGCCTCGACGCGTTTGGGCGGCAGCGGCGCAAAGTAGCCGACCACCAGCAGCAACACGCCAACACCGATAAACGAGACGATCCGGGCGAGGCCGCCACGGTTGCTCAGTTCGACAAAAACCAGTTTGGCCACCACCAGCGCAGTCAGGGCCGCGCCGATCAGCCACACTTCGCGGCGATGGCGCAGATGGCCGCCGATCATCAGCCCCAGCGCCATCAACGTCCAGACGATCGACAGACCGGCCTGCACCAGCATCGAAGCGAGCAGTTGATCAAGCTCGAACGGAATGCCGGCCCAGTGATGCGCAGCGCGAGTGACCAGCGCGGTACAGAAAGCGAACAGCGAAACCCCGGCGATCAGTTGCGTGGCGTGGTCGGCGTAATCCTGGCGGACCGACAACTGCGTAACGGCGCTGCGCGACCAGACATAAACACCGAACAACGCAAACAGCAGACCCAACTCCAATGGGTTGAGCAGCGGCACGTAGGGCAACGGTTCGGGATTGCCATCGCTGACGCCATTGGCCAGCCAGAACCACGCCAGCATCAGCACCGCCAACGGTACCGCCGCATACAAGCGGTACTCGCGGGTGAACGCGGCGACCGGCCACGGCCAGTCGCGCGGTGCCGCCATCAGCAACAGATAAACGCTCGGCAGAATCGCCCAGCCCAGCCAGCGCCAGGCGTTGTATTGCTCGGACATCAGCAGCAGGCCGTAACGCAACTCCAGCGCCAGCACGCCGATCAGCAGCCAGCAACCCAGCACATGGGCCGCGCTCAACGCACGCGCCGGCAACATCGACGCCAGGCGGCGCAGGCTGAAGAAATGCACCGCGAACAGCAGCGGCCACGCCAGCCAGCCGAAGTCGGCGGCCGGGTGATAACGCGCATGCCACGCACCGAGCAAGACCAGCGCCGCCGCCGGAATCAGCAAGGTGCAGAGCAACCCCAGCGCCGGCCATCTCAGACGCAACGACAACAGCGTCCACAGCGCCACACTGATCGCCGCCACCAACAGCAACAACGTGCCCTGCAGATTCGGCGAAGCAAACCGCAGCACTTCGCTGATCCACGCCAGCGCCCACCACGCGGCGCCCCAGACCAGCAGCACTTGCGACAAGCGCTGCAAACTCAACGCATCGAAAGCACTGGCAGGGTTGCCCAGTTGCAGGCGCCACGCGCCGATCAGCGCCGCCAGCCCGAGCACCAGCGGCGTCCAGAAGCCACCATGGCCCAGAGGCCGCAGTCCTTCGCTGGACAATGGCCCGAGCAATTCCGGGCCGGCGAGCAAAAACGCGGCGCCGCCGATCACCTGCAACAGCAACCCGAAGACGAAACTCAGACGCTGTTGCAGGTACAGGCTCAGCCAGATGATCAGCAAGCCGCTGGCCGCCCACACCGCACTCGCGGTCTGCCACGGCAAGACAAAGAGCACCGCCAGATTGATCAGCACCAGCCCGGCCAGCAGCACCACCGACAAGCCATGCAGCAGGCGCACATCGGCGCGCACCATTTCATCCCGCGCGGCCAGGAGCATGCCGGCGATCAACGCCAGACCGATCAAGGACGCACTGAGCAAACCACTCCAGCCCGCGCTCAATACCGCCGCCGAATCTTCACCGGCGCCTTGCAGCCGCAACAGGAACAACGCGCCGCCCAGCAACTGCACGGCGACCGCGGTAAACAGGAACGTGCGCGATTGAATCCGCAGCCCGACAAATAATGTCGCCAACCCGGCCAAGGCCCAACTGATCGCCGTGCCCTGGATGAACAGGAACAACGGTGCCAGCAGATAAAGGAACGTCAGGCCCAGACAAGCCAGCAGCGCAAGACCTTGGCGCTCCCACGGCGAACTTTGCTCCGGCGTGGCTTTGCGCAATTGATGGAAGCTGAACAGCAACGCAATCCCGAGCATCAGCGCGCCCAGCGGTGCGCCGTCGAGCAGACTGCTCTCGCCGAGCTGCAATTGACCGAGAAACGCCAACGCCGAACCCAGTTGCAGCAACAGCGCAAAAACCCGGGCGAACGGTCGATGCTGACGCAACCCTAGCCAGAAAATCCCCGCGCCTTCGACGGCCCACGCCGCTGACGTCCAGCGTGCATCGAGCCCCAGCGGAATCGCCAGGCTGGCAAAAATCACCCCCAGGGCCAGGCAGGTTTCACCGAGCAGCATCGCCCGCCCGCCCATCAGCACTCTGGCCAGCGCCATATAGATCATGCCTAGCGCCAACGCGCTGAAAGCCGCGGCAAATTCGAGGTGCTGGACCAGCGCGAACTGCAAACCAAAGCCAATGATCGGCGGGCCGAACAGCATCGTTCCGTCGACGTAATCGCCCTTGCGTGCCGACCACTGCAGCAACGCCTCACGGTCAGTATCCGCCGGGGCATCCGCCATCTCGCGCAATTTGCGCCGGGTGAACAGCAGGCCAATGGCGAGGTACATGAGGAAAAACAAAATCAGGAACGGCTCGGTGCTCCATAGCAGTTCCGGGGTGTATGAACGCAGGCCCCAGGCGAAACCGATGCCGAAGGTGCCGACGAAGCCGATCAGGTTGAGCAGGCGCCAGGCCTTGAACCAGGCGATGGCGAGAATGCCGGCATTGAGCAAGGCGAAATAGCTGAACAGCGCGACGTGATTGCCTTCGCCGGTAGACGTCAGAATCGGCGCGGCGAAACCGCCGAGTGCCGCCGCTGCCGCCAGCCCCAGCGCATCCTGAGTGATCGCCAGAATCGCCGAGAACACCGTGACGGCCACCAGCAGGCCGAGTGCGGCGGAGGGATCGAGCAACGGATGCAGACGCATCGCCGCAAACACCGTCAGGTACAACACCGCGATCCCGGTGCCTTGCAGCATCAACGCATAGTGGCTGTTGCGCCGGCGCAGCCACCAGCCCAGCGCCAGCAGGGCCAATGCTGCTGCCGCGACCCCGGCGTAACGCAACTCGATCGGTACCACCATGCCTTCGGTGGCGTAACGCAGCAAAAACGCCAGACCGAAAAACAGCAGCACCACGCCGACGCGCAGCACGGTATTGCCGCCGAACAGCCAGTTGCGCGCCGCGCTGATGCCGCGTTCGATCAGGTTAGGGCCACGGGGTTCGGCTGGTTGTTGCGGAGAGGCAACAGGCGCCGGCTCGGCGCGCCAGACATCGGCCGGTAGCGGCTGACTGGTTTCGCGGGCGGCGGCTGGGATCGGTTCGAGCTCGGGAGGCAGCTCCCAGATCAGCTCAGGGGTCGGGGCGGCCTGCTCAGCCACGTCGACGGGTTCGGCGACCGGCTCGACTTCAGGTGGCGGGGTTGGCGCATGCGAGGGCGAGCCCTCCAGCACAAACAGCCGCTGAGCCACGCCCTGCAAGGCTTCGCGCACCTGTTCGAGTTGGCGCTGCTGCTCCGCCGCCTGCGCGCCAAGGCGTGCAATGCGTAGCGTCTGGCCGATGACCAGTCCCAGCAGCGCCCCCAACAGCGCGCCACTGAATGACTCGTCAAACAGTCCACCGAGCACCAGCCCGATCAACATGAACATCCATTGCATGGTCGATATCCCTAAGCAGCCCCGAGGCGAGGCGAGTCCGGCGATGGCTTCAGTCTAGGCACAAACCGTGTGGGAGCGAGCCTGCTCGCGAAGGCGGATTGTCAGCCAACATTTCTGTTTAAGTCGACGATCGCTTCGCGAGCAGGCTCGCTCCCACAGGGTACGGCGGTGATTGATGCCTTGTAACCGGCGCTCAGTATATCGATCCGGCCCAACAAACGTCGGGCCTTGCGCAGATTTGTCGGGGAAAGTTACTCCAAAGCTTTCCAGATATCCGTGGCGTACTCGCGAATCGTCCGGTCCGAGGAGAACCAGCCCATCCGCGAGGTGTTGAGCACCGCCGAGCGCCACCAGTTCTGCGAGTCATGCCAGTGCGCATCGACGCGCTTCTGCGCTTCCCAGTAGGAGTCGAAGTCGGCGCAGACCAGGAAGCGGTCATAGTCGATCAACGAGTCGATCAGGCCGGTGTAACGCGAGGTGTCATCCGGCGAGAACACACCGCTGCGAATCGCTTGCAGCACATCGTTCAACCGATGCGAGGCGGCGATATCGGGCACGGCGCTGAACTCGTGGTTCTGCTTGCGCGCTTCAACCTGTTGCGCGCTGAGGCCGAAGATGAACATGTGCTCGGCTCCGATGCGCTCGCACATTTCCACGTTGGCACCGTCGAGGGTGCCGATGGTCAGCGCGCCGTTGAGGCCGAACTTCATGTTACTGGTGCCCGACGCCTCGAAACCGGCGGTGGAAATCTGCTCGGACAAGTCCGCCGCCGGGATGATGCTTTCGGCCAGGCTGACGTTGTAGTTGGGCAGGAACACCACTTTCAGCAGCCCGCGCACGGTCGGGTCGTTGTTCACCACCCGAGCGATGTCGTTGGTCAGTTTGATGATCAGTTTGGCCTGGTGATAACTCGCCGCCGCTTTACCGGCGAAGATCTTCACCCGTGGCACCCAGTCGACTTCCGGCTCGGCACGAATCGCCTGGTACAGCGCCACGGTGTGCAGCAGGTTGAGCAACTGGCGTTTGTATTCGTGGATACGTTTGACCTGCACGTCGAACATCGCCGCCGGGTTGACTGCGATCCCCAGGCGCTCGTGAATCAGATAGGCCAGCGCCTTCTTGCTGTGCAAGCGCTGCTCGGCGAAGGCTTTGCGGAACGCGGTTTTCTCGGCGAACGGTTCGAGGTCGAGCAGGCGCTCCTCGGGATGGTCGAGCACGTCCGGGCCGAGGGCATCGACCAGCATCGAGGTCAGTTCCGGGTTGGCCTGATACAGCCAGCGGCGGAAGGTAATGCCGTTGGTTTTGTTGTTGATCCGTTCCGGATAGAGCTTGTGCAGTTCGGCGAACACGGTTTTGCGCATCAGCTGCGTATGCAGACCGGACACGCCGTTGACGCTGTGCGAACCGAGGAACGCGAGGTTGCCCATGCGCACCCGCCGGCCGTTGTCTTCTTCGATCAGCGACACGGCGCGCAATACATCGAAGTCGTGAATGCCCTTGGCCCGCAGCGAGTCGATGTGCTGGGCGTTGATCAGATAGATGATCTGCATGTGCCGCGGCAGCATGCGCTCCATCAGGCCGACCGGCCAGGTTTCCAGCGCTTCCGGCAGTAGCGTGTGGTTGGTGTACGACAGAGTATCGACGGTGACTTGCCACGCCGCGTCCCATGCGACGTCGTAGACATCGACCAGTTGGCGCATCAGTTCGGCCACCGCGATCGACGGGTGAGTGTCGTTGAGCTGGATCGCCGCGTGATCACCGAGGGTCAGCACCGAGCTGTGCATGTTGCGGTGACGGCGCAGCAGATCCTGCAGCGAAGCGGCAACGAAGAAATATTCCTGGCGCAGACGCAGCTCTTGGCCGGCTTCGGTGCTGTCTGCCGGGTAGAGGACACGGGAGATACTTTCGGCGCGGGCCACTTCAGCCACGGCGCCCAAGTGGTCACCGGCGTTGAAGCGTTCCAGGTGCAGATCTTCCATGGCGCGGGCACGCCACAGACGCAGGGTGTTGACGCTTGCCCCGCGCCAGCCGACCACTGGTGTGTCGTAGGCAATCGCACGCACGGTTTCCGCCGGCGACCAGACCTGACGGGTTTTGCCGTTGGCGTCGGTGACGGTTTCGACGCTGCCGCCGAAACCGATCGGGTACACCACTTCCGGCCGTTCGAACTCCCATGGGTTGCCGAAATCCAGCCAGTGTTCGGTCTGTTCCTGTTGCCAGCCATCGACAATCGCCTGCCGGAACAAGCCGTGCTCATAACGAATGCCATAGCCATGGCCGGCGATGCCGAGGGTCGACATGCTTTCCATGAAGCACGCCGCCAGACGACCGAGGCCGCCGTTACCAAGCGCCGCGTCGGGCTCCAGCAGACGGATGCGCTCCAGGTCGACGCCCAGTTCGGTCAGCGCTTCACGGGCGACGTCGAGCAGGCCGAGGTTGCTCAGACTGTCGTAGAGCAGGCGGCCGATCAGGAATTCCAGCGAGAGGTAATAAACGCGCTTCTGGCCTTTGCGGTAGATCTGCCGGGTGTGGTCCATCCAGTGTTCGACCATGTGATCACGCGCCGCCAGAGCGATGGCTTCGAACCAGTCATGGTCGAAGGCGTGATCGGGGTCTTTGCCCACGGCATAGGTGAGTTTGGTCAGGACGGCGTCGCGGAATGCGGCCACCTCTGCTTCGCGAACTAGTGGTTCTTGAGTCATCAACAGGACCTCGAGCGAGCGGGAAATTTCTGAGCCTAGACGGTCTGACCGGCGGTTACGGCTCTGGTTCGGCAGTATTTGCCCGGACTGTGCGCCGGTGCGACATAACCTTGGCGGATGAGCCAATGAATGCAGGGGCCGTGCCGCCCTGGCGGGCAAAATGCGATCGCGGTGAAAATATCCGGCGAAAGGTTGTTCAAAATTCCACCGCTCCCGGTATGATCGCGCGCCCTGATGCACACACCCCTGGTAACTCCCGATGATGAAGCCCAACCTGATCGCCGCCGCCGAGATTGATCGTCTCGATACGTGGGCCAAATACTCTGCGCCGATGTGTGGCTCGTGCATGTCCAGCTGCTGCACGCTGCCGGTCGAGGTCAAGATCAAGGATCTGGTGCGCATCGGCGTGGTCGACGAGTTCGAACTGGGCGATCCGCCGAAGAACATCGCCAAGCGTCTGCAAAAGGAAGGTCTGGTCGAGCGCTTCAATCAGAAGTCGGGGATCTTCACCCTGCAGCGCATGAGCAACAACGACTGCTATTACCTCGATCGTAAAAGCCGCCTGTGCACCATTTATGACAAGCGCCCGGACACCTGCCGCAACCACCCGAAAATCGGCCCGCGGCCGGGGTATTGCGCTTACAAGCCGAAGGAAGTCGAGCGAGTGCAGAATTTCCGAGCGATTGAGAAGTTTTAACAGCAAACCCTCACCCCAGCCCTCTCCCAGAGGGAGAGGGAGCCGACCGAGGTGTCTGGCGCCATACACCGACCTGAAAAAACCAGTCGATTATGGATTCGGTGAAGCCCGCCAAATCGATTCTGGATTCGGCAGAATTCGCTCAGGTCGATGCATCTCCTGAGCATCCCCCAATCAGTCCCCTCTCCCTCTGGGAGAGGGTTAGGCTGAGGGGCTTTTGATCCCGGACAAACAAAAACGCCCCCGGTCTCGCGACCGGGGGCGTTTTCTATTCCAGGGCTGAATTACGCCTTGGCTTTCTTGGCAGCGCGGGTACGCTCGCTTTCGTCGAGGATCTTCTTGCGAAGACGGATCGACTTAGGCGTGACTTCGCACAGCTCGTCTTCCTGGATGTATTCCAGAGCCTGTTCCAGAGTGAAGCGAACAGGTGGGACCAGAGCGATGGTTTCGTCTTTACCCGAAGCACGCATGTTGTCGAGCTTCTTGCCTTTGGTTGGGTTGACACCCAGGTCGTTGTCGCGGCTGTTCTGACCAACGATCTGACCGTTGTAGATCTCCTGGCCGTGTTCTACGAACAGCTTGCCACGAGCCTGCAGGGTTTCCAGCGAGTAGGTCAGAGCCTTGCCGGTTTCAACCGAAACCAGAACGCCGTTCTGACGGCCGGACATGTGGCCCGACTTCACTGGAGCGTAACGGTCGAAGATCGAGGTCAGGATGCCAGCACCGTTGGTCAGGGTCAGGAACTGGTTACGGAAACCGATCAGACCGCGAGCAGGGATGTTGTATTCCAGACGAACACGGCCCTTGCCATCCGGCACCATGTTGCTCAGGTCGCCCTTACGCAGACCCATCTCTTCCATGACCTTGCCCTGCGATTCTTCAGGGATGTCGATGGTGACGTTTTCGAACGGTTCCTGCTTCACGCCGTCTACTTCACGGATGATCACTTCAGGGCGGCCCAGGGCCAGCTCGAAGCCTTCGCGACGCATGGTTTCGATCAGTACCGAGAGGTGCAGCTCACCACGGCCGGAAACCTTGAACTTGTCAGCCGAGTCGCCTTCTTCAACGCGCAGTGCAACGTTGTACAGCAGCTCTTTGTCCAGACGATCCTTGATGTTACGGGAGGTCACGAACTTGCCTTCTTTACCGCAGAATGGCGAGTCGTTGACCTGGAAGGTCATGGAAACGGTTGGCTCGTCAACGGTCAGCGGCTTCATCGCCTCGACGGTGTTGATATCGCACAGAGTGTCGGAGATGAACAGCTCGTCGAAGCCGCTGATGCAGACGATGTCGCCGGCTGCTGCTTCGTCAACGTCAATGCGGTGCAGACCGTGGTGACCCATCAGCTTCAGGATACGACCGTTGCGGCGCTTGCCGTCGGCGCTGATAGCGACAACCGGAGTGTTCGGCTTGACGCGACCGCGAGCGATACGGCCAACACCGATAACACCCAGGAAGCTGTTGTAGTCCAGAGCGGAGATCTGCATCTGGAACGGACCGTCACGGTCAACGGCCGGAGGCGGAACGTGGTCGACTACTGCCTGGTACAGCGGAGTCATGTCTTCCGCCATGGCGGTGTGGTCCAGACCGGCAATACCGTTCAGGGCCGAAGCGTAAACAACCTGGAAGTCCAGTTGTTCTTCGGTCGCACCGAGGTTGTCAAACAGGTCGAAGATCTGGTCCAGAACCCAGTCCGGACGCGCGCCTGGACGGTCAACCTTGTTGATCACCACGATTGGACGCAGGCCGGCTTCGAAAGCCTTCTTGGTCACGAAGCGGGTTTGCGGCATAGGGCCGTCTTGAGCGTCAACCAGCAGCAGAACGGAGTCGACCATCGACATTACGCGTTCAACTTCGCCGCCGAAGTCGGCGTGGCCCGGGGTGTCCACGATGTTGATGTGGTAGCCGTTCCAGTTGATGGCGGTGTTCTTCGCCAGAATGGTAATACCGCGCTCTTTTTCCTGGTCGTTGGAGTCCATCACGCGCTCGTCGTTGAGCTCGTTGCGCTCCAGAGTGCCGGATTGACGCAGCAGTTTGTCTACCAGGGTGGTTTTACCGTGGTCAACGTGGGCAATGATGGCGATGTTGCGTAGATTTTCGATCACTTGTGTATCTCGATCAGAGGATTCGGTTTGCTGACAAGTCATGGCAGCGATTAGCAGTAGTGTCCGGCATGGCCGTTACAGCTTGACGGCGGTGTCGGGGGGCCGGTGACGCAGGCCACAGGCAAACAGCCCCGGGCACTTAGCTCGGTCGATAAACGCGCACATTGGCATGCCCCTCACTGAGCAAATGGTGGGCATGCAGGCGACTCATCACGCCTTTGTCGCAATACAGCAGGTACTGGCGAGTAGGGTCCAGTTCCTTGAAACGTGCGTTCACTGCATAGAACGGCATCGTCTGTACCTCTATGCCGGCGAGTTCCAGCGGGTCATCCTCGGCGGCATCCGGGTGACGGATGTCGATCACGATCTGACCGGCCAGCGCTTCGCTGACTTCTTCAATCTGCAAATCCTGGCCCAATTCGTCGATCACCCGATCAATCGGCACCAGTTTGGCGTTGGCGAGCGCACGCTCGAGCACCGCCATGTCGAATTCTTTCTCTTCGTGCTCAACCCGGCCACGCTTGGCGGCGGTCTTCGGGTTGACCGAAATCACGCCGCAGTATTCCGGCATGTGCCGGGCGAAATCGGCGGTGCCGATCTCGTTGGCGGTATCGATGATGTCCTGCTTGTGCGCGACGATCAGCGGCCGCAGCACCAGCTTTTCAGTCACGCAGTCGATCACCGACAGGTTCGGCAGCGTCTGGCTCGACACCTGGGAGATCGCTTCACCGGTCACCAGCGCATCGATGTGCAGGCGTTCGGCGATCTCGGACGAGGCGCGCAACATCATACGCTTCAAAACCACGCCCATATGACTGTTATCGACTTTGCCGAGAATTTCGCCCAACACTTCCTCGAACGGCACACTGACAAATAGCACGCGTTGCGAGCTGCCGTACTTCTTCCAGATGAAGTGCGCGACTTCCATCACGCCCAATTCGTGGGCACGTCCGCCGAGATTGAAGAAGCAGAAATGCGCCATCAGGCCGCGGCGCATGATCTGGTAAGCCGCCACTGTCGAATCGAAGCCGCCGGACATCAACACCAGCGTCTGCTCCAGCGCACCGAGCGGGTAACCGCCGATGCCGTTGTGCTGGCTGTGAATCACGAACAACCGTTTGTCGCGAACTTCGATACGAACTTCGATTTCCGGCGCTTTCAGGTCGATTCCGGCTGCACCGCACTCACGACGCAGCTTGCTGCCGACGTATTTTTCGACGTCCATCGAGCTGAACGCATGCTTGCCCGCGCGCTTGCAGCGCACCGAGAAAATCTTCCCGGCCAGCGCATCGCCGTAGTGCTGTTTGCACTTTTCGGTGATGTCGTCGAAGTCGCCCAGCGGGTACTCGTCGATCTGCAGAAAGTGCGCGATGCCCGGCATGCAGGTCAGGCGCTCGCCCATCTCTTTCAAGGCTTTGGGGTCGGTGACGCGGGTTTCCAGCTCGAGATTGTCCCACACGCCGTTCACCACCACGGCCGGGTCCAGGTCACGGAGCACGGTGCGGATGTTCTTGGCCAACTGGCGGATGAATTTCGTCCGGACAGGTCGGCTTTTGATGGTGATCTCGGGGAAGACTTTTACGATAAGTTTCATGAAAACAGCGCGCGAACGGCCAGCCGAAAAAGGGGGGCGCGGATTATAGCGGAAATTGCTCAAGGTTTAACCAGTTAATGTGCAGAAGGTTTTGCGCGCACCAAAACAGGTCATTTCTGAATTCAAACGCAACATTACGGGGCGAGATTTGTCGATTCAGTAGCTCGCGCACCTTAATAAGCGTGAATTTGGGGCAAAAAACCCATGCTGGGGCACTGGCATGCAATTTGCTCCCTTGTGAGGCAGGTTGCCTTGGCAGAGTATTCGCGCCGGCATCACCATTATTAAGGGCATCCACTACCCGCCCTAATTCACCCGGAGGACACTATGTCGAAGTCGGTTCAACTCATCAAAGATCATGACGTCAAGTGGATTGATCTGCGCTTCACGGACACCAAAGGCACTCAGCACCACGTGACCATGCCGGCTCGCGATGCGCTGGATGACGACTTCTTCGAAGTCGGCAAGATGTTCGACGGTTCCTCCATCTCCGGCTGGAAAGGCATCGAAGCCTCCGACATGATCCTGATGCCGGTCGACGAAACGGCCGTACTCGATCCGTTCACCGAAGACCCAACCCTGATTCTGGTGTGCGACATCATCGAGCCTTCGAGCATGCAAGGCTACGACCGCGACCCACGTGCGATCGCCAAGCGCGCCGAAGAGCACCTGAAAGCCACCGGTATCGGTGACACAGTATTCGCCGGTCCAGAGCCAGAATTCTTCATCTTCGACTCGGTGAAATTCAAGTCGGACATCTCCGGCTCGATGTTCAAGATCTACTCCGAGCAAGGCTCGTGGATGTCCGACCAGGACATCGAAGGCGGCAACAAGGGTCACCGTCCAGGCGTGAAAGGCGGCTACTTCCCGGTTCCACCGTTCGACCACGACCACGAAATCCGTACCGCCATGTGCAACGCACTGGAAGAAATGGGTCAGTCGGTTGAAGTTCACCACCACGAAGTGGCAACTGCCGGCCAGAACGAAATCGGCGTCAAGTTCAACACCCTGGTGAAGAAAGCCGACGAAGTTCAAACCCTGAAATACGTTGTGCACAACGTGGCCGACGCTTACGGCCGCACCGCGACCTTCATGCCGAAGCCACTGTACGGCGACAACGGTTCGGGCATGCACGTACACATGTCGATCTGGAAAGACGGCAAGAACACCTTCGCAGGCGAAGGCTATGCCGGCCTGTCCGACACCGCTCTGTACTTCATCGGCGGGATCATCAAGCACGGTAAGGCCCTGAACGGCTTCACCAACCCGGCGACCAACTCCTACAAGCGTCTGGTACCAGGCTTCGAAGCTCCGGTAATGCTGGCCTACTCGGCGCGCAACCGTTCCGCGTCGATCCGCATTCCTTACGTGTCGAGCCCGAAAGCCCGCCGTATCGAAGCGCGCTTCCCGGATCCGGCCGCCAACCCGTACCTGGCTTTCGCAGCCCTGCTGATGGCCGGTCTGGACGGTATCCAGAACAAGATCCACCCAGGCGATGCCGCCGACAAGAACCTGTACGACCTGCCGCCTGAAGAGGCGAAAGAGATTCCACAGGTTTGCGGCAGCCTGAAAGAAGCCCTGGAAGAGCTGGACAAGGGCCGCGCGTTCCTGACCAAGGGCGGCGTGTTCTCCGACGACTTCATCGACGCCTACATCGCGCTGAAATCGGAAGAAGAAATCAAGGTTCGCACCTTCGTACACCCACTGGAATATGAGCTGTACTACAGCTGCTGATCCGGTAGCGCTGCGCAAAGCGGCGTGACAAAAGAGGCCTCCTTCGGGAGGCCTTTTTTCATTGCAGATCAAAAGCCCCCTCACCCTAACCCCCTCCCAGAGGGAGAAGGAACTGATCTTCATGCTCTTCAAAACCTGAGTTCACAGGGGAATTTCAGGTTGCTGTAACTCATGCAAACAACAAGGTCGGTTCCCTCTCCCTCTGGGAGAGGGTTAGGGTGAGGGCACTTTGGGAACTTGCACCGGGCTGGGCCAACCGCCTCACCTGTCCTATGCTGCTACCCACAGTTTCCAACCCCGGTCGATTTCATGGGTCGCACGTTTCTCTACATTCTGCTGCTGATCGCCCTGCCCGCCGCTGCGCAGATCTACAAGTACACCGACGCCAACGGCAACACCGCATACAGCAACCAGCCGCCGGACGGCGTGCAGGCGCAACCGGTCGACTTGCCGCCCCTCAATCGGGTCGAACCGCAAGCACCGACCGCTCCGCAAGCACCCAGTCCCGATGAGCGCCAGCCTCCGCGCAACGCCTACGAAATACTCGAGCTCGCCGGCCTGCCCACTGACGAGGCCCTGCGCGCCAACAATGGCACCTTCACGGTCAACGTATTGATCAAACCGCGCCTGCAACCGCCGCATCAACTGAGACTGGTGCTGGACGATCAACCCTATGGCCAGCCGAGCAACGTGCCGGTTCTGCAACTGGTCAACATCGATCGCGGCGAACATCGCCTGGCCGTGCAAGTGATCGACGGCCAAAGCGTCGTTCAACAGAGCCCGCCAGCCGTCTTCACCGTGCAACGCGTGCACACGCCATGATCCGCGCAGGACTGATACTCATCCTGGCGCTGATGGCGCTGCCCGCCTCGGCCGAGGTCTTTACCTATGTCGACGCACAGGGCAACCGCGTCTACACCGACCAGCCCCGGGCGAATGCCAAGCGTGTACCCATCGCAACCAGCAATCGCATGGCCGTCCCTGCCAGCACCGCCGCGCCGATCACCACGGCGAAAAAATCCGCCGAACCACCGCCCTTTCATTACGACATGCTGCGCATTCTGATTCCGGAGCCCGACGCTACTCTGCGCAGCAGCGCCGGCGAGCTGATCGTCAGCGTCACCAGCGAGCCCGGCCTGCAAAGCGGCCATCGTTATCGCCTGCTGCTCGATGGCAAGGCCACGGGCGAGCCCGGCGTCAGTCCGGTATTTGCCCTGAGTAATATCGATCGCGGCAGCCACAGCCTTTCAATCGAGATTCTCGACGCCGCCGGGCGTACCGTGGAGCGCACCGCCAATCAGCCGTTTCACATGCTGCGCATTTCCCTGGCGCAGAAACGCCAGATCAAACCCTGCGTGGCCGACGACTACGGCGCCCGCCCGGAATGCCCGCTCAAGGACAAACCTGAAGAACCAAAAAATCCGTTTTTGCGCTTCTTTTAACGCCCATCCGCAATGCGCACTCTATTGGTGCACTAAACTGCATCCTGCCCACCACTCAACCCATTTTGGTTCGAAACTTCCCGTTTGAGCTGGCTTCGTGCCATACAAACGCGCGTCAAACGCCTGTTTCAGGGCTTAAACGCTTCTTTTCGGAGCCTTGGTTTGGTTTTTGCATTTTCCTGTTATCAGCGCTTTGTTCTCGCGCACGCCTTGCTCCAAAAGGGGTCCAGATGACCATAAGCGACGCTATCCACCGTTTGCTGCTCGACAACCTGACCACGGCGACCATCCTGCTCGACGCAGAACTGCGCCTGGAGTACATGAACCCGGCGGCGGAGATGCTGCTGGCCGTCAGCGGTCAACGCAGTCACGGCCAGTTCATCAGCGAGCTGTTCACCGAATCCCCTGAGGCGCTCAACTCCCTGCGCCAAGCGGTCGAGCAAGCGCACCCGTTCACCAAGCGTGAAGCGATGCTCACCGCCCTCACCGGCCAGACTTTGACCGTGGATTACGCGGTGACGCCGATCCTCAGCAACGGCGCGACTCTGCTTTTGCTTGAAGTGCACCCGCGTGATCGCCTGTTGCGCATCACCAAGGAAGAGGCGCAGCTGTCCAAGCAGGAAACCAGCAAGATGCTGGTGCGCGGCCTCGCCCACGAGATCAAGAATCCCCTCGGCGGCATCCGCGGTGCCGCGCAGTTGCTGGCCCGCGAGCTGCCGGAAGAAAGCCTGCGCGACTACACCAACGTGATCATTGAAGAGGCCGACCGCCTGCGCAATCTGGTCGACCGCATGCTCGGCTCGAACAAACTGCCCTCGCTGGCGATGTGCAACGTTCATGAAGTCCTCGAACGCGTCTGCCAATTGGTCGAAGCCGAGAGCCAGGGCTGCATCACTCTGGTGCGCGACTACGATCCGAGCATTCCCGACGTGTTGATCGACCGCGAACAAATGATCCAGGCGGTATTGAACATCGTGCGCAACGCGATGCAGGCGATCAGCAGCCAGAACGAACTGCGCCTTGGCCGCATCAGCCTGCGCACCCGCGCCATGCGCCAGTTCACCATCGGCCATATCCGCCATCGTCTGGTGACCAAGATCGAGATAATCGACAACGGTCCGGGCATCCCGGCGGAACTGCAGGAAACCATTTTCTTTCCGATGGTCAGCGGTCGCCCGGACGGTACCGGGCTAGGCCTGGCCATTACCCAGAACATCATCAGTCAGCACCAGGGCCTGATCGAGTGTGAGAGCCATCCAGGCCACACCACGTTCTCGATCTTCCTGCCACTGGAACAAGGAGCCACATCGACATGAGCCGTAGTGAAACCGTGTGGATCGTCGATGACGACCGTTCTATCCGTTGGGTTCTGGAAAAGGCCTTGCAGCAGGAAGGCATGACCACCCAGAGCTTCGACAGCGCCGATGGCGTGATGAGTCGTCTGGCCCGGCAGCAGCCGGACGTGATCATTTCCGATATCCGCATGCCGGGTGCCAGTGGCCTGGATCTGCTGGCGCGGATTCGCGAACAGCACCCACGGCTGCCGGTCATCATCATGACCGCTCATTCCGATCTGGACAGCGCTGTCGCCTCCTATCAGGGCGGCGCTTTCGAGTACTTGCCCAAGCCGTTCGACGTCGATGAAGCGGTGTCGCTGGTCAAGCGTGCCAATCAACATGCGCAGGAGCAGCAAGGCCTGGAAGTTGTGCCGGCGCTGACCCGCACTCCGGAAATCATCGGCGAAGCGCCGGCGATGCAAGAAGTGTTTCGCGCCATCGGTCGCTTGAGCCACTCCAACATCACCGTGCTGATCAACGGCGAATCCGGTACCGGTAAAGAACTGGTTGCCCACGCCCTGCACCGCCACAGCCCGCGTGCGGCTTCTCCGTTCATCGCGTTGAACATGGCGGCGATTCCCAAGGATCTGATGGAATCGGAGCTGTTCGGTCACGAGAAAGGCGCATTCACCGGCGCCGCAAACCTGCGGCGCGGTCGCTTCGAGCAGGCCGACGGCGGCACGCTGTTCCTTGATGAAATCGGCGACATGCCGGCGGATACCCAGACCCGCCTGTTGCGTGTCCTGGCCGATGGCGAGTTCTATCGCGTTGGCGGGCATGTGCCGGTCAAAGTCGATGTACGCATCATCGCCGCCACCCACCAGAATCTGGAAACCCTGGTTCACGCCGGCAAATTCCGTGAGGACTTGTTCCACCGCCTCAACGTGATCCGTATCCACATCCCGCGCCTGTCGGATCGTCGTGAAGACATCCCGACGCTGGCCCGGCACTTCCTCAGCCGTGCCGCGCAGGAATTGGCAGTCGAGCCGAAGCTGCTGAAAAGCGAGACCGAGGAATACCTGAAGAACCTGCCGTGGCCGGGCAACGTGCGTCAACTGGAGAACACCTGCCGCTGGATTACCGTCATGGCCTCCGGCCGTGAAGTGCACATCAGCGACTTGCCGCCAGAGCTGCTCAACCTGCCGCAGGACTCGGCGCCCGTGACTAACTGGGAACAGGCCCTGCGCCAGTGGGCCGATCAGGCCTTGGCCCGTGGCCAGTCGAGCCTGCTCGACAGCGCGGTGCCGGCGTTTGAGCGGATCATGATCGAGACGGCGCTCAAGCACACCGCCGGGCGCCGGCGTGATGCGGCGGTTTTGCTGGGCTGGGGACGTAATACCTTGACGCGCAAGATCAAGGAACTGGGGATGAAGGTTGATGGTGGGGATGATGATGAGGGCGAGGAAGGGTAATCGGCCTTCGGTAGAACAGTTTATTTGTGGTCATCCGTAATCAAGTGTGGGAGCGAGCTTGCTCGCGAAAGCGTCAGGTCATTGAGCGGCTCAGTGACTGAACCGACGCCATCGCGAGCAAGCTCGCTCCCACATTGGCTTCTCCGTGCACCGCATCAATGCACGACGACCTGCGATCGCGCACAGCGGCATTGTCACCGCGACAGCTGAAAGCGCTGGAAAATCCGATCTTTGAATAACTGAAAGCCCCGAATTCCGGGGCTTTCGCATCTCGCAGGCGCTTTTTGTTTCAGCAAATGAAAACCTGGCACGCCCCCTGCAATACCTCTGACAGGTGATTCGTTTCACCACCCGTTTCGGGGACCTTGGTACAGGCAGGCCGGGGATTCCCCTCTTTACACCGGGCTCACGGCACAAAGCGGCGAGCCCACCCTTTTGGGATCCTTGGTACAGGCAGGCCGGGGGTTCCCTCTTTACACCGGACCGCCGCCAACAGCGAAGTCCATCCTTTTGGGAACCCTGATACAGGCAGGTCAGGGATTCCCGCTTTTACACCGCCAGCCGAGGTGTTCAGCCCGGCGCTAATCAAGCTTCGGACGTTTGGGCAAATGATGCAGAGGCGGATTTTGCCGCCCCGAGTCATATTCCCGGATCTCGGCTTCCAGCCTGTCCAGCATTTTTCCTGGGCTGGTTTCATGGAGCAAAATGTCGTCGAGCCGTGCCTGCTCGCCAGCGCCGCGCCCGCGGTAGATTTTCAGGAACCACCAGACGCGCCGTTGCGTTAGCGGATGCTCGACATGAAATTCGGGTGTACGACTCAATCTCCGGATCGCGTCCAGCAGGCCGGGCCGAGAACCGAAGGTGTCCCAGAGCTCCAATTTTTCAGTTAATTCTTTCCCCGGCGGGACATTGCGCAGCCACAGATTTGCCGAGCGATCATTACTTTCAACTCCCAGCCAGATATCGGTGCCTGTTTTGATACGTGCATGTATCAGCCGGCGGAGCGAAGCCGGATCCGTTATTGGATTGCCGATGAGATTGAAGCCGGCTCTGAGTTCAACGGATTCAGGAATCGACGTAATGCGGTTGTTCGCCAGGTTCAACACTTTCGCGGGAATCTCGCTGGTGATGCCCTCCGGGAAACTGTCTAACCTTGCATTGGAAAGATCCAGCTCCTGCAGTGCAGCCATTGCTTTGAGTGAAGGTGCGACCGAAAGCGCATTGTCACCAAGTCTCAATACTTCCAGTCTTGACCGCGCGTTATCTGCACCAAGCCCGCCAGGGAGACGGTTTATTCCGGTTCCTGTCAGATCCAGCACACGCAATTCGGTCATCCGGGTAATGTCAGGCGCCACCAGCAAAGAATTATTCTTATGCAGGTCAAGCACCTGTAAGCGCGAAGGACTGGGCAACCCGGCCACCACGCCAGCAAGATCTGCCATGCCATATGTGTTCCCAAGCCTCAACACTTGCAATTGCGTCATGCCGCTCACCGAAAACCGTGCGGGAAAGTTGCAATCCTGCAGGCTCAGCACTCGTAAACGGGACAGGCCGTTCAATAGCGTCGCAAAGCGCGAATTTATCTCGAGTCGTGATTGAAGTATCTGAAACTGATAACGCCCAGCAGCGTTGTTCCAGGCATGTAGCCCGGTGGCAAACTGCGCGCTTGTTACCGTCAGGCTTTCAATGTTGGGAAACTGCGCAAAAAACACCTCAGGATTCAGCCGCGCATTTCCTCTTAAAGAAAGCTCGACGACTGCTTTGAATTTCAATGAATGCAGCCTCTCGACTGGCCATAGCATGAGATTCATATCCAGCTTGTACCCCGACAGCTGCCCATCACGATAGACCCGCAGATCAGGCTGACCTTGCCACTTGTACAACTGGCGTAACGTGCTCCACATGTCAATCGCCGCCTGTTTTTCACTCCCCCAGGCCTCGCGAGACTGAAAGTGCGGGAACCAGACGTTTTCGCTGCCCAATTGCCCAAGCCCAAGCTGAATCCGCTTGAGCTCAAGATCCGCTACGTCCTTGTCATCGAACCGGGCGATAAACTCATCCGCGTGTTGATCGCTCATGTCCGGAAGATAACTTCGGACCTGCGCTCGGGTGGCTGGCTCAACGACCGTACGCGGGTACCAAAAACCGCTAGCGGCATCACGCAGCATTACCGGGCCTGGAAGCAGATCGCTTGGCCGCCGGGCTCGATGCAGTCCCGTCTCCGGATCCACGGCGACAAGCACAAATTCGCCATCGGCCACTTCAGCGTAGGTGCGCTTCTTGAATACCGTTAAACCTTCACTGTTGACTTCTGGAAGAATTGCCCGGGCATTGATTACGTAATCGTCCAGCGCCGGTCCAGGCGCAAGCAAACGCGTTTCAACAGGGGCCGCGTGAATAATGACCGCCGGGGTCGTGCCAGCGGCATCTGCGTCAACAGCGCTGGACGAACCCGGGCGCGGCCGCAGGTCATCGAGGGAGAGTCCTGAACCAAAATCTCTACGGCCCGATGGGCCGGGGAGCGGTGTGCCCACCTCGGCCGGTCGGGTCGGGCTGGTCGATGCATCCACTTTCACGGGGGTGCTGCCACCGGTAGGTGGTTTTACTGGCATGTTGTTCATCCTTGAAAAGGTCACCCCTGGCAGTCGAGCAAGGGGCGAAGGCTTTCGGCATCCTGCCGGTTTGAAGAGGATCGCACGATAGCGTGTGCAAGCATTTCAAGGAGAGTGGAAAACCAGACAGGCGCAGTGGGAAACGACGTCAGGAAGCGTAGGGGTCTCGAGGAGGACGGCAGGATCTCAATCAGTTCGTTTGCAAACGAATCTCCAGCCGCCAGCGGTCATCGGCCTCACTGCCGAGCCAATTGCCCTGCAGCGGCCGCGCTGCCAGTACCGTCAACAATAACCCACCGTCACTTTTACGAACGCGCCAGCTGACGTCCTTGCCATTGAGCTTGAGCTGGCCTTTCTGCGCCGGACCTTCGGCCTGAAACAACAACGCCACCGTGCCATCGATGATCTCACCGTGCAGCTTCGGCTCGTTGTTGAACCAAACCACCAAACCGCTATCGGTCACTTCTACCTGCTGCAACACGCTCGGATCCGGCGTCGTCAGGCGGCCGATCATCAACCCGATCATCAACCCGACAATCGCCAGCGAACCGATGACTCGCGGGAATAGTTTCGAACGGTTGTCCACAGGCGGCGTAGAATGCCGCTCATCTTTACCTTCGGAGCCGTGCATGTTTCACGTCATCCTTTTTCAACCAGAAATTCCGCCGAATACCGGCAACGTTATCAGGCTGTGCGCCAACAGCGGCTGCCACCTGCATTTGATCGAACCGCTGGGCTTCGAGATGGACGACAAGCGCTTGCGCCGCGCCGGTCTCGACTACCACGAATATGCCACGCTGCAACGTCATGCAGACCTGGCCAGTTGCCTGGAAAGCCTGGGCAACCCGCGATTGTTCGCGTTTACCACCAAGGGTTCGCGGCCTTTCCATGATGCCGCATTCGTGCCCGGCGATGCGTTTCTGTTCGGCCCGGAAAGTCGTGGGCTGCCGGCGGATGTGCTCGACGCCCTGCCTGCCGACCAGCGCCTGCGCCTGCCGATGCGCGAAGGCTGCCGCAGCCTGAACCTGTCCAACACCGTGGCGGTCGCCGTGTACGAAGCGTGGCGCCAGAACGATTTCAAGTAACGCCATAAAACAAATGTGGGAGCGAGCCTGCTCGCGATTACGGCGTGTCAGGCAACATTGATGTGTCTGACAGACCGCTTTCGCGAGCAGGCTCGCTCCCACATGGGGTGTCGCTGAACCGTCTTACTGAACGGTCGGCGTCTCGCCGCTTTCCTGCATGCGCTGCAGCTCTTGCGCGTACAGAGCATCGAAGTTGACCGGGGCCAGCATCAGCGCCGGGAACGAACCACGGGTGACCAGGCTGTCCAGGGTTTCGCGGGCGTACGGGAACAGGATGTTCGGGCAGAACGCACCGAGGGTGTGGCTCATCGAAGCCGCGTCGAGGTTCTTGATCAGGAAAATACCGGCCTGCTGCACTTCAGCAATGAACGCTACTTCTTCACCGTTCTTCACGGTCACCGACAGGGTCAGCACCACTTCGTAGAAGTCGCCTTCCAGTGCTTTCTGACGCGTGTTGAGGTCCAGACCGACCGCCGGATCCCACTGCTGGCGAAAGATTGCCGGGCTTTTCGGGGCTTCGAAGGACAGGTCGCGTACGTAGATGCGCTGCAAGGAGAATTGCGGTGCGGTTTCTTCTTCGCTGGCTGCAGTGTTCTGTTGGTCAGTCATCTCAGATCCTTATCGATCTTGGGTCTTTTAGGGAGTGCTGTACGTGGGTGCAGCCGTTCAGGCCTTGAGCAGCGCGTCGAGTTTGCCGGCGCGCTCCAAAGCATACAAATCATCACAACCGCCGATGTGCTTTGCGCCGATCCAGATCTGCGGCACGGACGTGCGCCCGGCTTTCTGGGTCATTTCGGCACGCAGCTGCGGCTTGCCATCGACCTTGATCTCTTCGAAGGCCACACCTTTGCTGGCGAGCAGATGCTTGGCGCGCGAGCAGTAAGGGCAGTAGTCGCTGGAGTAGACGATGACTTTGTTCATGTCATTTCACCAGCGGCAGGTTGTCGCCCTTCCAGCTGGAAATCCCGCCGGACAGTTTGGCGGCAGTGAAGCCGGATTTCATCAGCTCGCGGGCGTGGGTGCCGGCGGTCTGACCGAGGGCATCGACCAGAATGATGGTCTTGGCCTTGTGCTTTTCCAGCTCGCCGACGCGGGCCGCCAGTTTGTCTTGAGGGATGTTCACCGCGCCAACGATGTGGCCAGCGGCATAATCCTTGGCCGGACGGATGTCCACCACCACGCCTGCATCTTTATTGACCAGTGCGGTCAGCTCGCCGGTGCTCAGGCTTTTACCGCCGCCCTGCATCGTGTGTGCCAGCAACAGAGCCAGCAGTACGACGAAGATACCGACAAGAATGTAGTGGTTAGTGGCAAATTCAATCAGGTGAGCAACCATCGAAGGAGGTTCCAGGGCGTTAAAATGTCGGCCAGTATACACAGCCACTATGGTCGGCCAAACCCCGTCCGGCGGTGACGCGGTCGGAACTTCGCTTTAAACTCCAACTCCGTTTTCCATCGCCCTCTTCTTTATCAGCCACGAGTGGATTCCATGACGACTACGCCCAAACCTTTGGTCCTGATGATTCTCGACGGCTTCGGTCACAGCGACAGCCCCGAATCCAATGCCGTGTTCGCGGCGAAGAAACCTGTGCTGGATCGTCTGTGGGCTACGGTGCCGAACGGCTTGATCTCGGGCAGCGGCATGGACGTCGGTCTGCCGGACGGGCAGATGGGCAACTCCGAAGTCGGCCACATGAACCTCGGCGCCGGGCGCGTGGTGTATCAGGACTTCACCCGTGTGACCAAAGCGATCCGCGACGGCGAGTTCTTCGAGAACCCGACTATCTGCGCCGCTGTGGATAAAGCCGTGGCCGCCGGTAAAGCCGTGCACTTCATGGGCCTGCTGTCCGATGGCGGCGTGCACAGCCACCAGGACCATCTGATCGCCATGGCCGAACTGGCCTTCAAGCGCGGCGCGGAAAAAATCTACCTGCACGCCTTCCTTGATGGTCGTGACACACCGCCAAAAAGCGCTGCTTCGTCGATCGAACTGCTCGACGCGACTTTCCAGGCACTCGGCAAGGGCCGTATCGCCAGCATCATCGGCCGCTACTTCGCCATGGACCGTGACAACCGTTGGGACCGTGTCGCTCAGGCCTACAACCTGATCGTCGACGGCAACGGCGAATTCAACGCCGCCACCGCTCAGGAAGGCCTCGAAGCCGCCTATGCCCGTGGCGAAAGCGACGAATTCGTCAAAGCCACTTCCATCGGCGAGCCGGTGAAGGTCGAAGACGGCGATGCCGTGGTGTTCATGAACTTCCGTGCCGACCGCGCCCGCGAGCTGACCCGGGTGTTCGTCGAAGACGATTTCAAGGAATTCGAGCGCGCCCGTCAGCCGAAGCTGGCCGGTTTCGTCATGCTGACCCAGTACGCTGCCAGCATTCCGGCACCATCGGCCTTCGCCGCCGGCAGCCTGGAAAACGTTCTCGGCGATTACCTGGCGAAAAACGGCAAGACCCAACTGCGCATCGCCGAAACCGAGAAATACGCCCACGTGACCTTCTTCTTCTCCGGCGGTCGCGAAGAACCGTTCCCGGGCGAAGAGCGCATCCTGATCCCGTCGCCGAAAGTCGCTACTTACGATTTGCAGCCGGAAATGAGCGCGCCTGAAGTCACCGACCGCATCGTCGACGCTATCGAAAATCAGCGTTACGACGTGATTATCGTCAACTACGCCAACGGCGACATGGTCGGCCACAGCGGTGTGTTCGACGCCGCGGTGAAAGCGGTCGAGTGCCTGGACACCTGCGTCGGTCGCATCGTTGAAGCGCTGGAAAAAGTCGGCGGCGAAGCCTTGATCACTGCCGACCACGGCAACGTCGAAAAAATGGCCGATGAAGAAACCCACCAAGCGCACACCGCGCATACCACCGAGCCGGTGCCGTTCATTTATGTCGGCAAACGCAACCTGAAGGTGCGCGAAGGCGGCGTGCTGGCGGACGTGGCACCGACCATGCTGATGCTGCTGGGTCTGGAAAAACCGGCGGAGATGACCGGGACTTCGATCCTGGTCTGACCGGAATCCAGAAAACACCGCAAAACCCTGTAGGAGTGAGCCTGCTCGCGATAGCCATCTGACAGTCAACTCCTCTATTGAATGTGAGTACGTCATCGCGAGCAGGCTCACTCCTACACAGGTTTGCGGTGTTTTTCTGTCCAGTTATCACACAGCCCCAATTGGGCGTTTTTTTTGCAGCCTCGGGCGGGCATACTAGGCCGTCCCTTACCCTGGTGCCGCCCGCCCCTATGCTTCGCGTCCTGATCGCCCTTGCTCTGACCTGTCTGCTCCAGCCGGCCTTCGCCGACGAGCGCGCGCAAACCCAACAGCAGTTGGACGCCACGCGTCAGGATATTGCCGAGTTGAAGAAGCTCCTGGGCAAGCTGCAGGAAGAAAAGTCCGGCGTGCAGAAGGAGCTCAAGGGCACTGAGACCGAGATGGGCAAGCTGCAGAAACAGGTCGACGCGCTGCAGAAAGAACTGCAGAAAAGCGAATCCGAGCTGCAGCGGCTCGATGCAGAGAAAAAAAAACTCCAGAGCGCGCGCACTGAACAGCAGCGACTGATCGCCATTCAGGCCCGAGCGGCCTATCAGAACGGTCGCCAGGAATACCTCAAGCTGCTGCTCAACCAGCAAAATCCCGAGAAATTCGCCCGCACCCTCACCTATTACGACTACCTGAGCCAGGCACGCCTGGAGCAGTTGAAGAACTTCAACGAAACCCTGCGCCAACTGGCCAATGTCGAAAAAGACATCGGTCTGCAGCAGGCTCAGTTGCTGGTACAGAAAAGCGACCTCGACACCCAGCGCGAAGCGCTCGAGAAAGTCCGCAAGGAGCGTCAGCAGGTTCTCGCCAGACTCAATGACGACGTCAAGGCCCGCGACCAGAAACTGGCCGCCCGCGAGCAGGATCAGGCAGACCTGTCTAAAGTCCTTAAAACCATTGAAGAAACCCTGGCCCGTCAGGCTCGTGAGGCAGAAGAAGCGCGGCAGAAAGCGCTGATCGCCCAGCAGGAAGCGGAAAAAAAGCGTTTGCGTGAGGCGCAGGCTGAAAACAGCGACGCCCCACGAAAACCCGTCAGATCAAGCCCCGGCGCGCTGGTATCGAGCAGCGGCGAAACGTTTGGCGGGCCTTTTGGCGCAACCCGGGGAAAACTTCCGTGGCCGGTTGATGGTCGATTACTCGCACGCTTCGGTGAAAGCCGCGGCGACGATGCCCGCACCAAGTGGGATGGCGTGATGATCAGCGCCTCCGCCGGCAGCCAGGTGCATGCCGTACATGGTGGGCGCGTGGTGTTTGCCGACTGGCTGCGCGGCGCCGGGTTGCTGGTGATCCTCGATCACGGCAACGGTTTTCTGAGTCTTTACGGTCACAACCAGACGCTGCTCAAGTCGGCGGGTGATGTGGTCAAGGCTGGCGAGTCGATTTCCACTGTCGGTAACAGTGGCGGTCAGGACACGCCAGCGCTGTATTTCGCAATTCGTCAGCAGGGTCACCCGAGTGATCCGGCGCAATGGTGTCGTGCGCAAGGATAAGCACGTTACCTAATTCAGGAGTTCGTTCGACATGCTGCATTTGTCCCGCCTTACCTCGCTGGCCCTGACGATCGCCCTGGTGATCGGCGCGCCTCTGGCGTTCGCCGCGCAACCGGCCCCGACCGTCGCTCCGGCAGGCACTGCCGCGACCGCCAAGGCGCCGTTGCCGCTGGAAGAGTTGCGCACCTTCGCCGAGGTCATGGACCGGATCAAAGCCGCGTACGTCGAACCTGTGGACGACAAGACCCTGTTGGAAAACGCGATCAAGGGCATGCTCAGCAACCTCGATCCGCACTCAGCCTACCTTGGCCCGGAAGACTTCACCGAACTGCAGGAAAGCACCAGCGGTGAGTTCGGCGGCCTGGGCATCGAAGTCGGTGCTGAAGACGGCTTCATCAAGGTCGTCTCGCCAATCGATGACACCCCGGCATCCAAGGCCGGCATTCAGGCCGGTGACTTCATCGTCAAGATCAACGGCCAGCCAACCCGCGGCCAGACCATGACCGAAGCCGTCGACAAGATGCGCGGCAAGATCGGCCAGAAGATCACCCTGACTCTGGTTCGCGACGGCGGCACGCCATTCGACGTGACCCTGGCGCGTGCGGTGATTCAGGTGAAGAGCGTCAAGGCGCAGCTGCTGGAATCGGGCTACGGCTACATCCGCATTACCCAGTTCCAGGTCAAGACCGGCGAAGAAGTCTCCAAGGCGCTGGCCAAGCTGCGCAAGGACAACGGCAAGAAGCTCAACGGCATCATTCTCGACCTGCGCAACAACCCGGGCGGCGTGCTGCAATCGGCGGTTGAAGTGGTCGACCATTTCATCACCAAGGGCCTGATCGTCTACACCAAGGGGCGCATCGCCAATTCCGAGCTGCGCTTCTCCGCCACCGGCAAGGATGAAAGCGAAGCGGTACCGATGGTGGTGCTGATCAACGGTGGCAGCGCCTCGGCTTCGGAAATCGTCGCCGGCGCCCTGCAGGACCAGAAACGCGCCGTGGTCATGGGCACCACCAGCTTCGGCAAGGGCTCGGTGCAAACCGTTCTGCCGCTGAACAATGATCGCGCGCTGAAGATCACCACCGCGCTGTACTTCACGCCCAATGGCCGCTCAATTCAGGCCCAGGGCATCGTCCCGGACATTGAAGTGCGCCGCGCGAAGATCACCAACGAAGCCGACAGCGAGTACTTCAAGGAAGCGGACCTGCAAGGTCACCTGGGCAACGGCAACGGCGGCGCCGACAAGCCGAGTGGTTCGGCTGGCAAGGCCAAAGCGATGCCGCAGGATGACGATTACCAGTTGGCCCAGGCCCTGAGCCTGCTCAAAGGCCTGAGCATCACCTCCGGCCGTTGAGGATGTTGCTGCGTTCACTCTGCATTCTGTTGTGCTGTCTGGCGGGTTTTGCGCAAGCAGAGCCCGCCAGCTCCTCGCCGCACAAAGCCTACCTGACGCTGATCATCGACGACCTGGGGCAGAACCTGCCTCGGGATCGTCGCGTGCTCGCCCTGCCCGGTCCGGTCACAGCGGCGATCATGCCCGATACCCCGCACGCCACCGAGTTTGCGCGCGAAGCCCATCGCGCCGGGAAGATCGTCATTCTGCACATGCCGATGGACCCGGCCACCGGCCCCTACGCCTGGCACCCCGAACTGCCCATCGAAGAACTGCAGAAACGTCTGAATGCCGCGTTCGAAAAAGTCCCGTTCACCGCCGGCATCAATAACCACATGGGCAGCCGCATGACCGCGCAACCGGTGGCGATGGCGTGGTTGATGGGTGAGTTGCAGCGTCGTCACAAATTCTTCGTTGACAGCCGCACCAGCGCTCAAACGGTCGCTGCGCAGCAGGCGCAGAAGATCGATCTGGCCAGCGTTTCCCGAGATGTGTTTCTCGATGACGAGCGCACTGAAGCGGCAATTGCCACCCAGCTACAGACCGCGATCGCCTTGGCGCACAAACAGGGTTCGGCGGTGATGATCGGCCATCCGTACCCGCAGACCCTGGCGGTACTCGAGCGCGAGTTGCCCAAGCTCAAAGCGCAGGGCATCGACTGGATCGATATCCGGCAGATGATTAGCGTACGCAGCAACCGCGCCATGGCCGGCCATGGCAAGGACGGCGTCTACCGGTAAAACCCTGTGACGCTGGCACATACATAGTTACCACCCGATAACCGTCCCCGTCTCCGATAGTGCGACCTGCAACAGGTCGCGACGCCCTTGCGTCGCCTTACAACTATCAGGAATTGCAATGCCTACTCATGAGACTGCCGCTTTGCCAACCGCGCAAATGCAACCCATCCGAAACGACAACTTGCTGATCAGCTTCACGACGGAGTTTCTGCGCATCTGGGACACCGTTGGCTCCCGAGTGAAACCGGCGGCCTTCTGGCGGCCCACGCCACCAGCCGATGTGCTGCCGGGTTATTTCCCGTTGGGCGACGTGGCGATTGATGACCATGACAACATTAATGACAGACATGCGGTGGCCGTGGTTTGCGAAGCGGCGACACCCAGTGCAGACCCCGCAAAAGGCAGCGCGTTGCGCCGGCCTGACGACTACGAACTGATCTGGCAAGACACAGGTTCAGGTTCGAAAAAGGACGGGGCGATCTGGCGACCCATTCCTCCGCAAGGGTACGTAGCGCTCGGTTCGGTTTGCTCCGACGGTCACGGAAAGCCTTCCTTGAATGCTGTCCGTTGCGTCCGTGCCGACCTCTTGATTGCTTCTGGCCTCAACGTACCGGTGTGGACAGACAAGGGCAGTGGGGCCCGACAAAGCATCAGCACATGGAGTGCCATTCCGCCTTCGGCGCCTGCGGATGAAATCCATCTGGCGCCAGGCACCTTCGTCGGCGTCAACGGTTATTCCAAACCCGCCAATTTCAACCTTTATTCCCTGCGTATCCCGATTGTGATTGACGTCAATGCGCGCCCCGCCGCGCCAGTCCTTGTCGATGTAACACCAGCCACCCTGCAGGCGCCCGAGCAACCTGCTTACAGCGCTCGACTGCCATGGTTCATCGTAAAAGACCCACAGCTCACCCGACGCCAACAGTTCAATCAGTCACCTGAGTATCTGCTTCAGCGCACGGATCACTATCAGCTCGTTGGCCATTGCCACAACACGGAAAACAACAACAAGACTGTGCGCTGGGTCGCACCCCGCCTGCAGCAAAACAACCGACTGCGCCTGTTCAGCAATGCCACTTTGATCGAGTTCGGCGCACAGTGGCAAAGCAACCTGTCGCAACCCTTTCTGTTTTCGGCGCGGTTGAACAATGACTTTACCCACTGTGAAACACACTCGAACGAATGGCTCAACCCGGCACCCATCGATGTCGCGGCTATCGTCGCCGGCAACAGCTCGATGGCGGTGTATCTGACTCAAAGTGACTATAAGCTGCTTCGCGCGGACGGCACACAGATCGGCAGCGTCGTCAGCTACACCGATGGCAGGAACCTGCACTTCAGCGTGTACACACCACCGCAACCGAACGCGACAGACCTGCCTGCTGAGGCCACGCACATGCAAAGCGCGACAGTCGATCACGAAGCGGATAACGAAGTCGCAGCGTTGCCGGCAAGCACAGAGTTGCCAGTGGTTACAGATAGCGTCCCATGATCTCGTCGACAACCCCGTCCTTGCGCATCTGATCAAGCGCAGCCTGCAACCTGGCAACGACTGTATCCGGCACATCCTTGTTTAGCGCCAGGTACAACTCGGCGCTGTTGAAGCGCAGCACAGTCTTCAGGCCAGTCACGCCATCCTGCCGGGCCAGATAACGGCCGGCAGGATCACCGGTGGCCCACAGATCGATCTGGCCGTTGAGCAGTTTCTTCGCATTGTCCTGATCGCGCAGCACCACCACCGGCTTGAGGCCTTGCTTGGTCAGCGTCTCGGCAATCGCGTCGCCCTTGTAGGCACCGATCTTGTATTTGCGTGCATCGTTGAGGGTTTCAAGGGTGATCTTGCTGTCAGCCTTGGCCAGCAGGATCCAGTCATCGGGACCGATCGGTCCGACCCATTTGAACAGTCTTTCGCGATCGGGCAGGCGCGCCATGACGAAGGCCCCATAACCGGGATTTTCCAGCGCGAGTTTGTAGACACGCTCCCAAGGGAAACGCAGGGTCAGACTGTATGTGAGGCCCGCGCGCTGGAACATCTCGCGGACGATGTCGGTGGCAATGCCGTTGATGTTTTCGCCTTGAGCGAAATTCTTGCCGTTCTTCGCCATGTTGTACGGCGGGAAGTTTTCGGTGAGCAGCACCAGATCGGTGTCGGGACTGTTTTGCGCCCGGGCATTGCTGATGAACAACAATGAGGCGCTGGCGAGAACAACAAGCAGGCGTTTGATCATGTCGGGCTACCGGAATCCATGGCGTGCCCAAGAGTGCCTTGGGCGCGCCATGCTGTCCACTGGCCTGTACGCTTTAGCGCATGACGATGCCGCGATGCGCCATGTAGGCCTTGGCTTCCTGCACGGTGTATTCGCCGAAGTGGAAAATACTCGCTGCCAGCACCGCGCTGGCGTGCCCTTCGAGGATGCCATCGGCCAGATGCTGCAGGTTGCCGACACCGCCGGAAGCGATCACCGGAATGCCCAGCGCATCGCTGATGGCGCGGGTAACGCCGAGATCGAAGCCGTTTTTCATGCCGTCCTGATCCATGCTGGTCAGGAGGATTTCGCCGGCACCGAGGCCTTCCATTTTCTTCGCCCACTCGACTGCATCGAGGCCGGTCGGCTTGCGCCCGCCGTGGGTGAAGATCTCCCAGCGCGGGGTTTCGCCCGGGCCGGAGACTTTCTTGGCGTCGATGGCGACGACGATGCACTGCGAGCCGAAATGCTGCGCGGCTTCACCGACGAATTCCGGGTTGAACACGGCAGCGGTATTGATCGACACCTTGTCCGCGCCGGCATTGAGCAGGTTGCGGATGTCCTGCACGGTGCGCACGCCACCGCCGACGGTCAGCGGAATGAACACCTGGCTGGCCATGCGCTCGACGGTATGCAGCGTGGTGTCGCGGCCATCGACGCTGGCGGTGATGTCGAGAAAGGTAATTTCGTCGGCACCCTGCTCGTCGTAGCGACGGGCGATTTCCACCGGGTCACCGGCGTCACGGATGTTCTCGAACTTCACACCTTTGACGACCCGGCCGTTGTCCACGTCCAGGCAAGGGATGATGCGTTTGGCCAGCGCCATGGTCAGTCCTCAGCCTTGGTACGAATCGCAGAAAGCTTGCGCTTCGGCGACGTCGAGTGTGCCTTCGTAGATCGCCCGGCCTGTGATCGCGCCGATGATGCCCGGCGCCTTGGCGTCAAGCAGCGACTTGATGTCACCCAGATTGTGGATGCCGCCGGAAGCGATCACCGGAATCTTCGTCGCAGCGGCCAGAGCAGCGGTGAACGGTACGTTGCAGCCCTGCATCATGCCGTCTTTGGCGATGTCGGTATAAACAATCGACGACACGCCGTCGGCTTCGAACTGCCTGGCCAGATCGATCACCTGTACGGTGCTGATTTCAGCCCAGCCATCGGTGGCGACGAAACCGTCTTTGGCATCCAGACCGACGATGATCTTGCCCGGGAAGGCACGGCAGGCTTCAGCGACGAACGCAGGATCCTTTACGGCTTTGGTGCCGATGATCACGTAGCTCACGCCGGCCTTGACGTAATGCTCAATGGTTTTCAGCGAGCGGATGCCGCCACCGATCTGGATCGGCAGGGTCGGGTAGCGCTTGGCGATCGCGGTGACCACTTCGCCGTTGACCGGCTGACCTTCGAACGCGCCGTTGAGGTCGACCAGATGCAGACGGCGGCAACCGCCCTCCACCCACTTGGCAGCCATGCTCACCGGGTCATCGGAGAACACCGTGGAATCTTCCATGCGGCCCTGGCGCAGACGTACGCAGGCACCGTCTTTGAGATCGATAGCGGGGATAATCAGCATGCTTTTTCCTTCGTCAAAAGAGCGGCAAGCTGCAAGCCATAAGCTGCAAGCGCGCACGCGCGTCTATCTCTTGCAGCTCGCAGCTTGACGCTTGCCGCTGCTCTTAATTTTTTTCGAGCGCCCACAGGTCGCTTTCGATGCTTTCAAACCGCTCCTTGAGGTGGGTCTGCACATCGAAAATCGCCCTGTTGTAATAGTGCGGAGCAATTTCGCGGGTAAACAGCTCAAGAATTTCCGCCGCTTCGAACGAACCCAGGTCGAGTTCGAAACGGTCTTCCATGAACCGCTGAATCTTGCGATTGGCCTCGCTCTCCTGCTCGGGAGTGAGGGTCAGGATCGGCGGTTTGGACTTCTTGCCAGCCATTTACCAGCGACCGTCCCATGCGGCGAAGTTCTGCAGCAATTGCAGGCCGTGGGTATGGCTCTTCTCCGGGTGGAACTGCACGGCGAAGCGCGAGCCATCGGCCAGCGCTGCGGCGAAATCGACACCGTAATGACCGCTGCCCACCACCTGCCGCCCATTGGCGGCGGCGATGTAGTAGCTGTGCACGAAGTAGAAACGCGCCAGATCCGGGATGTCGTGCCACAGCGGGTGACTGATGTTCTGCTTCACCTCATTCCAGCCCATGTGCGGGACCTTCAGGTGCTCGCCGTCTTCGTGCAGGTCCTTGCCGAAGAACTTCACCGCGCCCGGGAACAGGCCGATGCAGTCAACGCCATCATTCTCTTCGCTGCTGTCGAGCAAGGCTTGCATGCCGACGCAGATGCCGAGGAATGGCCGATCCTGGCTGACCTCACGGACCAGCGAATCGAAGCCGAGCCGACGGATCTCCGCCATGCAATCGCGAATCGCGCCAACGCCGGGGAATACCACGCGGTCGGCTTCACGAATCACGTTCGCATCGCTGGTGATCAGCACCTTGCCAGCGCCGACGTGCTCAAGCGCTTTGGCCACTGAGTGCAGGTTGCCCATGCCGTAGTCGATAACTGCAACCGTCTGCATTACAGCACGCCTTTGGTCGATGGCATTTGCCCGGCCATGCGTTCGTCCAGCTCGACGGCCATGCGCAGGGCGCGGCCGAATGCCTTGAACACGGTTTCGATCTGGTGGTGAGTGTTGGTGCCGCGCAGGTTGTCGATGTGCACACTGACCAGCGCGTGGTTGACGAAGCCCTGGAAGAATTCCTGGAACAGGTCAACGTCGAAGCCACCGACGGTGGCGCGGGTGTACGGCACGTGCATCTGCAGGCCCGGGCGACCGGAGAAATCGATCACCACGCGCGACAGCGCTTCATCGAGCGGCACGTAGGCATGGCCGTAGCGACGGATGCCTTTCTTGTCGCCGATGGCTTTGGCGAAGGCCTGGCCGAGGGTGATACCGACGTCTTCCACCGTATGGTGGTCGTCGATATGCAGATCGCCCTTGCATTCGATATCCAGATCGATCAACCCGTGACGGGCGATCTGATCCAGCATGTGCTCAAGAAAAGGAACGCCGATATCGAATCGGGCCTTTCCGGTGCCATCAAGGTTGATCGAGGCTTTGATCTGGGTTTCCAGAGTGTCGCGCTCGACAGACGCCTTACGTTCGGCCATCACCAGCTCCGCAAAATCATTGGGCGAAAAAGGCAGCCATTATAGGCACGCGAGGCGCAAACAGAAACACGAGAGGAGAGATGCCTGACGGATAGAACGCCCGGCTGTCGCGGGTAGACATGTCCATACAAGCCATTACAGGCACGCCAAAAACAACTGTAGGAGTGAGCCGGCTCGCGATGAGGACCTGGCAATCAACATTTCTGTGACTGTCAGACCGCTATCGCGAGCAGGCTCACTCCTACAGGGGTACTGCCTTTTTACTTAGTGAAACAATACCGCCGTTTTCTGCAGGGTCACCCACACACCCCACGCCAACGGAATACCCACCACCAGCCAGGCAGCGATTGCCAGAGGCTTGGTGCCCGGCGCCGCTTTCCACTCCAGAACGGTGCTGGCATCAGCACCCTTGTCGTGGCCCAGCGCCTGTTCGGCGGCCAGTTCAGCGTCGGTCATGAAGTACTTGTCAGCGACTGGGCGCACCATCAGGTTGCACAGGAAGCCCAGCACCAGCAGGCCGGCGAGGATGTACAGAGTGATGTCGTAGGCAGCTGCGCGTTCCACGCCGATGCTCAACTGATATTCACGCAGGTAGTTCACCAGCACCGGACCGAGCACACCGGCAGCAGCCCAGGCAGTCAGCAGACGACCGTGGATTGCACCGACCATCTGCGTACCGAACAGGTCGGCCAGATAGGCCGGCACCGTGGCAAAACCACCGCCGTACATCGACAGGATGATGCAGAACGCCGCCACGAACAGCGCAACGTTGCCCAAGTGACCCAGGTTCGGAATCAGTGCGTACAGGGCAAAACCCAAGGCGAAGAACACGAAATAGGTGTTTTTGCGGCCCAGGTAATCCGAGAAAGAGGCCCAGAAGAAGCGGCCACCGATGTTGAACAGGCTCAGCAGACCGGTGAAGCCCGCCGCGATCGCCGCGATCGAAGCCAGTTGGCCGGCGTCGAGTTGACCGAACGGCACGTCAACGCCCAGCAACTTGCCGCCAAACACTTCCTGCAACAGTGGCGAAGCCATGCCGAGGATGCCGATACCCGCCGACACGTTCAGGCACAGCACCAGCCAGACCAGACGGAATTGTGGAGTTTTCCACGCTACGTTCACGTGAACGTGACGGTTGGTGATCATCGCGTTCGAAGCTTTCTTTGCCGGAGCGGTCCAGCCTTCAGGCTTCCAGCCGGTTGGCGGCACGCGGTAGGACAATGCGCCACCGATCATGAACACGAAGTAGATGGCCGCCATGGCCACGAAGCTTTGCCATACGCCCACGCCTTCTGGCGAAGCGAAGTGGCTCATCAGCGCAGTCGCCAACGGCGCACCGACCATCGCGCCGCCACCGAAGCCCATGATTGCCATGCCGGTCGCCATGCCGCGCTTGTCCGGGAACCACTTGATCAGGGTCGATACCGGCGAGATATAGCCCAGGCCCAGACCGATGCCGCCGATCACGCCCGAGCCGATCCACATCAGCCAGATCTGGTGGGTATAGATACCCAGCGCGGAAATCAGCAGACCGCCACACCAGCACAGCGCCGACACCACGCCCGCTTTACGAGGACCGGCGTGTTCCAGCCAGCCACCCCAGATCGCTGCCGAGCAGCCGAGGAAGATGAAGAACAGCGTGTAGATCCAGCCGAGCATGGAGATCGGCCAGTCGCAGTTCGACGAAAATACCTGTGCGATGAAGCTCATGTCCGGTGCGCAAGCCACCGGCGCGGTAACGCCCAGTGCCTTGGACAGCGGCAACCAGAACACCGAGAAGCCGTAGGCCATGCCGATGCACAGGTGAATGGCCAAAGCGGCCGGTGGAACCAGCCAGCGGTTGAAACCGGGCTTGGCGATGATGCGTTCCTTGGACAGGAACGCAGGCTGGTCGGCTCTGAGGCCGTCCGCCGTGATGCTCGTGCTCATTGTGTATCCCCCAATTGTTAGTATGGTTCGCCAGCCACTGCTCACCCTCGGCCTTATGCACGCAGGCATGACCGTTTTTTTAGGTGAAGCTCCTTGATGGCGCGACGTTAAGTCGCAGACGGGCGGACGAACTGGCGAAGGTTACCATTCTCAGGTGACAGAAAAACCAAACTGATATCACCTTTTTTCAAGTCATCTGTTCTCGTACGACTCGGGAAGCCGCCAACCCCGCGTCTGCAAAGGCACCACGCCGTTTGCTACTTGTCCCATTTATGCGTGCGAAAAGTTACCCGTCGCCATGGCGGGGCTGAACGACTGGTGAACCAAGCGCAAAAAATGGCGTCGCAAGCCGGGGCCGGATTGCGCCCTCTGGCGCCCGCCGGGCATCCTCAAGCGCAGGCACCGGTAGCGAAGTTGCAGGTGCCACCGCCGACCCTCGGCAGATGACGCCACACCGAACCGGGTGCTTGCAGCGCTATACTCCCCGGCCAAATGACGAATTCGACTAACTACAAGGACTCGCCCATGAAAGCGTTCGGCAAAATCCTGGGTCTGGTACTTCTCGGGCTGTTGCTGATCATTGTGGCGGCAGGTTTTGCCCTGACCCACCTCTTCGATCCCAACGACTACAAAGACGAGATCCGCCAGATAGCCCGCGACAAGGCCCACATCGAGCTGACGCTCAATGGCGATATCGGCTGGAGCCTGTTCCCGTGGCTCGGCCTGGAACTGCACGAAGCCAGCGTCGCCACCCTGGCCAAACCCGCCGAACCGTTTGCCGATTTGCAGATGCTCGGTCTGTCCGTCCGCGTCCTGCCGTTGTTGCGCCGTGAAGTGCAGATGAGCGATGTGCGCGTCGAAGGCCTCAACCTGCGCCTGAACCGTGACAAGAACGGCCACGGCAACTGGGAAGATATCGGCAAGGTGCCTGTAGCGCCCGGCTCGACGCCACCCGCCACACCGGGCACGACTGCCAGCGAGCCGACCGTCGCCGTGGAAAAACCGGCGCAGCCGATCCGCCTCGACATCGACAGCCTGACCGTCAACAACGCCCGCGTTGAATACACCGATGAGCTGACCGGCAAGCAGTTCAGCGCCGAAAGCATTCAGCTGAGCACCGGCCCGGTGCACGACTCGACCAACATCCCGGTGAAGGCCACCGCGTTCCTCGGCACCAATCAACCGGTGTTGCGCGTGCGCACCGAGCTCAACGGCGAATTGCGCTTCGAGCGCGCGCTGCAACGCTACAAATTCGAAGACCTGAAGCTGACCGGCGAACTCGCTGGCGATCCGTTGCAAGGCAAGACCATGACTTTCTCCGCCCAGGGCCAGTTGTTGCTGGACAAGGCAGCGAACGTCGCCGAATGGACCGGCATCAAGATTTCCGCCAACCAGTTGCGTGCCTTGGGTGAGCTGAAAGCCAACGACCTCGACAAGACGCCGCAGATCAGCGGGGGCATTTCCATCGCCCAGTTCGATCTGGCGAAATTCGTCGACAGCATCGGCCAGACACTGCCGGCGATGGGCGAAGGCAGCCTGAGCAAAGTCGAACTGGTCAGCCGCGTCGCCGCCACGCCGACCAGTCTGTCGTTCGACAACATCAACCTGAAACTCGATGACAGCAGCTTCAGCGGCCGCATCGCCATCGAGGATTTCGCCAAACAGTCGCTGCGCGCCATTCTTAAGGCCGACACATTCAACGTCGACCGCTACCTGCCCCCGAAATCGGCCCAGGCCAACAGCGCCACGCAAACGCGTCAGGCCGAAGTCGCCAGCACCGAGGCCGGCGCGGTGGCAGGCACCACGCCGCTGCCGGACAAACCGAGCAAAACCGCCTGGAGCACCGAGCGCCTGCTGCCGGTGGAACGCCTGGCGAAACTGGACGTAGATGCCGACCTGACTTTCGGCCAGCTGACTCTCGACAAACTGCCGATCCAGAACGCCGCGCTCAAAGCCACCGGCCAGGGCGGCTTGCTGACGCTGACTAACCTGAGTGGTGATCTGTACAACGGCGGCTTCGTCGCCAACGGCACCCTCGACGTGCGCCCAAGCGCGCCGGTGCTGAACCTGCAGACCCGCCTCAATCGCGTGCCGGCGGAAAAAATCATCGAAAGCCAGGGCAAGAATCCCCCGGTCAAAGGCCTGGTAACGCTGACCAGCAGCCTCACCGGCAGCGGCAATAGCCAACAGGCGCTGATCGATACGCTCAACGGCAACGCCAGCTTCGTCATCAACAACGGCGTGCTGCTCAACGCCAATCTTGAACAGCAATTGTGCAAAGGCATCGCCACCCTCAATCGCAAGACCCTCAGTGGCGAGCCGCGCGGCAAGGACACACCGTTCGAAGAGCTCAAGGGCAACCTGACCGTGCGCAACGGCGTCGCCAGCAACCCGGACCTGAAAGTGCGCATCCCCGGCATGACCGTCAACGGTGACGGCGATATCGACCTGCGCGTTTTGGGCATGGATTACCGCGTCGGCATCATCGTCGAGGGCGACACCAGCGCCATGCCCGACCCGGCCTGTCAGGTCGGCGAGAAGTTCGTCGGCATCGAGTGGCCGCTGCGCTGCCGTGGCCCGCTGGAACTGGGCGCCAAGGCCTGCCGCGTCGACAATGACCGTCTCGGTCAGGTCGCCAGCAAAATGGCCGGCAACAAACTGAGCGAGAAGATCGACGAGAAACTGGGGGACAAAGTCAGCCCGGAACTGAAAAACGCATTGAAGGGGCTGTTCAAGCGATGACAGCGGAGCAGTTTTCCACGGCGGTGCTGGAGTGGTTCGACCGCCATGGCCGCCACGATTTGCCGTGGCAGCAGGACATCAACCCGTACCGGGTGTGGGTGTCCGAGATCATGTTGCAGCAGACCCAGGTCAGCACCGTGCTCAATTACTTCGAGCGTTTCATGGCAGCGCTGCCGACGGTCGAAGCGCTGGCTGAAGCGCCGGAAGACGAGGTGCTGCACCTGTGGACCGGGCTGGGTTACTACACTCGCGCACGCAATCTGCAGAAGACCGCGAAGATCGTCGTCAGCCAGTACGGTGGCGAATTCCCGCGTGACGTGGAAAAACTCACCGAGCTACCGGGGATCGGTCTGTCCACCGCCGGCGCGATCGCCAGCATCAGCATGGGCCTGCGCGCGCCGATCCTCGACGGCAACGTCAAACGCGTGCTGGCGCGCTTCACGGCGCAAGAGGGCTACCCCGGCGAACCGAAGGTCGCCAGACAGCTGTGGGCCAACGCCGAGCGGTTCACCCCGCACGACCGGGTCAACGCCTACACCCAGGCGATGATGGATCTCGGCGCTACACTCTGCACGCGCAGCAAGCCGAGTTGCCTGCTGTGTCCGCTCAAGCGCGGCTGTGAAGCGCACATGCTTGGCCTGGAAACCCGCTACCCGATTCCCAAGCCGCGCAAGGCCATTCCGCAGAAACGCACGCTGATGCCGATGCTGGCCAATGGCGAAGGCGCAATTCTGCTTTACCGCCGCCCGTCTACGGGCCTGTGGGGCGGTCTGTGGAGCCTGCCGGAACTGGATGATCTGGAAGACCTGCAGCATCTGGCCGATCAGCACTCGCTGACCATGGGTCAGCAGCAAGCGCTGCCGAGCCTGGTTCACACGTTCAGCCATTTCCAGTTATCCATCGAACCGTGGCTGGTTCAGGTGCAGGAAGCCAGCCATCACGTGGCCGAGGCCGACTGGCTCTGGTATAACCTCGCCACCCCGCCGCGCCTGGGCCTTGCTGCCCCGGTCAAGACCTTGCTCGAACGCGCGGCCGCCGTCTTGAATGCAGGAGAGTCGCCATGACCCGCACCGTAATGTGCCGCAAGTACAAAGAAGAACTGCCCGCGCTGGAACGCGCCCCTTTCCCGGGGGCCAAGGGCCAGGATATTTTCGACCACGTCTCCGCCAAGGCCTGGGCCGACTGGCAGAAACACCAGACCCTGCTGATCAACGAAAAGCGTCTGAACATGATGAACGCCGAAGATCGCAAATACCTGCAGGGCGAAATGGACAAGTACTTCTCCGGCGAGGAATACGCCAAGGCCGAAGGCTATGTGCCGCCAGCCGAATAACCTGCATATTTCGTAAGCGACGGAATTAATTTAAGAAATTTTCAAAAAGTCGTTGACGTAAATTCGAAAAACCCTTTTAATGCGCCCCGTTGCCCAGATAGCTCAGTCGGTAGAGCAGGGGATTGAAAATCCCCGTGTCGGCGGTTCGATTCCGTCTCTGGGCACCAAATACCGAAAACCCTGAATCGCAAGATTCAGGGTTTTTTTATGCCTGCGATTTCCTGACGGTGAAAAATTGCTGACATCTTGCCTGTCTCTGGATGCCTGACATTCGCTAGCGAGACAGCGGCATGTTAAAGATGGCAGGCAAGCCGTAGGTTGCCACTAGAACTGTATGGATGTACAGTTTCAGCAACCAAGCGCAGATTGAGACCTGCCATTCGGACGAACCGGATGATACTGTGCTTGACTAACCTATTACCGAGCCGATAATTCGGCACCATTTTCAGCATGTCCCTATGGATTGGGGAAAGGGGTTTAATTGTGATCTTCAGCGAACAAAAAGTAGCCCAGATGGCGGCTTACTTTTTGCAAAGACGCGGCGGACGCATGGCCTACATAAAACTCATGAAGCTGCTGTACCTAGCGGATCGTGAGTCGATGGATCGCTATAGCGCCCCCATTTCGCACGATTCGCATGTCTCAATGGCGCAGGGACCTGTCCTCTCTGCAACGCTTAATCTCATCACTGGACAAATTCAGTCGCCTATCTGGCGAAGCTGGATAACCTCCGAAGCGCAATTCGAAGTCTCTCTCAGCCGCGGCCCCACTGACATTGAGGAACTGGACGAGTTGTCCGATGCAGACATTGAGATCTTGGATCATGTCTGGGATCAGTTTGGGCGAATGAAGCGCTGGGAGCTTGTGGATTACACTCATGACCACCTGCCGGAATGGATCGACCCAGGGCGTTCCTCTACTCCCATCAATCCTCGAGCAGTGTTCAGGGCGCTAGGCAAGGACGAGAATCAGGCAGAAGCGCTGGCTCGAGAATTGTTTGAGCGTAAAAGTCTAGGAAGGGCGGTTTCTGAGTTGATCTGATGCCAGGGAATATTTTAAGGAAAGGAACTCTACTGATACTCAGCGGCCCGGCCAACCATCTCCATATCGTGATGAATGACCCTGTTTATTCACATGAACATGGGTACGAAGGTGTTTTGGCTGTAAACATTTCCTCAATCAAGGCGGGGATTTACCATGATCCTTCATGCATTTTGACTACGGAATGTCATCCTTATGTACGTTGGGATAGCTGGGTGGTGTACAAAGAAGCTGCTGTCTTTGACGCATCTCGGCTTGATATGAAAGTGGACGCCGGGGAAATCGTAGCTCATCACCCTGTGAGTGATGGCTTGTATGAACGAATTCGAGCTGGTTTCGATGTCTCCAGACATCTTCCAAGGAAGATCGGCAGATTTATCCGTCAGAATAATTTCTAAAAAATACGAGCTCGGAGCCTAATCCGAAACCCCTGAATCGCAAGATTCAGGGGTTTTTATGCCTGCGATTTGATCCCCCTCCTCTCTTGGCCCTTCGATACACCCGGATTCCAGCTGTACTGGAAAAAACCGGAAATCTGTATCTCTCCGCGCAGATGGCGTTTCGCCAATACTTCAAGCAAGCCTTGGCGAGCCAATGACTGGCTCTACTTTGCGCCCCGCAACACTCTGGACTCCTGTAGCCCTCAGAGCGCAAAAACCTGATTTTTTGAATCGATCGGCGTCGCCCGCAAGGTCACTTCCTGTCCAGCAAAAAAATCTGAAATCCAACCCACAGGCGAACTGCAGTTACTGCTTTTCAAACATTCCAGGATGAATGCTGGCGCCCCCGTGCGCCCGGCAAAAGAGCGAAACGGACGACGTATGATCAAGCAACTCATCAATGAAGACAGTTATGTGCAGATCGGCGATCTTTGCAGCGCAACGATCCAGCTGAAAATCGAAGGACTGAATCCCGCCGGCTCTATCAAGCTGAAGACCGCGCACGCGCTGATCGCTGATCTTGAAGTCCGCGGACTGATCAACCACAAGACCCGCCTTATCGAATCCTCATCGGGGAATCTGGGCGTTGCGCTGGCCATGGTCTGCGCCGCCAAGGGTTACAAGTTCGTTTGCGTAATCGACCCGAATATTTCCGCGCCGAACCGCAAGCTGATTCACGCCCTGGGCGCGCAAATGCTCATGGTCGATCAGCGTGACGAGAATGGCGGTTACCTGAATTCGCGGATTCGCCTGATCGAACAACTGGTCGCTGACAATGCCGACTACATCTGGCTCAACCAGTACAAGAATCCGACCAACCCTCTCGTCCACTATCAAGCGACTGCCAAGTCCATCGCGCACAAGTTTCCCCAAGTGGATTACCTGTTCGTCGGCGCGGGTACCACCGGCACGCTGATGGGCTGCAAGAACTACTTCGCCGAACATCATCCGCAGACCAAAGTCATTGCCGTCGATACCGTTGGCTCGGTGACGTTCGGCCTGCCGGGCGGCACGCGCCATATTCCGGGGCTCGGCACCAGCCGCCTGCCGGAGATATTCGAGTCGTCGGGCATTCATGACTTCCTGTCGATTCCCGAGGAACAGACGATCAAAGTCTGCCGTTGGCTGGCGCAACGCTACGGCCTGCTCTTCGGCGGCTCCACCGGCACTGTGCTCGCCGGCATCCGCCAGTGGGCGGCGCATATCCGGCCCGACGATATCGTGGTGGCGATCTCCCCCGACATGGGCGAGCGCTATCTCGAAACCATCTATTGCGACGACTGGGTCACCCAGCGGATCGGCGCAACCGCACTGCAGCCCCTTTTTCCTGAAATCGCTCTGGCACTCTCGGCGTAATCCTCATGACCACACAGAATCTGATCCAACCGTTCCACGTCATCCCCGGCGCTGTCGTCAAAGACATCCTCAACGGGCTGCGGCATGCAACCATCGACATGGTGGCGCAGACCTACCTGACCCACGAGCGTGGCGAAACCGTTAACCCCGACAGTTACTTTTTGCGTTTCCCTGCGCAACCGGCGAACCGGATCATTGCGCTGCCGGCGGCCATCGTCGACAGCGAGGGCGATCAATCCGTCTCCGGGATCAAGTGGATTGCCAGTTATCCCGACAACATCAAGTCAGGCATTCCCCGCGCATCTGCCGTGCTGATTCTCAACGACCCGCAGACCGGTTACCCCTATGCCTTGCTCGAAGGTGCACTGATCAGCGCCGTGCGCACGGCGGCGTCGGCGGTATTGGGTGCCTGGTGGCTGAATGGCCAGAACCGGCACGCGGCGACACTTTCGATCATTGGTGGCGGGGTAATCTCAAGGAATATCGTCGAGACTTTCGTCGCCGACGACTGGTCCTTCGACAGTGTGGGCATTCACGATCTCAACGCCGAGTCGGCGCAAGCCCTCGCGGAATTTGGCGAACAAATGGGCCTGCCGGACGTACGCCTGCTGTCGCTCGAAGAAGCACTGACTGCCGACATCGTGGTGTTCGCCACCAGCGCGGGCGAGCCGTACGTAAAAGGCCACGGCACGTTCCGCCCGGGGCAGATTGTTCTGAACATCTCGCTGCGGGATATCGGCGCCGAAATCATCGAGGAAAGTTACAACTACTTCGACGACATCACCCATTGCCTGAAGGCCAATACTTCACCGCATCTGGCCGAGCAGCAATACGGCCATCGCGACTTTGTCACTGGCACAGTGGCGCAGCTGATTCGCGGCGACCTGCATGTCGCCCAAGACAAACCGCTGATCTATTCGCCATTCGGCATGGGCATTCTCGATCTCGCGATTGGCCGGATGATCCACGACATTGCGGTCGCGGCCGGTACGGCAATTGTCATCCCGTCATTTTTTGGCGAGGAGCGCGGATGGTGAAGGCGCCTGTGCACATCGGTCTGGTCGGCTGCGGTTCGCGCGGATTGTCGATATTCGAGCGCCTGTTGAGCCGCGCTGAGGAACGCCCGCAACAACCGGTGGTCATCGACATCTTCGAGCCCAACGTGCTCGGCAGCGGCGCGCACTGGCCCGATCAACCGGACTACCTGTTGCTCAACACCGTCGCCGGTCAGCTCGGGGTATTTCCCGACGCAGCAGCGTTCGGTGATCTGACTGACGCCCGGGAACGGCCAGGGCCGGACTTTCTCGCGTGGTGCCGAGCGCAGCACGTCAAGGTTGACCCCGACAGTGGCCTGCTCGCCGCCGACGGTCGCGACGTCGAGCCGGAGGATTTTCTGCCACGGCACCTGCTCGGCGCTTATCTGGCCGACGCCTTCACGCGGATCCTCGCGACAGCACCCGGCTGGGTCACGGTCAATCTGCATCGGCATCAGGTCACAGCGGTCGAGCGCAACGAGAATCAGCAATACATTCTGCTAACCGCCCAAGGCACTGCGGTGACGGTGGATCGTCTGGTGCTGACCGTCGGCCACACCGGGCGCCTGCGCGTGGCGGGGCAGAACCGGGTCGATAACATCTATCCGCTGCCCGGCAGCCTCACCACCGTCGAGCCCGGCGAAACGGTATTGATCGAAGGGTTGGGCCTGGGCGCCATGGACACCCTGGCGGCGCTGACTGCTGGCAGAGGCGGGATCTACAAACCCATGGCCAATGGCAGTCACACTTACCAGCCTTCGGGTCAGGAGCCGGTGATCTGCATTCAGTCGCGGGACGGGCTGCCTTTTCGTACTCGCCCCAACGGCTTGATTGGCTGCCTGCGCCACACCGCTGTGCTGCTGACGAGCGAGCGTATCGAATCGTTGCGGGTCAACGCCCACAACCGCCGGCTGGATTTCGAACGGGATATTCTGCCGCTGATGCTGCTGGAGATGCGTGCCGCTGCGGTCGCCGTCCTGCATAAACCCTCAGCGCCACAACAACTGCTTGAGCAGCTCAGAACCGTCAGCGTTGCCGGCCCCGCGGGTGTGGCCGCTTGTGAAGCCTTGCTGCGCGAGTTCGAAGCGATTGCCGGCGCAATCAGTCCGCTGGAGCTGATCAGCCACAAACTCCCCGACAGCGTCACGCCTTACAACTATCACGCATGGATTTACGACACCCTCGAAGCCGACTTGCTGGAAGCGCGTCTGGGACGCGGCGCGTCGCCGATCAAAGCCGCTATCGAAGTCTGGCGCGACTTGCGTGACCGGCTGCGTGAGGCGGTCGATTTCGACGGGCTCACCGAAGATTCGCATCGGCAGTTCTATGGCCGCTGGCACAAGGCGATCAATCGTCTGGTCGCCGGCCCGCAGAAGGAGCGCCACGCCGATCTGCTCGCGCTGTGTGATGCCGGCCTGCTGACCTTCCTCAAGCCCGGCTCACGCCCCGCGATCGAACACTTCAAGCGAGTCGCCGGTTACGTCCAGAGCAGCGGCGTCACCCACAGCGACTGCGCACCGGTGCGCGACCTCGCGCGCCTGGGCCTTGTGCGGCCGCGCACCGATGTGCCGGGCATCGACGGCATCGATGTCGACGCGGCGTCCAACCCCAAGTCGAACAGCGGCGAAGCGGTGCGTGACATCTGGGTGCTGGGCCCGCTCGCTGAAGGCTCCTGTTATTACAACCACTACGTCACCTCGGCGGGCGCACCTTCGCGGCTGTTCATGGACGCCCATCGAGTCGCCACCGCAATCCTTGAGACAGGAACCCGCGCATGAAACTTTACTATCAGACGCATTCGCCGTACGCCCGCAAGGTACTGGTGCTGGCTCACGAACTTGGCATCGCATCGAGCCTTGAGGTGATACATCACGAGACCAGCCCGACTTCACCCAACGCGACCATTTACCAAGCCAACCCCTTGGGTAAAGTGCCGGTGCTGATGCTGCCCGACGACACCGCACTGTTCGATTCCATCGTGATTTGCGAATACCTCGATGACCTGAGCGACGGCCGCAAATTCATCCCGGCAAGCGGCCCCGAGCGCTACAAGGCGTTGCGCCTGCAGGCATTGGCGCAGGGCATGTGCGACGTCGGCATCAAGCTGCGCTGGGAAGTCGAGCGCCGCCCCGAGGCTTTGCGCTACCCGGCGTACGCGGACGGCCAGGCATACAAACTCAAGGAGGCTTACCGCTTCATCGAAGAACACGTCGACCTCAATGGCCCGATCACCGTCGGCCACATCGCCTTGGCGACGGCGCTGGACTGGATCGCTTTCCGTCAACTCTCGGATTTCTCGGCGCAAGGACGCCTGAGCGAGTGGTATCAGACGTTCTGCCAGCGCGCTTCCATGCGGGCGACCGAGTACAGCGGACAGACGCACGATTAAGCCAAGGAAACCGCTATGAGCTCTCTCTTGCTGCAAATGTCACCGATCGCGCTGGTGATCGCGCTGATTCTGATCGTCCGGCGTCCGCCGGTACAGGCGGCGCTGGCCGGTGTGGTGCTGGTGCTGGTGCTGTGGGCACTGGGCGCTGCCGGACCGGTGTCGGCGGCGATCTCCTCGGCGATTTTTCAAGACACCACGATCCTGTTTCTCAGCACGGCGTGTGTAATCGTCCCGGGGCTGGCCTTCGTCATTCTGGTCGAGCGCGGCGGCGCGCCACAGGCCATCGGCGCGTGGGTCAAGGAACTCGGCTGGACACCCCCGGCGCAGGTGATTTTCATCGTGCTGGGGCTGGCACCGCTGCTGGAAGCGATGACCGGCTTCGGCGTTTCGCTGATCGCCACGGTGCCGCTGCTGATGGGGCTTTTCACTCGCCAATCGGGGATGAAAATCGCTCTCGCCGGAATGGTGATCATGCCGTGGGGCACGCTGGGTCTGGCGACGGTGATCGGTGCCTTGCTGGCGCATTTGCCGGCGCAATCCCTCGGTAGCCATTCGGCGCTGATCAGCGCGCCGGTGTTCCTCTGCCTGGCGTCGCTGGCCTTGTGGCAGGCCGGCATCCGCAGGATCACACCGTGGCTGGGGCTGCTTGTCGTGACTGCCCTGTTCGTTGCCGTGCTGTATTGCGTCAACCTGTGGGTCGGCCCGGAAGTTTCCGGCGTGCTGGCCGGGCTGGCCGTGGCTTGCGTCGGCCTCGGCATCTCCTGGGCGCAACGGAAAAAACTGGTGCGCTGGCCGCATGCGGCATGGCCTTATCTGGCCTTGCTGGGAGTGATTGTGGCGTCGCGCGGACTGTTCGTGCTGTCGGGCTGGGATGGCCTGTGGGTCGTCAGGGGCGAACACGTTTCATGGAAGCCGCTGGCGTCTCCAGGGCTGGCGCTGCTGATCGTGACCGTGCTGATGGCGTTCAGGCAAACCGCGGGTGCCGGCTTCCCGTGGCAAGCGCTGTTCAACCGGGCGAAGTTTCCGGTCACGACAATCTTCCTGTTCCTGCTGCTCTCCCAAGTGATGGTCAACGCCGGATTTCTCGCCGAGGCGCAAAGCGCGTTGCAATCCATGTCGGGTATTTCGCTGGCGCCGACGATCGCTCTGCTGGCGGGGATTGCCGGTTATGTCACCGGCTCCAACGTCGGCGGCAACACGCTGGTGATGCCGTCCATTGCCGCGCTGAGCAGCGAACACGGGCCGTGGCTGGCGGCAATGGTCAACAGCGCCGCCGGCCATGGCGCACTTGGCTCGCTGTCGATCCTGTCGTTGATCACCGGACTTGCCGGTGCCAACCGCCAGGAAGAAAACAGCCTGATCCGCTTCGCCTTCGGTCTGGTGGCGCTGAACATCGTCATAGTTGCTGCAACGGGGATCGTTTTGCTCTACTTTCTGTGAATTGTTTCGAAACATCACAGAGAACTTATGGACAGGTTTGATTTGCCGGACAAGCGCTGGCGGATAGTCAAGGACTGGATTATTCGCCAGATAGACAGCGGTGACCTGGCGGCCGAAGCGAAACTGCCGTCGATCCGCGTTCTGGCGCGGATGTTCGAGACCAGCATCACCACGGTGCAACGGGCGCTGGCCGATCTCGAGGCCGACGCCTACGTCTCGACGGTGCCGCGCGTCGGCTACTTCGTCTCGGCATCAGGGCGGGCAAAACCGTCCGGCGCTTTCGACTTTTCCAGTGTCACCGTCAACGTCAATCATGCGGTGGTCGCGATGCTCTCCGAAGCGGCCTCGCGCACCACCGCATCGCTGAATTCGGCGGTTCTGCACAGCGATCTCACGCCCAACGTGCTGCTCAACAAATGCCTCTCGGTGCTGGCTGCCAAGACTGACAACGCGCTGAGCGGCCTGGTCGCGCCACCCGGCCTTCCCGCCCTGCGAAGGCGTATTGCCGGCCTGATGCTGACTCGCGGTGTTGTCTGCGGGCCGGACGACATTCTGGTGACATCGGGCGACACCATCGCTCTCGAACTGGCCCTCGAAGCCGTCGCGTCGAAAGGCGCTACAGTCGCCATCGAAACCCCGACCTATTACGGCATCCTGCAGACCATCGAACGCCTGGGCATGCGCGCCCTGCCGATCCGCACCGACGGCCGTACGGGCCTGGATGTCGATCATCTGGAAGAAGCACTGAAACAGAAAAAAGTCGCGGTGATTTTTCTCAACCCGACGTTGCAGAATCCGCGTGGCTTCATCATGCCCGACGAAGCGCGCGCGCGCCTTTCAAGGATCGCCCGGGAAGCGGATGTGCCGATCATCGAAGACGACATCTTCTTCGACCTGGTGCCCGAGGCTGATCGGCCGCGCGCCATCAAGAGCTACGACACCAGCGGCCAGACGATCTACTGTTCGTCGTTTTCCAAAACCATTGCGCCGGGTTATCGCGTCGGCTGGTGTCTGGCCGGAAAATACCGCAATGCCATCCTCGCGCAGATGTTTTCGCGCAACCTGGCCGTGTCCAGCCTTGCGCAAAATGTCCTCAATGAATTCATCGGCCGCGGCTACATGGACGAACACTGCGCCAGATTGAGATCGCAACTGTCCTCGCTGGCGAGTTTTGTCGATGCGCTGGTGCGCACGGATTTCCCGGCCGGGACCCTCTATGTGCCACCTCGCGGCGGCTTCATTCACTGGATCGAAATGCCTGCGAACACCGACATGCGGGCATTGCAACAACTGGCCACGGAGCGCGGTTGCCACGTGGCTGGCAGCGGCATCTTTTTCGCCGACGGCCAGGCTTCCACAGGCGTGCGCATCTGCCTTGGCACCACCCTGACCCCGGCGGTGATCGGTATTCTCAAGGTGATTGCCGAATGCGCCCACCTTGCCGCATGCCCAACCAGCCTGCAGCCGATGCCGACTGAACAACTTCAAGAGCCGGCAGTTTCCTGACCGGCTTGCGCGAGCCCCGCTTCATGAATCAGAAAAGAACCCGTATTCGCTTGCCGCATCCCCTGCCGTACAGGCCGAGCCGCTGGACATTCTGGCTGACGGTGCTCGCTGGCGTGCTGATCGCCTTTGCCGTGTGTCTTTCGATCTACATGCTCATCGAAAGCTGGATCAGCGGTTCCATTACCACCAGCAATCGCGGGCCGCGCAGCACCTACACCTTGGCACTGCAACCTCGGCGATATTGGTTCGAGTTCGTGTGGCAGAGCTTCTGGACCTCGTTCATGTTGGCCATCGGCGTGTTCGGGCTGTGGGTTTATCGCAAAGGGCGGATGCGTGAGCAGAGGCCTAAGGGCAAGCGCTCGCGATGATGCAACTGAGGTGCTTTTTTAAGCAGCCTTTTACCTGCCTTTTCCCCTCCTTCAAGCGCAACACCAGATCGCTCACCGAAGCGTTGCCAAATCTGCGGCGATCGACCGGGCAAAAGTACGAAATGGACTACGGACATTTACTCTGTTACGCGCCTTCCGGTGGCAATATCCTGCGACGCCAATCCGGCTTTCCTTCCAAACTCGCAGGTTCGCCCGACATACCTGCGTCGACATCACCGGCATGCTTGCGTCTCTGTTTCCAGAACGCGGAAAACCCGATGACCCAGCTAAAACCCGCTGAAACCCAAGACCCGAAAATCCATTCACTGCTGGGCGAACTGGGCGAGCTGATTCGCCAGGCGCGGCAAAAAGTGCTACGCGCGGTCGATACGATCCAAGTGCAGACCTGTTGGCAAATCGGCCGGCATATCGTCGATTTCGAACAGAAAGGCGCTCAGCGTGCGGGTTATGGCCAGCAGTTGCTCGCGCTGCTGGCGAAGGATCTCACGGGGCAATTCGGGAAGGGATTTGATGAGCGCAATCTGCGATATATGCGTAGCTTTTATCAGTCTTTTCCAATTTGGAACGCAGTGCGTTCCGAATTGAGCTGGACCCACTACCGCCGCCTGCTACGCGTCGAGAACGAGAAAGCGCGCCTGTGGTACATGAACGAATGCGCCGACCTCAACTGGTCAAGCCGCGCCCTTGATCGTCAGATCCTGACGCTCTACTACGAGCGCCTGCTGATGAGTCAGGACAAAGCCGAGGTGGTCGAGGAAGCCACGACCAACATCGACGCGATAAAATGCAATCCGCGGGAATTCATTCGCGATCCGGTCATGCTCGAATTCCTCGGCCTGCCCTCGGCAGGCAAAGTCAGGGAAAGCGGACTCGAACAAGCACTCATCGACCACTTGCAGAGCTTTCTGCTTGAACTTGGCAAAGGCTTTTCCTTTGTCGCCCGCCAACAACGCATCAGCACTGACGGCGTCGACCTCTATATCGATCTGGTGTTCTACAACTTCCTGCTCAAGTGCTTCGTGATCATCGACCTGAAACGCGGCAAGCTCAGCGCCCGCGATGTCGGGCAGATGGACATGTATGTGCGCATGTACGACGAGCTCAAGCGCAGCGAAGGTGACAAGCCAACCGTCGGTATCATTCTCAGCGCGGAAAGCAATGACTCGGTGGCGCGCTATTCCATGCTCAAAGGCAATGAGCAACTGTTCGCCAGCAGCTACAAGACGATACTGCCGAGCGAAGAAGAGTTACGTGCTGAACTCAACCGCGAACAGGCGTTGATCGAAGAACGCATGCTCATTCAATCCAGTGAATGAACCGGCCGGATTGTTCTTGATCAGCGCGGCGACTAAGGTTGGCACCTAACCGCCGAGGTCAAGCACCATGCGCTGTCAGCAGACATCCGATGTGGGCGACCCAGAATTGAGCCAAGCAGCTTTGACTGTAACTAAAGCTACGCCCTTCAAGGAAACCGCAGCCGACGGCTACGCACTCGGGGGCTTCACCTGGCGCCACAGTTCGCCCGATCCTCAGCGCCCGGTGGTCATCATCAACCCTGCCACCTCCGTGCGCTGTCGGCACTATTCACGATTCGCGGCCTATCTGTTCAGCCACGGCTTCGACGTGATGACCTACGACTATCGGGGCATCGGCGAATCGCGCGGCGAGTCGATCAAAGGGCTGCGTACCTCGTGGACCGATTGGGGTGCGCTGGATTTCCAAGCGATGCTCAACCGCGCGCATCGGGAGTTTCCCGGTCAGCCAATCGATGTGGTCGGGCACAGTTTCGGTGGTTGCGCGGCCGGTCTGGCCGCATCGGGCACGGTCATCCGACGGCTGGTTACCGTCGGGGCGCAGTTCGCTTACTGGCGCGATTACGCCCCTGAACAGCGCTGGCGGATGTTCGGCAAGTGGCATGTGCTCATGCCTTTGATGGCGCTGCTCTGCGGCTATTTTCCAGGCAAGCGGCTCGGCTGGCTGGAGGACACGCCCACCGGCGTAGTCCGCGACTGGAGCACGCCTACCGCACGTTACGAGCAACGCCCAAGCGGTCGCGCGCTGATGAAAAAGTCGGGCGCCCTGCCCTTCGCCAATGTCCGCGCGCAGACCCTGGCCATCAGCCTCGGCGACGATCCTTACGGCACGATCCCGGCGATCGAACGCCTGCTCGCCTACTTCAGCAACGCGACAAAAACTCACCTGCGCATCGAGCCGCAGGACATCGGCGAACAACAAGTCGGACATTTCGGCTTTTTTCGTAGCGCATACCAAGCCACACTATGGCCCATCGCTCTGACCTGGCTGCAGACCGGCGCACTGGCCCTCGACACACCCGGACGGCCAGTCCCGCGCAGTTAAGCCCTTTTCCACGCACGACGGAACACACCATGGCCTCCGCCAACAAGCAGCAAAAACGCGCCGCCCGGGCCAAGACCAAGGCCAAGCAGAACCGCACCAAACGCGCCGAAGCGCCGGTCGAGCTGGACCCGAACGACGACCGCATCGATTTCGAATCGGTGGATCTGACCGAACTGTTCAAGAAAATGATCGACGCCGAAAAGATCAGCCAACAGGCCATGTGCACGGCGTTCCTTGAAGACCCACTGCTGGAACTGGTCTATGAGCAGGAAGGTGAAGAAGGCGCGATGGATTTCATCCTCGCCGCGCTGATCGAGTATCGCCAGTGGTCGCAGGAAACCGACGAGGCTGGCGCGCTGGCGTGGATCGAATCCCCGGCCTTCCAGGCTGACTATGTAGCGGCATCCGACGCGATCGCCGCACAAACCCAACAGAAGAACTGAGCTCCCATGGCATCCCTGAACAAGCAACAGAAACGCGCCAAACGCGCCAAGGCCAAAGCCAAGCAGATCCGTATGGTCGGGCGCAAACCGCTGGATCAGGATGAAGACCTCGGCCACCTCGCCGAGCCGATCCCGGAATACACCCTGGCGATGTTCAGCAAAATGCGCGACGCCGAAGCCGTCAGCCGCAACGAAATGCTGTTGACCCTGCTGCGCGAGCTGGCCTTCATCATCGTCGATCATCCTGAACTGCTCGATCTGGAAAACGCCGACAACGAAGGCATGGCCGCTACTCACCTGGCCGCCGACATGCTCATCGACTACCGCATGTGGGCCGACGGAATGACCATCGAACAAGCCCAGGCCTGGCTGAGCGAGCCGCAGTTCATTACGGATTTCGGGGTGGCGCTGGATGCTTATGGGAAGTCGGTAGAGACCCAGGAAGACAAGAGCGAATAAGCCCTTCTCAGAAACAAAAAACGGCCGCTAGTCATCCCTGACAGCGGCCGTTTTGCATTACACGTTACGACTCAGTTCAACACCACCGCACCACGCTTCTCCAGCTTGCGACGGCGTGATACCAGCAGACCGGCAGCCACCACCATCACGCTCAGCAGGCCGGTGGCGAGGATTTCCACGCGGTGGGCTTCCTGGAACAGCATGATGGTCAGCGCGGCGACGATGAAGATGATCACCGCCCAGGTCAGCCCCGGGAACAGCCACATGCTGAATTCGATTTTCTCGCCACGCGCCACGCTTTGTTTACGCATGCGCAATTGCGAGAAGGCAATGACCAGATAGACCAACAGCGCGATGGCGCCGGAGCTGGCCAGGAGGAATTCGAACACCGCGGCCGGAGCCACATAGTTGGCGAAGGTGCAGAGGAAGGCTGCGCCGGTCGACAACATCACCGCCCAGTAAGGCGTGCCGCTTTTGTTGGTGCGGGTCGACATGGCCGGGGCATCGCCGCGTTTGCCGAGGGAGAACAGCATGCGCGACGAAGTGTACAGCGCCGAGTTCAGGCAACTGGTCACCGCGACCAGCACGACAATATCGACGATCATCTTGGCATTGGGAATGCCCATGCGCTCCAGCACGGTCTGGTAGGAACCGAGGTTGGCCAGGGTAGGATCGTTCCACGGCACCAGCGCCACGACGATGAAGATCGACACCAGGTAGAACAGGCCGATCCGCCAGATCACCGAGTTGGTGGCCTTGGAGATCTGCTTGCCCGGGTCTTTCGATTCCGCCGCCGCGATGGTGACGATTTCGGTACCCATGAACGAAAACATGGTAGTCAGGATTGCGCCCAGCACGGCGCCCATGCCGTTGGGCAGGAAGCCGCCGCTGTCGAACAAGTGCGAGACACCACTGACCTGACTGGTCGGCAGGAAGCCGAAAATCGCCGCAAGGCCCAGGCCGATGAAGCCGATGATCGCCAGCACCTTGATCAGGGCGAACCAGAACTCGAACTCGCCGTAGTTCTTCACGCTGAACAGGTTGGTCACCGTCAGCAGCATGGTGATGACCAGCGCGAAGGCCCAGATATCCACACCGGGGAACCAGGCATGCAGGATGGTCGCGGCGGCGTTGGCTTCCAGCGGAATCACCAGCACCCAGAACCACCAGTACAACCAGCCGATGGTGAAACCGGCCCAGTGACCGATCGCGCGATCGGCATACGTCGAAAACGAGCCGGTGTCCGGCGAAGCCACGGCCATCTCGCCGAGCATGCGCATCACCAGCACCACCAGGGTGCCGGCAGCGGCGTAGGCCAGCAGCACGGCCGGGCCGGCGGCAGCAATGGCGTGGCCGGAGCCGACAAACAGACCGGCACCGATCACACCGGCGATCGACAACATGGTCACATGACGCGGTTTGAGCCCCTGTTCGAGGCCAGTGGAGCTTGGGGTACTGCTCATAGAGACTACCTTTGCAAGGAAAGCGAGTGCATCCGGCACGTCTGAAAATTCTTTCTCGTAAAAAGAATCCAACGACCTGTTCCTTATTCTGCACGCAATATTTGCGCCAAAATGTTTCAAGTCCTTGAAGGCCGCGGGCTCTGGCATCCGATGCAAGTCATTGAGTTTACTGGCTATTCGCCAGAACGTTACCCTGCGACTCACTTTGAAGACGAATCCGCGCACCAGAAACACACAGAAAAAGTGTGCGACGCACAGAAAAAGGGCGAATAAGGAACGTTCGGCCGGATAGCGCTTCCAACACCCCGCCAAAGCTGGCAACATCGCGCCTTTTTTTACGCGACACCTACGGGTCTGCATGATCAAACACCCGTTCGGTTGTTGATGGGGCGACAGTCTGCTGCGCCGATGCGACAACCCGCCACAGGCCACCCGATTACCGCTCGTAGCGCTGTTGGCTGCCATTGAAACGCTATGCTAGCTTGGCCGCCTCGCCTGGAAGGCCCGCCAACAGCAGGAGCGCAACATATATGAGGAACGCACATGGCTGAGGCCACGCCCGCGCTGGAAATCCGCAACTTGCACAAACGCTACGGACAGCTTGAGGTGCTCAAAGGCATCTCGCTGACCGCCCGCGACGGCGACGTGATCTCGATCCTCGGCTCTTCCGGTTCCGGCAAGTCCACGTTCCTGCGTTGCATCAACCTGTTGGAAAACCCGCATCAGGGCCAGATCCTGGTGGCCGGTGAAGAACTCAAGCTCAAAGCCGCCAAGAATGGCGAACTGGTTGCCGCCGACGGCAAGCAGATCAATCGCCTGCGCTCGGAGATCGGTTTTGTATTTCAAAACTTTAATCTGTGGCCGCACATGAGCGTGCTCGACAACATCATCGAAGCCCCGCGCCGGGTGCTCGGCCAGAGCAAGGCCGAGGCCATCGAAGTCGCCGAAGCCCTGCTGGCCAAGGTCGGTATCGCCGACAAGCGCCACGCCTACCCGGCGCAACTGTCCGGCGGCCAGCAACAACGCGCAGCGATCGCCCGCACACTGGCGATGCAGCCGAAAGTCATTCTGTTCGACGAGCCCACCTCCGCCCTTGACCCGGAAATGGTTCAGGAAGTACTTAGTGTCATCCGCGCATTGGCCGAAGAAGGCCGCACCATGCTGCTCGTGACCCACGAAATGGGCTTCGCCCGTCAGGTCTCCAGCGAAGTGGTGTTCCTTCATCAGGGCCTTATAGAAGAGCAAGGATCGCCACAGCAGGTGTTCGACAACCCGCTTTCGGCGCGCTGCAAACAATTCATGTCCAGCAACCGCTAACGGAGCAACATGCATGCAGAATTTCAAGAAGGTCTTCCTGGCCGCCGCAGTCACCCTCGCGTTCAGCGCCGGTGCCATGGCTGAAACCCTGAAAATGGGCATCGAAGCGGCCTACCCGCCGTTCAACAACAAAGATGCCAGCGGACAGGTTGTCGGCTTCGACAAGGAAATCGGCGACGCCCTGTGCGCAAAGATGAAAGCCGAATGCTCCGTCGTCACCTCTGACTGGGACGGCATCATTCCGGCCCTGAACGCGAAGAAGTTCGACTTCCTGATCTCCTCGCTGTCGATCACCGAAGAGCGCAAAGCCGCGGTGGATTTCACTGACCCGTACTACTCGAACAAACTGCAGTTCATCGCGCCGAAAAATGTCGATTTCAAAACCGACAAGGACTCGCTCAAGGGCAAGACCATCGGCACCCAGCGCGCAACGCTGGCCGGCACCTGGCTCGAAGACACCTACGGTGATGACATCAAGGTCAGCCTCTACGATACCCAGGAAAACGCCTACCTCGACCTTACCTCCGGTCGTGTCGATGCGATCCTCGCCGACAAATACGCCAACTACGATTGGCTGAAAACCGACGCTGGCAAGAACTATGAGTTCAAGGGCGACCCGGTGGTGGAAAGCGACAAGATCGGCATCGCCGTGCGCAAGGGTGACAACGAACTGCGCAACAAGCTGAACGCTGCACTGAAGGAAATCGTCGCTGACGGTACCTACAAGAAAATCAACGACAAGTACTTCCCGTTCAGCATCTATTGATCTGACCTGTGGGACTGGCGCCGTGAACAAGCGGCGCCGGCTCCCGACTTTGCCTGCCGCAATTTGAACAGAAACCCATGATTATCGACCTCTACGGATTCGGCCCGGCGCTCGCCGCTGGCGCGCTGATGACCGTCCAACTGGCGCTCACCGCCCTGTGCCTGGGCCTGGTGCTCGGCCTGCTCGGCGCTCTGGCCAAGACTTCCCCGTACAAGCCGCTGCAATGGCTTGGCGGCAGCTATTCGACGCTGGTGCGCGGCGTCCCGGAATTGCTCTGGGTGCTGTTGATCTACTTCGGTACGGTCAACCTGATGCGCACCCTCGGTGAGTACTTCGGCAACCCCGATTTGCAACTCAACGCTTTCGCCGCCGGTGTGATCGCACTGGGCCTGTGCTTCGGCGCCTACGCCACGGAAGTGTTCCGTGGCGCCCTGCTTGCCATTCCCAAGGGTCACCGTGAGGCCGGCCAGGCCCTGGGCCTGTCGAAGTGGCGGATCTTCACCCGGTTGATCATGCCGCAGATGTGGCGCATCGCCCTGCCCGGCCTGGGCAATCTGTTCATGATCCTGATGAAAGACACCGCGCTGGTATCGGTCATCGGTCTGGAAGAAATCATGCGTCACGCGCAGATCGGCGTGACCGTGTCGAAACAGCCATTCACCTTCTATATGGTCGCGGCGGTCATGTACCTCGCCCTGACGGTACTGGCGATGACCGGCATGCATTTCCTGGAAAAACGCGCCGCCCGCGGCTTTGCGAGGAGCGCGCAATGAATTGGGAAGTCATCATCAAGTGGCTGCCGAAACTGGCGCAGGGCGCGACCCTGACCCTCGAACTGGTTGCCATCGCAGTGATTGCCGGCCTGCTGCTGGCGATTCCGCTGGGCATCGCCCGATCTTCGAAGCTGTGGTACGTGCGCTCGCTGCCTTACGCCTACATCTTCTTTTTCCGGGGCACGCCGTTGCTGGTGCAGCTGTTCCTGGTCTATTACGGCCTGGCGCAGTTCGACGCCGTGCGTGAAAGCTCGCTGTGGCCGTACCTGCGCGATCCATTCTGGTGTGCCACGGTGACCATGACCTTGCACACAGCGGCGTACATCGCCGAGATTCTGCGCGGTGCGATTCAGGCGATTCCACCGGGCGAGATCGAAGCGGCGCGAGCGTTGGGCATGTCCAGGCCGAAAGCGATGTTCTACATCATCCTCCCGCGTGCAGCGCGGATCGGTCTGCCGGCGTACAGCAACGAAGTGATTCTGATGCTCAAGGCCAGCGCCCTGGCCAGCACCGTGACCCTGCTGGAATTGACCGGCATGGCCCGCACGATCATCGCCCGCACCTATTTGCCAGTGGAGATTTTCTTCGCCGCCGGCGTGTTCTATCTGGTCATGGCTTACGTGCTGGTACGCGGCTTCAAGCTGCTGGAGCGCTGGCTGCGCGTCGATGCCTGCCAGGGCCGCTGAAACTTCCTGCGTGCTGACGGGCGATGACTTGCTCGCCCGCTTCATCGCGCTGGATGCTTTTCTGATTGAGCATCAGGCGCTGTGGAAACCTCGACCGTTTACGCATCTTTCCCTTGCGTGGGAAACCAGTCACCCGGAATTGTCTTCCTGGCTTCGCGGGCGATCGCTGGAAGATGCAGAACGCGCGCATAACCATCTTGCTGATCTGACCGATGCGCCCGAGCCATTTGCCTCACTGGCGAAATTGTCGGCCCAACTGAGTGCAGTCGGCGAATTGCCAAGGCACGCGCTTGAGGTTGCCGGGCATCGCTTGAATGTCGATGTGCCGGGGCGCAAGTGGCAGCAGATCGAGGCGTTTGCCAGTTGTCTGTCTTTCGCCTCGCAGCCGACGCATTGGCTGGACTGGTGTTCCGGCAAAGGGCATCTGGGTCGACGATTGTTGAATGAAGGGCAGCAACTGACTTGTGTCGAATATGATCCTTTGTTGGTTGCGAGCGGTCAGGCGCTGAGTCAGCGTCATGACTTGCATGCGCTGCATGTGGAGCAGGACGTACTCGCGGCGGACGCCGCTGCCGTGGTGAGCGCCAGTCACACACCCATCGCCCTGCACGCCTGCGGCGATCTGCACGTACGCCTCATGCGATTGGCGAGTGCCGCCGGATGTCAGCAGATGGCGATCGCGCCATGTTGCTACAACCGGATCAATCGCAGCGAGTATCAGCCACTGTCTTCTGAGGGTTTGCGATCAGCCCTACGGCTATCACTCGAAGATCTGGCTCTGCCGATGAGCGAAACCGTCACCGCCGGTGCGAGGGTCAAACGCCAGCGCGATACCTCGATGGCCCGACGCTTGGCTTTCGATTGTCTGCAACGGCAGTTGCGCGGTACTGACGAGTATTTGCCAACCCCATCTCTGCCGAGCGCCTGGCTGGATAAACCCTTCCCTGACTACTGCCGCGATCTGGCCGCGCTGAAAGAGTTATCCACAGTCGGACCGACGGATTGGGAAAAACTGGAAGCTACCGGTTGGCAGCGACTGGCCGAAGTACGCAACCTGGAATTGCTCCGCGGGTTGTTCCGACGGCCACTGGAGCTTTGGTTGAATCTGGATCGGGCGCTGTTCCTCGTCGAACAGGGCTACGCCGTACGCCTTGGCACTTTTTGCTCAGCCCCCCTTACGCCGCGGAATTTGCTGATGTTGGCCGAACGCAGATAAAACGCGACCACCCTGTGGATAACTCTGTTGATGAATCCATAGTGGATCCAATATTTACGCCTGTTTCAAGCCATTAACAGCGCTGTTCATTTATTGTTCACATTAATAAAAAACCGTTAAAACAGGAATTTGCGAACAAAATGAGAACGCTTCCAGAAAATCCCGCCTGACCCGATTCCATGCCAGCCGAATGTGCATAAGCCGCCAATCAAAACGACATAACCGCCTGATTGCACCCGCTCGCAGCGAATAATTGCGGCATCTCGCCCGCCTTGCTATACAAGGCCACAACGTGCCACCCGCACGCGTCCCAACAAGAACAAAACAAACCCGACAGGATGCGACCGTGACGTTTATTTCTTATGCGCAGAATTTTGAAGACGTCCGCTTGTGGCGTGCCCTCAAGCAAGTCGAAGACGGCTTCTATATCGATGTAGGAGCCAATGACCCGAACCACGATTCGGTCACCAAAGCCTTCTATGACCACGGCTGGAACGGCGTGAACGTCGAACCGATACAGAACTACTACGACGCCCTCTGTCAGCAACGTCCGCACGACACTACTGTGCAATGCATCGCCAGCGATCGGCCCGGCGAAATGACTTTCTACGCTATCCCCGATACCGGCCTGTCCACGGCCGACCCGGCGATCGCCAAACAGCACAAAGATCAAGGCATGGAGGTGCGCAGCCTCACAGTAGACTCGCGCACACTGACGTCGATCTGCGAACAATATGCCGCTGATCGACCGATCCATTTCCTGAAAATCGACGTCGAAGGCCACGAAGAAAGCGTCCTGCGCGGCATGGACTTCACTCGCTTCCGTCCCTGGATCATCGTCATCGAGACCCCCTGGGAGCGCGACCACACGTGGGAACCGCTGGTCACCGACGCCGGTTATCAGGCCATCCTGTTCGACGGTCTCAACACCTGGTTCCTCGCCGACGAACACCTGAACCTCAAACCTGCTTTCGATATCCCACCGTGCAATCTCGACAACTTCCAGTTGTGCAAAGGCCACGCCTTCGCTCACCCGCTCAGCCCCAGCGAACTCGACACCGCCCAACAACTGGCCAACGCCCTGCAACGCGCGGAGCAGGCCGAAGCGCGACTATCGGTCCTGCAGAACAGCCGCACCGTGAAGGCCGTGCAAACCCTGCGCAATGTGCTGCGCAGGGCTTGATTAGAACGGATGCAAAAATAGTCTGAATTCAGGGGTTTACAGGATCTTCCCAATCGCTATAATCGTCGCCCACACGCCGGTATAGCTCAGTTGGTAGAGCAACTGACTTGTAATCAGTAGGTCCCGGGTTCGACTCCTGGTGCCGGCACCAAACAAAACGAAGCCCCTGCAGAAATGCAGGGGCTTTGTTGTTTCTGCTTTGTTTATATCCCTGGCACTTTCCCCCGGTGAAAGTAGCTTCTCCCTCGCACTTCGCGCGATTGGCCACACTTCCTCTTACACACTTCGAAAGCGCGGACTTTGAACCGACGGTCCTCGTTTCCATCTTTATGCTAAATTATGAAATAGCAATAATTATGGTGTGCACATAAAAAGGTGTAATCGCATGAGCAGCATTTTTCAGCGACCAGAACTGGCTGAGTCAATGGCTAACCAGCTTCTTAACCCAGGTGTGCTCGACGAAGGTTTGCGCTCAGGCTTGTTTCTATCTGGTCTGCGCCGCACAGGCAAAACGACGTTTCTGAGGAATGATCTCATCCCGGCCCTGGAAGAAGCAGGCGCTTTGGTCATCTACGTCGATTTATGGAGCGACACTCTGGCTAACCCGGCAACGCTCGTGCACAACGCCATCCGGAAAACCCTGAAAGATCTGCAAACACCTGGCTCCTCTGCCTTGGAAACCTTCAAGCGAGTCAGCAATGTTGAAATCGGCGCCGCTGGATTCAAGTTCGGCTTTAAACTCGACAGCATTGGTAACGTCGACGGCCCAACACTGGCGCAAGCACTCACCGAAGTCGTAGATCAAGCCAAGACTGATCTGGTGTTGATCATTGACGAGGTGCAGCATGCCATTTCCTCAGACGACGGTAATCAGCTGCTCCTGGCACTCAAAGCCGCCCGCGATGCAATCAACCCTCGTCCGAAAACGCCGGGATACTTTCTATTTATCGGCACAGGTTCGCACAGAGCGCAAGTCAGCGAACTGACCGCCAAACGCAACCACGCCTTTTCCGGAGCCACGTCAGCAGCCTATCCCTTGCTGAAAGGCGATTACGTTGAATTCCTGCTAAACCGACTCGCAATGACCGTGAAGCAGGACAAATTACCGTCCCTCGAAGCTGCAATCGAAGCGTTTGACACTTTGGGCAATCGGCCTGAAGAAATGCTGAAGGCCCTACGCCAACTCTTACAGCAAGAGGGCGAGCCAGATGTTTTTCTGCCAGTAATCGCCAGTACACTACGTTCGGCGGCGGCAAGCATCGAGCTGGAAAAAGTCGAGCAACTGGGTAGCTTGGCTCAAGCCGTTTTCAACAAGATCGCATCTACAGAAGGCGATGCTCGCGGAATTTTTTCCACAGACGCAGCGGCTGAATATTCAAAGTCCGTCGGGCGAGAGGTGCGGGTCGAAGAGATTCAGCCGGTAGTGATTGCGCTGGTTGCCGAGAACATCATCATGCGACGCGGGCATGGCATTTATGCGATCACCGATCAGTTCGTGCAAGAGATCTGGCTGGAGGAGCGGGCTTTGATCGAGGGAAGTTAGGCTCAAGCAGTATTGGGGACAGACCCCTTCGAGGGCTTTTTGCGTTTCAGACCTGACTGATCTCGAACACAAACGAAATCTTCTGCTGACCCGCACTCCACACATAGCGCAAATGCTTGCCCTGCTTCGGAATCGAAACCGCCGGGGGCCGAAACGCCGCAACGCATTCATGCCCCGCCAATCGCACGCTGTTATAGAGCAAGCCCCAAGATTCAGCATCGCGCAATTGCCGCGCAAATACCTGCGACGGCCCGTAGGCGTCCGGATCAGGCTGATGCAAATGATCAAAGCCATGACGAACGTCATGCAGCGGTTTGATCACCTGATTGACGTAAGTGCGCATGGTCAATTCGAGGTCGGCTTCCTGGGTTGCGGCGAGGAAGCGTTCCTGGTGGAAACAGGTTTCGGCGATGGCTGCGGCCTGGCTGCTGGCAGCGTAATAGACGCCGAAGGTGCCGTCGCTGAAACGGCTGCGTTTGCCGACATGGGTAAACGCGGCCATTACTGGACTGGAACCGGGGCCGGACAGGCGATCTTCCGGGCGCACGCGAGCGAGCACGCCGGCCTGCTCGATCAGACGATCATTGGTTAGCGCTTCGATGGCGTAGGCGACTTCGAGGTCTTCTGGATCGAGCACATCTTCGAACAGCGCAATCGGCGGGAAGCTGCTGTTGACGATGCGATACGCGCGCGGCCATGGCACCTCGACCAGCGTCGGCGTTTTCAACCGCGCACTCCATCGAGGTAGCGGCGCACATCGGCGATGTCGACCACCCTGCCCGCCAGCATGTAATCCAGTGCGGTTTTGCCGTTGAACGGTGCCGCGGTGTTCGGGCTGCTGACCCAAGCGTAAGCGCGCTCGCGGCTGTTGCTGAAGATGATGCTCAACGCCTTGTGAATGCCCATCAGGTAGGAGATCCGCTCAAGGGTGTCGTTAGGCAGACGTATGTTCGGCAAATGTTTGTATTTATAAAACGTGGTGTTGCCGACGCCGCCCAGCAATGTGCGTTGCTGCTCTGCGCTGCAGCCCCAACGCTCCATAAGGTTGAAGAAGAACTTCAGCGCGACGCGACCGGCTTCGGGGGCGTCGAGTTGTTCGCGTGGGATGAGGGCTGGAGATGAGGTAGGCATAGACGCCTCCTGATTTTGTCTTAGCTCAAGACTAGTACAAAACTGTAATTTTTTAGAGTTTTGATACACAAACGAACAATCGCAACAAACAGCCGCACAGAAGCCGGAGTTAAGCCGGCTTATGTATCCAGATATTCTGCGGGTAATTGCTGCCCCAAGAACAAACATCGCCATCACATTCCGGACGTCGTTCATGTCTCGCCTTCCGGCACGGTTATAACGATCCCAAGAATTCTTGAATTCAGAAGTCTGTGCACACTGTTTAGGCCGATCAGCGCGTTTTTGCGTTTTCTCCGGTTTCGCCATCAACAGTCCTCAGCATGTCGTCTATGGAGTCGAAACGCTGACGGATTTCTCGTGCTTCCATCATTGCGCGCGCCGTTTTCTCTGATGGAACTCGCACCTCGAAGGGAAGCCCCTGAGTGGCAACAACCTGTCGCAGAAAAAGTCGCATGGCGTCGCTGATGCTCAGCCCGCAAGCGTTTAAGACTTCAGTGGCACGCGTTTTCAAATCCTCATCAATGCGGCAACGCACATCGGTAGTTTTCAGTAGTGCAGCCATTACGATTACCTCGTTGTGATTTTGTAGCTACATCAGCGCTACCTCTACGTTGTGGTCGGAGGGATCTTCGTCGGTCAACGCGAAGTTGATAGGTGGTTGTTAACCGCCATGGATCGAATGCCAGGCATCCATTTCAACTCCTTTGACAGGTAAGCGCTATCAGCTAAATCGCTACTCTGCCTGAGATCGTTCTGCGCGTGACGCTGGCAAAAACCTCGGAGGATGTAAGCCGTTTCTCATCGGAAAAACCGCCCCCACGCACCAAAACCCAGCACTTTTTATGACCTCCATCACCCCCACGCCACCAAAAACCCCGATCCTCTGTCAGCCTCCAGCCATCGGCGGGGGAATCAATTCGCTACTAAATCCGCGACAACTATGCTCAGGTGCAGGAATATAGCCGGCATATGGCGCCGGTTCGGTCGTTTCGTAAACAACAATACCCAGCCCACTTCAGAGGGCATTACCCATGGATAGCAGAACCTTACGCAACCTCATGCGCATCGTGCAGACCGGCTCGTTGTCGGCTGCAGCCGAGCATTCGTGCCTGACTGTGCAGGCGTTGGCCGCGCAGTTGAACAAGGTCGAAGAGCAGTTCGGTTTCCGCTTGTTTCGCCGTTCAAACAAGGGGCTGACGCTGACGCCGCAAGGCACGGAGCTGACGCCCTACATCGACAAAGTGTTGATCGCCACGCGGCAGATGGAGGAAAAGGTCGAGGCCCTGAAGGTGCCGGGGCAGCGGACGTTGAAGGTGGCGTTGAACAACACGCTGTCGCCTGACTTCAACCGGCGCATGATCGGACGGTTGATCGAGGTATTTCCCGATTATCAGATGGAATTCAGCTACGCCGAGTCGATGGAAAATCTCAGCAAGCTCAAGAACGAAGATTTCGACCTCGCCGTGCTGATCGGTCCGCAGCGTCCCGGCTTGCCGAGCATCGTGCTGCCGGATGTGCAGGTGCAGGTGGTTGGTGCGCATTGCGGTCAGGAAAACGATCCTTTGACCTTGCTGGGCAACAAGTTCCAGGTGCGTCCTGCAGAAGACTGTCCGTATTCCCACAGCTTTTTGCGTTTTCTCGACGCCGGCCTGGGTAATCACGAGAACGGTCAGCGCATGGTCTATTCATGCAGCGAGACCTTGACGCTGTCGCTCATCACACAGATGGATGCGGTCGGTATGGTCTCGCGTGAAGCGGCGCAGAAGAACGGCCTGACGATCTTCCCCGGTTTCGAGGATTTTCTCGAAGTGCGCCTGGCGGTGAACAATCCGGAGTTGTCGCACCAGGCGTTGAACGATGTCGTCGATATGCCGCTACATGAACGAGCCGAGCGCAATGTACGCAGCCGTCCCCACCGCCACACTGAGAAAGAGGTTTTTGCTGAAATACGCACATAGCAACGTCGGAATCGCGGCATAGAATTCCGGGCGATCGAGCTGTATCTGCCGGTCCTTGATCAACAGGGGCGTGAGGCTGATCGCAGCGACGATCGCCACCGGCAAATATTCCAGCGCCCGCGCCACGAACGGCGGCCAGTGTTCGGTGTTGATCTGCAGCGGCAAGGCACGTGGCAGAAAGGTCACGGCCATCATCAATGCCACCACCAGAATCAGGAACGTTTGGTCAGGCATACACCCACTCCGCAGCCCACAAACGTGGCGATAAATACGTTGAAGGGCGAACTGCCGATCAGGCTCAGTGCCCCCATGCAGACCACGGCGGCAGCGGCGGCGATCAGTTTTTTGCGCGTGTTGCACAGCGAGACCAGCACGTAGAGCATCATCGCCGTGAGCGCGTAATCGAGCTGATATTTGATCAAGTGCGCCGCGTACTGCGCGCAGACTGCACCGAGCAAACCGCCGAGCACCCACGAGGTGTGGCAGAACAGGTTGAAACCGATCAGATAACGCACGTTGACCGGGGCGCCTGTGCCGAGCTTGACGCTGTGGAAGGCGAAGGATTCGTCGGTCAGGCCACCGGCGTAAGCCCAACGTTCCATGCGGCTCAAGCCAAGGGCGCGCAGGGCCTTGGCCATGTACACCGACATCAGCATGTGCCGCGCATTGATCAGGAACGTGGTCAGTACGATGGTGGTCAGCGATGCGCCGCTGGAGATCAGCGCCAGCGCGGCGAATTGCGATGCGCCGGCATACACGAACAAGCACATCGCCACCGGCAGCCACATCGGCAAACCAGCGTTGACCGCCATCAGCCCGAAGACAAACGACACGGTGAAATACCCGGCGACTACCGGGCTGGCTTCGGCAAACGTGCGCGACGGTTGATGAGTCGCCATCAACGGTGCGCTGCCGGACCTTTCATTCATAGATCCCTCTCAAATGTCCGTTCGCCGTGAGGTTCGCAAAAACCCTGGGCGGTCCAGAATCGCTTGCCCGCGAGGTTAGCATCGTCGACGAACAGAAACATCCGCAGAACCCCGACCCGCTTCATGTCGGATGACGCGGCTTCGACCAGGCGCTGACCCACGCCCTGGCTGCGGTAGCGCGGGCTGACGGCCAGATGATTGATCGTGCCGCGGCTGCCGAGCATGCCGCCCAGCACCGCGCCGACGATCTCGCCGTCGACATCGAACGCCAGGTACGCCGTGGTGGTTTTCTGGATCAACACGCCGCGCAGGCATTTGGCGTCCTGCCATTCGCAGAACGACACTTCGTCGAACTGGCGGAAGAAGCGTTCCATGCGTTGCGCATCCTTGGCCGTAGCCCGGCGCAGGACCACTGGCGTCGAGCATTCGACGCCGTCGATTGGGGTGATCTGATTAGCGAACAATGTCGAAAGCGGTCCCGGGCCGCGAGAAGGAAATTGCCAGAATCTGCCGGTATGCCATGGCATGCGTGTGAGTGTTGCGCGCCGGGGTCACGTAGTGACGCATGTCGCGATCGAGGAAGTAGGTGGTGTCGAGAATTTCCTCGTAGGTGGTCGCCGCCAATTGATGCTTGTGGATGTCGTACAGACGACTCTCCGCACCCTCGACGTTATTGCGTCCCCAGAAGTGCACGCCGCTGAACGGATAGCCATCGCAGTGAATGCCTTCGGGAGTGATTTCCAGCTGTTTGCCGGGTTTGATCTCGATGCGAATCTGATGGATCTGGCATTGCCAGATTTCATCGTGCAACTCTTCCGGCAGAACGCTCTTGTACACTTCGAAATCGGTGTCGATCAGGCTGCGCATCACCGGTGAAGAGATCACTTCTTCGGAAAAGTCCTGAAAATGCCGTACCACGCCACCGACGTAAGCGTTGTTCGCTTTCGATTGCACATAGGCGCGATGCTCGAGTTGTTTGAGTTCGCGGGTTTTCGGGTTGTATTCAAAGTCGCTGTAACGACGGTAGCGCATGCCGGCTTCGGCCTGACCGTAATAGCTGTCAGGCTCCATGTTTTCCCAACTCTTGGTCAGTCTGACGAAGTCGGCAAAATGACCGTAGAGATTGAAGTCACCACCCTGGACGTTGACAAATTTGTCGCGCCGTAGCGATTCGCCCACTTCTCTGTTCAAAACGATCATTACCAGATTCTCCGCTGCGTTGAACGCCCTAATCTATTAGGTGGAGAATTTGCGTCCATGAGAAAGAATTTCAGGCATTTGAAGTGTTGTTTGAAACGAAACCTGCAGCGCATCGAAAACAACTTTTACATGACAAAAACTCTGGTTATTTCCGGTTTCGACTGAAAAACCGTCGAAAAAAAACCCCGAACGAATCGGGGTTTTCTCATTTTTCTTACAGCATTTCGATCATCAGAAGATATTGATCGGATAGTCCACGAATACTCGCACTTCGTTACCGCTGACGTTGTACTCGCTGGATTTCTGCGAGACACGCAGAATCGAGCTGCGCAGTTTCACGCTCAGGTCTTTGGCCGGACCACTTTGCACGACGTACTTGAACTGGTTGAAGATCTCGCGCTCGGTGCCGCCTTCGCTGGTGGAGGTGGTGATGTTGTCGCCACGCACGTAAGCGAAGTTGTAGCTCAGACCCGGAACGCCGAATACACCGAAGTCCAGGCCGTAGCCCAGCTGCCAGCTGCGTTCATCTTCGGCGTTGAAGTCCGACCAGTAGGAGTTGGCCAGGTAGATGGTATTGCCACCGTCACCGACACGCCCCTGATCTTTCTGATAACCGCCGTAGGCGTAACCCAGGTTGCTGTCGCCGGTGGAACGCTGGTGCGCCACGGTGAACGAATGCGGGCCGGTGGCGAAGGTCGCCGCCAGGCTCCAGATCTTGTTGTCGTCGCCGGTTACACCGTTTTCGCGGACATAGGAGTTGTCCAGTTTGGTGCGATAGCCGTTGAAGTCCAGGGTCAGCGACTGGTCCTTGTTGAACGGAATCACGTAGTTGGCGTTCACGTACTGTTTCTTCAAGACGTCTTCAACGTCCGACGCATAGAGCGCGCCTTTGAAGCGTTCGGTGAACTGATAGCTGCCGCCCAATACATTGATCGACTTCAGACCGCCGCTGTCACGGCCTTCATCGCTCTTGCGCGATTCAGCGGTAAAACGACCGGCATTCAACTCCAGACCTTTGATCTCACGGGAAGTGATCAAAGTACCGGTGTAGCTTTCCGGCAACAGACGCACGTTGTCGTAACTCAGCACCGGCAGGGCCGGCATCTGGTCGCCGTAGGTCAGCACGGTGTTGGAGAAGCGGAATTTGACCGCTGCGCCGCCCTTGGCGATGTCGTGGTTGGCGCGACCGTCATTTTCCTGCTTGAAGAAGTCGATGCCTTGGGCGCCGGTGCGTCCCTTGCCACCGTCCAGACGCAGTGCGTACAGACCAAAGGCGTCAACACCGACACCCACGGTGCCTTGGGTGAAGCCGGACGAGAACGTCCCGATCGCCGCCTGGCCCCACTCGGCTTTGTCCGGGCGACCGTCTTTGTAATCACGATTGATGTAGGCGTTGCGCAGCAGCACTTTGAGGCTGCTGTCTTCAACGAAACCCTTGGATTCGGCCTGGTCGTTAGCCATGGCCTGTGTAGCACTCAACATCCCCAGTGCGATCAGACTGATTCGCTTGTTCAACATTTTGTTTTCCTTATTACGGGTTGAAACGCGCTGTGTCGAACGGCTGAAACGGCGCTTTTGCACTCTTGTATTCACCCCGAAACAAAAAGACCCGCCGACGGATACGTCATGGCGGGCCTGCTCCTTATTTTGAGTCATGGCGGTTAGCCACAGGCGTTGGGCGGAATCGTAGCCGCGCCCTTAACAGTGTGTCAATTTCAAGAATCGTCTTTAAATAGGCGAAAAACGTCTAAGAAACGTAAATTCTTAGCTGGGCGATTGCAGGAAAACCAGATTAAGCAGGGAGTTTTGATTTGTGGGAGCGAGCCTGCTCGCGAAAAGCGATGAATCAGTCAACGAGTCATTGGCAGGGCGGACGCCTTCGCGAGCAGGCTCGCTCCCACCTTTGAATACCTGTAGATAAAATTCAGGCAAAAAAAAGCGCCGCCAATCCCGGCAGCGCTTTGATCAATCCCTGTTACTCCTGTCCTTCCATCACATCCCACAACGCTTCCAGTTCGGCCTCGCTGAACAGCCCAGCGGGGTAGCGCTCGATCATCATCCGGCGCGGATCAGGTTCTCTGATCTGACGCGTTCCATTGGACTTCAACCAGTGCGCGACAAGCTGGAGCGATTCGCCATTGACGGCCATGGGATGCACAGTCCGCTCGCTGACTACGTTCACTTCGGCGTTCATTTCAGCGCTCTCCCCCGTTCATGAGCGGCTAAGTTATCCAAGGTTTGTGACAGAACTGTTGAAGTTCCCCGCCCTCCCTAGTGCAACAGAAGCAATACAAGAGCTATGCCAAAGCGCGCCGAACAGCGACCGGCGGATACAAACAAGCCCGCGGTCCTGACGGGCTGCGGGCTTGCTTTCATGCGTAGCGAGCTAATCATTGCCAGGCTGATTTGTTAACCAACTCAAGCTGTTACGACTCAACTCACTCTTTGTGCGGCGCCGGCTGTTGCTGGGTAAGGCAGTGAATATTGCCGCCACCCAGTAACAGTTCGCGGCCCGGCACCATCACCACTTCGTGCTGCGGGAACAGCTTCTGCAGGATTTCCTTGGCTGGCGCGTCCATCGGGTCATCGAAGCTCGGCGCGATGATGCCGCCGTTGACGATCAGGAAATTCACGTAGGAACCGGCCAGGCGCACGGACGGATTACGCTCCTGCGAGCCGTCCACCGGATCGACCCCGGCGCACTCTTCCTCGGTCGCATACAACGGCCCCGGAATCGGCATTTTGTGCACCGTGAACGGGCGGCCCTTGGCGTCGGTGCTGTCTTGCAGCACGCGCATTGCGGCCTGGCAGCGTGGATAGTTCGGATCCTGCGGATCGTCGGTCCACGCCAGCAATACTTCACCCGGGCGCACGTAGCAGCAGAAGTTATCCACGTGGCCGTCGGTTTCGTCGTTGAACAGACCATCCGGCAGCCAGATGATCTTGTCCACGGACAGGTTGTCACTGAGCACCGCTTCGATTTCTTCGCGGCTCAGGTGCGGGTTGCGATTGCGGTTGAGCAGGCATTCTTCGGTGGTGATCAAAGTGCCTTCGCCGTCGACATGAATCGAACCGCCTTCGAGCACGAAACCTTCAGTGCGGTAGCGCGGGCTGCGCTCGATCTCGAGGATTTTGCCGCCGACCTGCGAGTCACGATTCCACGGCGCATACAGACCGCCATCGAAACCACCCCAGGCGTTGAAATCCCAGTTCACACCGCGCACTTCGCCACGATTGTTGATGACGAAGGTCGGGCCGCTGTCGCGAACCCAGGCGTCGTCGCTGGACATTTCCACCACGCGGATATTCGGCACATCGAGGCGCGCGCGGGCGTTTTCGTATTGGCCGGCGGAGACGGCAACGGTCACCGGCTCGAAGCGGGCGATGGCTTTGGCCACTGTGGCGTGCGCGGCCTGCGCCGGTTTGCCACCCAGACGCCAGTTGTCCGGGCGCTCGGGCCAGATCATCCAGGTTTGGGTTTGTGGCGCCCACTCGGCGGGCATGTAGAAGCCGTCGGCGCGTGGGGTACTTTTCAATGTGGTCATCAGGACTCCAGGGAACCGTCGAGGGTTTTCAACGCGCCGTACAGATTCGGCCGGCGGTCGCGGAATGAACCCCACGCGCTGCGAATATGCTCCAGCTCGTCGAGGTTGAACGTGTGCACAAGAATACCTTCTTCGGTTTTATTCAGCTCCTGCACTTTTTCACCGAACTGGTTGGCGATGAACGAAGAGCCATAGAAGGTGATGTCATAACCGTCCTGTTCTTCGTTGCCGATGCGGTTGCTGGCGATCAGCGGCATCAGGTTGGCGCCGGCATGGCCCTGCTGCACACGTTGCCAGTGATCGCGCGAAGAAATGCTGTTGTCGTGTGGCTCGCTGCCGATCGCGGTTGGATAAAAGAGAATTTCCGCGCCTTGCAAGGCCATGCTGCGCGCCGCTTCCGGAAACCACTGATCCCAGCAGATGCCTACGCCGATTTTCGCGTAACGGGTGTTCCACACTTTGAAACCGGTGTCGCCCGGGTTGAAGTAATACTTCTCGTGATAGCCCGGGCCGTCCGGGATGTGGCTTTTACGATAAATCCCGAGGTTGCTGCCATCAGCGTCGATGATCGCGATGCTGTTGAAGCGCGCCCGCCCGGCCAGCTCGTAGAAGCTGATCGGCAACACCACTTGAAGTTCTTGGGCGATTTTCTGGAAATGCCTGATGGCGACGTTTTCTTCAACGGTCGTTGCCAGTTGCAGGTAATCCGGATTCGGCTTCTGGCAAAAGTACGGTGCCTCGAACAGCTCTTGAATCAGGATGATCTGCGCACCTTTGGCGGCGGCTTCACGCACCAGCCTTTCAGCAGTTTCGAGGTTGGCTTCAAGATCCCACGAACAGGCCATCTGCGTGGCGGCGACGGTAACGATACGGCTCATGAATCATCTCCGGGCTAGTGCTTTGACGGTCGACGAATTCGACCGAAAAGAAACGCGCGCACCGGACAAGAGATCGCCAAGGCCGGGGCAATGGCGACTTTATAACCGATAAATATCGGCTTTAAAACCTATAAATCAGAAAATACGCTATTTAAACGCTTAGTAAATCGATACAAATCGAACTTTAGACCGAATACAAATGTGGGAGCGAGCCTGCTCGCGAATGCGGTGTGTCTGTCACCGCATCTGGCGACTGATACACAGCTTTCGCGAGCAGGCTCGCTCCCACATGGGATGTGCCTTGCTTACAAGCCTTCGGTAAGCACCCGATCCAGCATATCGACAAAGAAATCCACGCTCTGGCGCGACGTCACCATCGGTGGTTTGATCTTGAGGATGTTCAAGTCATCGCCGGTCGGCTGCATGAAAATCCCCAGCTCACGCAGGCGATCACACAGCAACGCAGTCTCTGCAGTCGCCGGCTCCAGCGTCTGCCGATTGCGGATCAGCTCGAGTCCCAGATAGAACCCTGAGCCGTGTACCGCGCCAACCAGCGGATGTTTATCGATCAACGCTTCCAGTCGCGCCTTGAAGTGGCCGCCGACGACTTGGGCGTTTTCCCAGAGCTTTTCTTCTTCCATAACGTCCAGCACTGCCATGCCGATCTGACAACTGACCGGACTGCCGCCCGCCGAGGAGAAGAAGTAGCCCTCGGCCTCCAGCGCCTCGGCTATCTCTCGACGAGTGATCACCGCGCCAAGAGGCTGACCATTGCCCATGCCTTTGGCCATGGTGATGATGTCCGGCACCACGCCCTGATCTTCGAAGCCCCAAAAGAATTTGCCCATGCGCCCATAACCGACCTGCACCTCGTCAGCGATGCACACCCCGCCCTGTGCACGCACCAGCGCATAGACCTTTTGCAGATAACCCGCCGGCAACGAAATACCGCCGGCATTGCCGTACACCGGCTCGCAAATGAAACCGGCCAGTTGCCGCTTCTGCTCGGCAAGTTTTCGCAGATGATGTTCGACGCTGCGCACGTATTCAGGCGCCGATTCGGGGCCACGGAATTCGCCGCGATAGGTGTTCGGCGCCGTCACTGGGTGCACCCAGTCCGGGCGGCTTTCCAGAGCTTTCGGGTTGTCGGCAATCGACGTTGAAACCGCATCGGCGCCGACCGTCCAGCCGTGATAGGCCTCGAGGACACTGATCATGTCGCGCCCGCCGCTGTAGGCCCAGGCCAGGCGAATCGCCAGGTCATTGGCCTCGCTGCCGCTGTTGACCAGGAACACCCGGTCCATGCCCTTCGGGGCGAGCTTGAGCAAGCGTTCGGAAAACTCGGCGACTGCCGCATAGTTGAACCGCGAGTTGGTATTGAGCAACGACCATTGCCGCGCCGCGACCGCCGCCATGCGCGGGTGGCCGTGGCCCAGGACTGCAACGTTGTTGAGCATGTCCAGATACGATCGGCCGTGCATGTCGATCAGATGATTGCGCCAGCCGCGCTCGATGCGTGGCGGGTCGACGTAATAGTGTTTTTGCGTACGGGCGAAACTGGCATCGCGACGCGCGAGCAGGGTTTGCGCGTCCAGCTCTGGCTCGGCGTCGCAGGCGAGGCCAAGCAACGTCGCCGGTGACGGGCACAACGCCTGCCAGGCCAGTGCCCGGGACGGCGTGCAGAACAGCGGCGCGTCGAGCTCTGCTGCTCGGCACAATTGCACGAGCAAAGGCCCGCTGACTTTACCGATTCGTTGGCCTTGGTCCAGCGCTGCGCCAGGGTCAGGGAATGGCGTCACGCCCCATAGCCGAACACTGAACTGCGGCCCGTCAAGCCGCAGCGCACCGTCCGCCGTTTGACTCAGAACTCCCGCGAACGGTGCTTGCACGTCGGTTCCAGACGGCACATGCAATTCGACATGCAGCGGGAACGTATCCGGTTCGGTCGCGCTGTCCGGCCGCGTGCGTGACAAGCGGTACTGGCCATAACGCGTGGCCGCCAGCCCGTGCACCGTTGCGGCCTCTGTCAGCAAACGCTGATCAATGCCCTGCTGCTCCCAATTGCCGGCCTCGAAGTGCGGGCTCAGCACACCCAAGTCGATCAGGGCAAATTCGCGCCCGACCAGGCCGGGCAGCAGTGGCGCAAATTGAATGTTTTCGACACCGGGCAGGGACTGGCCCACGGCCGTCAGAATCGCCGCCTCCATCAGCGCCAGTGGCACCGAGGTCGCGACGCGGAAGATCTCCCACTCATGACTGAGGTTGTCGCGGCTGTAGGTATTGCCCGGATCGACGCTCACCTGCTGCTCGCCACTGAGCACCAGCACCGCCGCTCGCGCGACGATCAACGGCCACAGCGCTTGCAGCTCTTCGTAGTGCAACGGATTGACCGCGTGATACGCCTTGACCGCCGGCAGGATGACAAACGGATCGCCATCGGCGTGATGCAGCAAAGCCGCACAGGTCACCGAGAGATCGGTGATACGCCACGTACGCACCAGATCACCGAAATCGATCACCCCTTGCAACTGCCAATGGCGCTGAACATCGCGCTGCCAGACGACATTGTCATCGGTGATATCCATGTGAATCGCCTGCACCGGCAACTTGTCCAGCAGCGGCCGCAAATGGCGCTCGGCCCGCTCGGCGGCAGCGCCTATCGCCGCGCGCTGCTGCTCGTCGCTGATCACCGGCAACAGGTGATTGATCAACGCGTTGGCATGGCGCGCGTCCCACTGCAAGGTGCGCTCGAGGCCGGGGTGATCGAAGCCTGCCAGCGCCAGATCCATCTCTCCACAGAGTCGGCCAAAACCGGCGACCACGTCCTGACGAAGATGATCGAAATCGGTCAACGGCTGCCCGTCGATGTACTCCAGCAACCGCACATGTACCGCTTCGCCATTGGCGTGCAGCGACAACAGGTCTTCGCCGTTATTGGCAGCGATCACGCGCGGTACCTTGATCGCCGAGTGCTCGGCCAGATACTTGAGCCCGGCGTGCTGGGCCTGCAGTTCCGAAAGCGCGTAGTCACCCCGACAGACTTTCAACACGAAGCGCCCGCGCGCACTGTCGACGCGATAATTCAGATCCTGCTGGCTGCCCAGCGCCTGCAAGGTGCCGCCAAGCCCGTAATATTCGGCCAGCCATTGCAGCGCCTGCGCTTCTGAAACCTGCGGACCGGGCAAACTGGCGCGATGAATCAACGTGGCGAGCGGCATGAAACGACCCCTGACATTTTATTAGGCGCTTATATCGCCATTGCTCCCGGCGATACGCAACCCTTTATAACGAAGACCGACCAGAAGAAGGCCGCCCCGCCGTCGCGAAAGCCGTCCAGTCAAATTTTCCTACATGACTTTCAGATTGTGTTTCCGTGCAGCTCTGTGCAACCTGCGCCCTGAATTTCACAGCACGGATGCAAGACCAAGTCATGTCCCATCGTCGCCTCGCCCTTTCGAATAAAAAAGTCCGCAACATTCCGCGCCGCTTACGAGCTCTGGCGGCCTGGGCCGCTGATTTCGAGGGATAGTTTCCAGCGGATCTCACGCTCGAGGACAAGTACTGGAACTGGAAAATTCCAATCCACATGTCGATGGTCGAAGGAAAACAGGCGACACCCGACCTGAAAAGGCAATGCGCCCAGCACCTGATCGACGCGGCGCAGCATCTACGCCTGGCCCGACCGGAGCATGCGCTTGACTGCAGGGTGGTCGCAGCCATTTGTGTTCCCGGTATGTTTTCCAGCGAAATCTGTATCTATGCGGATCTGGAATATCACCGCGGTCATATACCTGCCTCCGACAGCGAATATGTGGAAACCGGCAGAAGCCTGTCTCTGGAATGGGGGCTGGTTTTGCCACAGGGCATGGGAGAGCGAGGCTTGCGCTACGAGGTTGAGGGCTGGGATGGCCAGTATTACCACGAGGAACGCTGGTATTTTGGCGAGGTGGATTGACACCTCCACGCAGTCGGCACTCGCGCCTCGCAGCGCTTTGCGCAAGAATGTCGCCCGTTCGCCTTGAATCTATGGAAATACTCATGAATGTAATCACCACCGACCTGCCCGGTGTTCTGATCATCGAACCGAAGGTGTTTGGTGACGAGCGCGGTTTTTTCTACGAGAGTTTCAACGCCAAGGCGTTTCTGGAAGCAACCGGCCTCGATGTTCAATTTTTGCAGGACAACCATTCGCGGTCACAAAAAGGCGTACTGCGTGGCCTGCATTACCAACTGCAGCAAACCCAGGGCAAACTGGTTCGGGTGACCGCCGGTGAAGTGCTCGATGTTGCCGTGGACATCCGCCGCAGCTCGCCCGATTTCGGCAAATGGGTGGCCGTGCGTCTGTCTGCCGACAACCACCGGCAGATGTGGATACCGGAGGGTTTTGCCCATGGCTTTGTGGTGCTGAGCGATTACGCCGAATTTCTTTACAAGACCACTGATTACTACTCACCCTCAGCCGAACGCGCGATCCGCTGGGATGACCCGGACCTGGGCATCGACTGGCAACTGGACGCAGCGCCGAAACTGTCGACCAAGGATCAGGCGGCCGCACTTTTCAAGGACGCTGACGTCTTCGCCTGAGGCCAGGTCTGCACGAAAACTCGCCAAGCGGTGATCAGGCAAGGCAAAAACAGGCGAGGAGCGGAGTCCAGGCCCCCTAAATGAGCATTCCAAGCCTGTTTTTAACGCAGCATGATCGACGCGCAGGCAGTTTTCGTACAGAGCAGAGGCATAATGCGCCTGTCCCTACAGGCGTATCCGGCTCATGAAACCAACACTCCCCCGCAGACCCCGCTGGCGCAGCCTCGCGCTGTTGGCCCTGTGCCTGGCGCCGCTGCTGTGGCCGCTGGAACACCTTGCCGAACGCTATTACCGCAGCGAACTCGCCGGGCAGAATCGCCAGACCCTCGACCTTTACGTCGCCAACCTGCTCGGCACCCTGCATCGCTATGAAGTGCTGCCGCAGATTCTCGGCGACCTGCCGGCCCTGCGCGCGGTACTCGGTGCGCCGGACGACGGCGTGACCCAAGGCAACGCCAATCGTTTGCTGAAAAACATCGCCGCGCAGACCGGCGCCGAAGTCATGTACCTGATGGACACGTCCGGCCAGACACTGGCGGCGTCGAACTGGGACAAACGTGACAGCTTCGTCGGCCGCAACTTCGCCTTCCGCCCGTATTTCAGCGAAGCCATGGCCGGACGCCTCGGACGCTTCTTCGGCCTCGGCACCACCTCGGCCAAACGCGGTTATTTCTTCGCCGCTGCCGTGCGCAACGGCGAGAAAATCATCGGCGTGCTGGTGATCAAGGTCGACCTCGACCACACCGAAAGCCTGTGGGGCAAAACCCCTGAGCAATTGCTGGTGACCGACCACAACGGCGTGGTCATCCTTACCTCGCGTCCGGAGTGGCGTTTCCGATCAACCCGGGAACTGAGCGATTCCGAGCGCGCCGCGATCACCGCGATCCAGCCCTACCCGACCCGCGAACCCAGACCGCTGAACCTCAGCCCTGACGCGTGGCTGACGCAGACCCACGACATTGCCGAAACCGGCTGGAGCGTGAGCATTCTCGCTCCGCGCACATTGATCGATCGCCCGGTGCGCACCGTAGTCGCGATCGGCGGCGCCACGCTGTTGGTGGTCATGCTGCTGGTGGGTTTGATGATGCAGCGGCGTCGGCATTATCTGGAGCGCATCGCTTTCGAAGCCAAGGCCCGCCGCGAGCTGGAAGGCCGGGTCGCCGAACGGACCAGCGATCTGGAAGGCCTCAACCGACGCCTGAAGCAGGAAGTGCTCGAGCGTGAGCACGCGCAGCAGGAGCTGGTGCGCGCCCAGGACGATCTGGTTCAGGCCGGCAAGCTTTCGGCGCTGGGCACCATGTCGGCGAGCATCAGCCACGAACTCAATCAGCCACTGGCGGCGATTCGCAGTTATGCAGAGAACGCCGAGGTGCTGCTCGACCATCAACGCACCGACGACGCGCGCGGCAACCTCAAACTGATCAGCGAACTGACCGGGCGTATGGCCTCGATCATCGCCCACCTGCGCGCCTTCGCCCGCCGCGATCGCCACGCACCGGAAAGTGTCGCGCTGCAACCGGCGCTGGACGATGCGCTGGCATTGCTGGCCAAACGTCGGCGCAGTATGGAAGTCGAGCTGATCCGCGACCTGCCTGCCGCCACGCTGTGGGTCGAGGCCGGCGAAACCCGATTGCGCCAAGTGCTCGGCAATCTGCTGGCCAACGCGCTTGATGCTCTGACCGAAAAAGGCCCGCCGCGCAAATTGTGGCTGAGCGCCGAAGCCACCGCCGAAGGCGTCAATCTGTACATTCGCGACAACGGCCCCGGGTTCTGCATGGAAGCCCTTGGCCGCGCCAGCGAACCCTTCTACACCACCAAGACCCGCACGCAAGGCCTGGGTCTGGGGCTGGCCATTTGCGAAACGCTGATGCGCGCCTTCGGTGGTGAGCTGTCGTTCGCCAACCACAAGCAAGGCGGCGCCCTGATCACCCTGCGCCTGCGCGCCGGTGCGCCCGGAGTCAGCCTGCAACCGTCCGAGGATCGAAGTGCATGACCATCGACAATCGCATCCAGGTAGTGTTGATCGACGACGATCCGCACCTGCGCCAGGCCCTCGGCCAGACCCTGGACCTGGCCGGTCTGAAAATCCTGCCACTGTCCGAAGCCAAAGGCCTGGCCGCACAGCTTGAGCGTGACTGGCCGGGTGTGGTGGTCAGCGACATTCGCATGCCGGGTATGGACGGCCTCGAACTGCTCAATGAATTGCATGCACAGGATCCCGAGTTGCCGGTGCTGCTGATCACCGGCCATGGCGACGTACCGCTGGCGGTGCAGGCGATGCGCGCCGGCGCTTACGACTTTCTGGAAAAACCCTTTGCCAGCGATGCCCTGCTCGACAGCGTGCGTCGTGCGCTGTCCTTGCGCCGCTTGGTGCTGGACAACCGCAGCCTGCGTCTGGCCTTGAGCGACCGCAACGAACTGAGCGCGCGACTGGTTGGCCACTCGACCCCGATGCTGCGCCTGCGCGAGCAGATCGGCGCGCTGGCCGCGACCAAGGCCGACGTGCTGATCCTCGGCGAAACCGGCGCCGGCAAAGAGGTCGTTGCCCGTGCGCTGCATGACTTGTCGAGCCGGCGCAACGGTCCGTTCGTGGCGATCAACGCCGGCGCACTCGCCGAATCGGTGGTGGAAAGCGAGTTGTTCGGCCACGAGCCCGGCGCCTTCACCGGCGCGCAGAAGCGCCGCATCGGCAAATTCGAATTCGCCAACGGCGGCACGCTGTTCCTCGACGAAATCGAGAGCATGAGCATGGACGTGCAAGTGAAATTGCTGCGCATGCTGCAAGAGCGGGTCGTCGAACGCCTGGGCGGCAATCAGTTGATCCCGCTGGACATCCGGGTGATCGCCGCGACCAAGGAAGACCTGCGCCAGGCGGCGGACCAGGGCCGCTTCCGCGCCGACTTGTATTACCGCCTCAACGTCGCACCACTGCGTATCCCGCCCCTGCGCGAACGCGGTGAAGACGCATTGGTGCTGTTCCAGCATTACGCCGACGAAGCCAGCGCTCGCCACGGTTTGCCGCCCCACGAACTGCAACCGGCGCAACGCGCATTGCTGCTGCGCCACACCTGGCCGGGCAACGTACGCGAATTGCAAAATGCCGCCGAGCGTTTTGCGCTGGGCCTGGAGCTGGCATTGGATAGCAGCGCTGACGGCAGCGGCGCCGCGCCTGTGGAAGTGGTCAACGGCGGCCTCAGCGAGCAAGTGGAAAACTTCGAGAAGTCGTTGATCGCCGCCGAACTGGCGCGCTCGCACAGTTCGGTACGCAGCCTCGCCGAAGCCTTGGGTATTCCGCGCAAGACTCTGCACGACAAGTTGCGCAAACATGGCCTGAATTTCGGCGACAGCAGCCACGGGGAAGAGAGCGAATGAGCAGCGCAAGCGAATACCTGGAAACGGTGCTGCATCACGACATTCCGCTGACCGTCGAGATGGGACTCAAGGTGCTTGAGTGGCGAGAGCAGCAATTGAGCCTGCACCTGCCCCTCGCGCCCAACGTCAATCACAAGAGCACCCTGTTTGGCGGCAGCCTCTACTGCGGCGCGGTGCTGGCCGGTTGGGGCTGGTTGCATTTACGTCTGAAAGAAGAAGGGATTACCGACGGACACATCGTCATCCAGGAAGGGCAGATCAGTTATCCGCTGCCCGTGACCGGGGACGCCGTGGCCATATGTCCGCCGCCGGATGCAGCGGTGTGGAAGCGGTTTTTGGCGATGTATCGGCGTTATGGGCGGGCGCGGTTGACGCTGGATACGCGAATCCTGAATGCGGGAAGTCAGGCCGAGGCGGTGAGATTTACCGGGCAGTACGTGTTGCACAGCTGAAGATCAAAAGCCCCCTCACCCTCACCCCAGCCCTCTCCTGGGGGAGAGGGCTGGGGTGAGGGGGAGTTCCGGATCAGCAGTTAACCTCGAGCCAACTCCAACAATCTCTCGCGCCACGCAGCCTTCGCCGGCAGCGCCAGAAAGAACTCGTTCAACAGCGACTCCCGCGCTGGATAAGTAAACGCCTCTCCGTTCAGATCCAGCACCTCGCCACCCGCCCCTTCCAGCACGCCCTGAGCTGCCGCCGTGTCCCACTGCGAAGTGGGCGCCAGGCGTGGATAGCAATCGGCCGCACCTTCGGCCAACAGGCAAAATTTCAACGAACTGCCGATACTGGTCAGTTGCAGCTCACCGAGACTCGCGCTCAACCCGGCCAGCAGACGCTCTTGCTCAGGACTTGAATGACGGCGGCTGGCGACCACAATAAACGCCTCGCCCGGGGCTGGCACGTCGCGCACCTGAATCGGCACCGGCGTTGCGCCCTTGTCGCCACGCCAGGCACCCAGTTCGGCGCCGCCGACGTAAAAACGACCGTTGGTCGGCATCGTCACCACGCCAAACACCACCCGGCCGTTTTCGATCAGTGCGATGTTGACGGTGAACTCCTCGCTGCCGCTGATGAACTCCTTGGTTCCGTCCAGCGGATCCACCAGCCACCAGCGCTGCCAGCCGGCGCGCACGTTCTGCGGGATATCGGCGTCCTCTTCGGACAGCACTGGAATGCTCGGATCAAGCGCCGTCAGCCCGGCAACGATCAGGTGGTGTGCTGCCATGTCAGCAGCCGTCACCGGCGAATCATCGGACTTGGCCGTGACTTCAACACCGGCACGCCAGAACGGCAGAATCGCCTCGCCGGCCTGTAACGCCAGCTCGACCACCGGTGCCATCAACGGATGGGGAAAATTCATCAACGTCTCACTCATGGCTGAACACCCCGCGCTGGGTCAGCAGGTCACGGGTCAAATACAGCGCCGCCAACGCGCGGCCTTCGGTAAATTGCGGATTGAGCGCCAGCGCCGACAGTTCGCGCAGATTGACCTTATCGACGCGCATCGGCTCAGGCTCATCGCCTTCCAGCCGTTCCTCGTAAAGATCAGTGGCGAGGACGACTTGAATCTTTTGACTCATGTAACCGGGCGACAGCGACAGCTCGGTCAGATGTTCCAGTTGGCGCGCGCCATAACCGGCCTCTTCCTTGAGCTCCCGCTCGGCCGCCGCCAGCACATCTTCGCCCGGTTCGATCAGGCCTTTGGGCAGAGACAGTTCGTACTCCTCGGTCCCGCCGCAATACTCTTCGATCAGCACCGCATGCTCGGCGTCGAGCATCGCGACGATCATTACCGCGCCATACCCCGCGCCTTTGCCGACCAGACGCTCGTAGGTGCGCTCCACGCCATTGGAAAATCGCAGCTTGAGTTCTTCGACGCGAAACAGGCGACTGGTGGCGACGATCTCGCGGGCAAGTACGGTGGGTTTCTGGCGCATGCAAAGCTCCTTGGCGTGAACGCGCTACTATAACGCGGCTTTCCCGATTGTTTGCGTCGGATATCCTTTCACCGTTCGAGACGTTGCCATGCCCTCTTTACCGTGGTCCGACATCGATACCGTTCTGCTCGACATGGACGGCACGCTGCTGGATCTGCACTTCGACAACCATTTCTGGCTCGAGCACCTGCCCCAGCGCTACGCCGAACTGCACGGCATCAGCCGGGCGATGGCAGAGCTGGAATTGCAGCCGTTGTTCGAACGCCACGCCGGCCAGTTGCAGTGGTACTGCCTGGATTTCTGGAGCGCGGAGCTGAAACTGTCGGTGCGGGAACTGAAACAGGAAACCGCGCACTTGATTGCCCTGCGCGCGGATGCCGACACCTTTCTCGCCGCGATCAAGCGTGCCGGCAAACGGGTGATCATGATCACCAATGCGCACCGCGATTCGCTGTCGTTGAAACTGGAACGGATCGAACTGGCGCCCTACTTCGAGCGGCTGATCAGCTCGCATGACTATGGTTTTCCCAAAGAGAACCCACAGTTCTGGGACGCCTTGCAGGCGGACATCGGTTTTGATCCGGCGCGCAGCCTGTTTATCGACGACACCTTGCCGATCCTGCGCAGTGCACGGGATTTTGGTGTGGCGCATTTGCTCGCAGTGAAAGAACCGGACAGCCGCAAGGGGCCGAAGGACACGGCGGAGTTCGCTGCAGCCGGGGATTATCGCGACCTGATTACCGGACTCTGATCCCTGTAGGAGCTGCCGAAGGCTGCGATCTTTTGATCCTGGTTTTAAAATCAAAGTCAAAAGATCGCAGCCTTCGGCAGCTCCTACATGACTGCGTTATTTTGGAATGCGCAGTTTTTGTCCCGGATAGATCTTGTTCACATCCTTGAGCATCGGTTTGTTGGCATCGAAGATTTTCTGGTACTGGTTGGCATTGCCATAGACGCGCAGTGAGATCGCACTAAGCGTGTCACCTGCCTTGACCTCGACAAGCTCGGCGGCCGCCACAACCGGGCCGGTCACGGTGATCTGATCATCGACGCTGCCTACGCCCGCAATGTTGCCTAGCGCAAGCAGAACCTTTTCCTTTTCTTCCTGGCTCGCCACTTCACCGGTCACCGTCACCTTGTCGCCATCCACGGTCGCCTGCACGTTGGGATTGCCCAACCCGACCTTGCTGATATGTTCCTTCAACTGCTCACTCGCATTGGCATTGCCTGGGGTCAACAGATCAATCAGCTTCTCACCGGCCTCTTTCACAAAGCTCAACAGACTCATAGCGCACACTCCTTGATTTGGGTTCCAGTCGTCCAAGCCTAGACCACCCTAGCCAAACCCGGTTCCAGTCCGACCAATGACGCTGCCGCGCCGCAGGCGGTAGAATCGCCACACCCCGCCAACCGCCCGGAGCGAAGATGGACATCAAGCAGCTGAAATTCCTCATCGCCCTCGACGAAACCCGCCATTTCGGTCAGGCCGCCGCGCGCTGCCACATCACCCAGCCGACCCTGTCGATGCGTTTGCGCAGCCTTGAAGAAGAACTTGATCTGCCACTGGTCAACCGCGGCCAGCGCTTCGAAGGCTTCACCGCGCCGGGCGAGCGTGTGCTGGCCTGGGCGCGCACGGTACTGGCGGCCTACGACGGCTTGCAGGCGGAAGCGGCGGCCTGTCGCGGCAATCTGATCGGTACGCTGCGCCTGGGTGTGGTGCCGCTGTCGAGTTTCGATCCATTACCGTTGATGCAGCGTCTGCACGCAGCGCACCCGGAACTGCGCTTCGAGCTGTCCTCGCTAAGCTCCGAGCAGGTGCTCGAACACTTGGCGAACAACCGCATCGACATCGGCGTTTCCTATCTGGAGCGTCTGGACAGTGAGCGCTTCGATTCGCTGGCCTTCAACGAGACCCGCATGGGCCTGCTCTACGACGAGCGCTCGTTCAGCTTCGGCGAAGCGCCCCTGAGCTGGGAATCGCTGATCGAGCTGCCGCTGTGCATGCTCACCAGCGGCATGCATTTTCGCCAGTCCATCGACCACAACTTCCACAGTCGGGGCCTGACGCCGCAGCCGCTGCTGCAAACCGACGCCGTGCATCAATTGCTGCAAGCGGTACACGGCGGCTTTTGCTGCGCGATCATGCCGCTCGACGGCGGCGCGGAAACCCTCGCCGATCATCTGCGTCTGCAACCCATCGAGAATGCCCACACCCTCGCTCCGCTGGGCCTGATCATGCGCCGTGGTGCGCCGCGCTCAGCGCTGGCTGAGGCGTGTTTCGCGCTGTATCAAAAATCGCCAAAAGACGCTTGATCGACGGCATCTATCGGTAGATCGGTAATAGCGATTAGACGCGACAACTTGCCGCGCCTAGTCTTGACCTAGATCAAACCGTCGGTGATGCCATGAACGCCAAGCGTCCTGCCTGCGCGGCGCCAGCAATCGAAACGCCCGCGCCTGCCGCCAGCCAGACCTACAGCTACAGCGATTTATCCTTCGAGGCATCGGCCAGCACCGCGCTGGCCGAGGAAGTTGCGTTGGCGATCGCCTACAACGGCATCAGTCAGGCAGTGATGCTGGTCACCCCGACTGACCTTGAAGATTTCATCGTCGGTTTCAGTCTTGGCAGCGGCATCATCGAAGACGCCAGCGATATCTATGATCTGCAACTAACGGGTGCAGGCTCGGCGCAATACGCGCAGGTGACCATCGCCAACCGGGCGTTCTGGAATCTCAAGCAGCAGCGTCGGCAGTTGGCCGGCACCAGCGGTTGCGGACTCTGCGGCGTCGAAGCGGTGGAACAGGCGTTGCCCGATCTTAAAGTGTTGCCGGGCGCAGCGTTGCCACCGATCGAGTGGCTAGATGGCCTGCGCCAGCGCATCGGCGCGTTCCAGCCGCTGGGCCAGCACTGCGGCGCGGTGCATGCGGCGGTGTTCATGAATGCCAGCGGTGAATTGCTGCTCGGCCGCGAAGACATCGGCCGGCACAACGCGCTGGACAAGCTGATCGGCGGTTTGATTCGCCAGAAAATTTCCACCGAGGGTGGGCTGGCGATTGTCACCAGCCGTTGCAGCCTCGAACTGATCCAGAAAGTCCTGCGTGCCGGCATCCAGACCCTGGTCAGCCTGTCGGCACCCACCGGCCTGGCCGTGCAATGGGCCCGGCGCCACAACCTCAATCTCATCCACCTGCCGCAGAAAAGTGCGCCGCGGGTGTACAGCCCCGCGATGGAGAATCAAGCGTGAGCCAACATCATCAAGCCGACCAGAAACCTGTTCCGCGCTACAAGCCTTACAAAGGCGCCGCCGGCGGCTGGGGCGCCCTGATCAGTGTGGCCCAGGCGTGGTTGACCAGCGACAACGCCTTGAAAAACCTGCGCATGATGCTCAAGACCAACCAGAACGGCGGCTTTGACTGCCCGGGTTGTGCCTGGGGTGATTCGCCGGAAAGCGGCATGGTCAAGTTCTGCGAGAACGGCGCCAAAGCGGTGAACTGGGAAGCGACCAAGCGTCGCGTCGATGCGAAATTCTTCGCCAAGCACAGCGTCACGTCGCTGCTGGAGCAGAGCGACTACTGGCTGGAATATCAGGGCCGTCTGACCGAGCCGATGGTTTACGACGCCGAGTCCGATCGCTACAAGCCGATCAATTGGGAAGATGCCTTCGCCCTGATCGGCAAGCACCTGCGCAATCTGCCGAGCCCGGATCAGGCCGAGTTCTACACCTCGGGGCGTGCCAGCAACGAAGCGGCGTATCTGTATCAGTTGTTCGTACGGGCTTACGGCACCAACAATTTCCCTGACTGCTCGAACATGTGCCACGAGGCCAGCGGCGTGGCGCTGGCGCAGAGCGTCGGTGTCGGCAAAGGCACGGTGACCTTCGATGACTTCGAACACGCCGACGCGATTTTCGTCTGGGGCCAGAACCCCGGCACCAACCATCCGCGCATGCTCGAACCGTTGCGTGAAGCGGTGAAACGCGGCGCCCAGGTGGTGTGCATCAACCCGCTGAAGGAGCGGGGCCTGGAGCGTTTCCAGCATCCACAGCACCCGATCGAAATGCTCACCAACGGCGACAAGCCGACCAACACCGCCTACTTCCGCCCGGCACTCGGCGGCGACATGGCCGTGCTACGGGGCATGGCCAAGTTCCTTCTGCAATGGGAGCGCGATGCGCAGAAGGCTGGCGAGCCGGCGGTGTTCGACCATGATTTCCTCAATGCCCACAGCGCCAACGTGCTGGAGTATCTCGCCACTGTCGACGACACCTCGTGGGAGCAGATCGTCGAGCAGTCCGGCCTGACGCTGGTCGAGATCGAGCAAGCCGCGCGCATGTACGCCAAAGGCAAGAACGTGATCATGTGCTGGGCCATGGGCATCACCCAGCACCGCCATTCGGTGCCGACCATTCAGGAGATCGCCAACCTGATGTTGTTGCGCGGCAACATCGGCAAGCCGGGCGCCGGTCTGTGCCCGGTACGCGGTCACAGCAACGTGCAGGGCGACCGCACCATGGGCATCAACGAGCGTCCGCCGGTGGGGTTCCTCGATTCGCTGGAACGTCGCTTCCAGTTCAAGGTGCCGCGTCATAACGGCCACAACGTGGTCGAGGCGATTCATGCGATGGCCGAAGGTCGCGCCAAGGTGTTCATTGGGTTGGGCGGCAACTTTGCCCAGGCCACCCCGGACAGCTCGCGTACCTTTGAAGCACTGCGCAACTGCGACCTGACCGTGCAGATCAGCACCAAACTCAACCGCAGCCACCTCGCTCACGGCAAGGATGCGCTGATCCTGCCGTGCCTGGGCCGTACCGATATCGACATCCAGACCGAAGGCGCGCAAGCAGTGACCGTGGAGGACTCGTTCAGCATGGTCCACGCTTCCAACGGCCAATTGCAGCCGCTGTCGAACCAGATGCGCTCGGAGCCGTCGATCATCGCCGGCATCGCCGCCGCCACTCTGGGCAGCCAACCGGTCGACTGGAACTGGCTGGTGGCCGATTACGGGCGCATTCGCGAACTGATCGCCGACACCATCCCGAACTTCAAAGACTTCAACGAGAAGATCAAAAACCCGGGCGGCTTCTATCTGGGCAACTCCGCTGGTGCACGCAAGTGGAACACGCCGTCAGGCCGGGCCAACTTCCGCGCCAACCAGTTGCCGAAAGATCTGGTCCACGAGCGCACCCGTGCCACCGGCCAGGTGCCGGATCTGATCCTGCAATCGATGCGTTCTCACGATCAGTACAACACGACGATTTATGGACTTGATGACCGTTATCGCGGCGTGAAGGGCCAACGTGACGTGCTGTTCGCCAACGAGGCCGACATCATTCGTCTGGGCTTCCGTCCGGGGCAGAAGGCTGACATCGTGTCGATCTGGGACGACGGGCGCGAGCGCCGGGTGAAAGGGTTTACATTGTTGGCGTTCGACATCCCTGCCGGGCAGGCGGCGGCGTACTATCCGGAAGTCAATCCGCTGGTGCCGCTTGAAAGCACTGGCGATGGCAGCCATACGCCGACCTCGAAGTTCATTGCGATCCGGCTGGAAGCGGCGAGTGAGACTGGGTTGATCATGGCCAAGTCTGCTTGATGCGGTGACTGGACGATGCTATCGCGAGCAGGCTCACTCCTACAATTGACCGTGTCCTGTCTGTAGAAACGCGGTCACTGTAGGAGTGAGCCTGCTCGCGATGGCGGTAGCCGATTCACCGAATGTCTCGGCACTCAACATTTTTCGACCGCCCACAAAAAAGGCCGTTTTTGTATAAAAACGGCCTGTCCGAAGTAGCTAAAGACCGGCGAAAATCGGTTAAGTTCCGGTGAAAAAACAGTAACTTGCAATATTGTATACATGTCGTGTTATTCGTCGGATTTTGATTGTCACGCCCAATGCAGAGCCTCAGGATCGGCGCCGTCATCCCTTTGAGGCTCATCCTCTATGAAGTTCTCCTCGATTCTCTTGTTGTCCCTTGGCCTGGTCAGTGGCTTCGCTTCTGCCGGAGGCACCACCGAAGCAGGTGTGGGCGGCGCATTGGGCGGGGTTCTTGGCTCGGTCGTCGGTCAATCGTTAGGCGGCAATACAGGTTCCACCATCGGCGCAGCCCTGGGCGGCGCGGGTGGTAGTGCGGTCGGCGCAGACAAGCGCAGCCGTGGCGAAGCGGCCATCGGCGGTGCACTGGGTGCAGCCGGCGGTAACGTGGTTGGCCGCAGTCTTGGCGGCACCACCGGCAGCCTGATCGGCTCCGCAGCAGGTGGCGGCGCGGGCGGCGCGCTGGGTAACTACATGGGCAACAAGAGCGACGACGATGATCGTCGTTACGACCGTCGCCATGATGACCGTCGCTACTACCGCGACCGTGGTCACCCGGGTCGCGGCCACGCTTACGGCCACCGCAAGCATCACAAGTACTATCGCCACCATTGAGGCGAAGGCTTGAACGAAAATCGCAGCCCCTTGGGCTGCGATTTTTTTTGCGCGATCAGATGACCAACCGTTCCAGCGCCCCGCGCAAACTCGCAGGAATCGGCACTGGCTGATTGCTCGCCCGATCGACAAACACATGCACAAACCGCCCCGCCGCACACGCCTCGCTTTCGCCGACCTTGAACACCGCCAGCTCGTACTGCACCGAACTGTTGCCCAGCTTGCCGACCCGCAGTCCGATCTCGATCAGATCGGGGAAAGCGATCGAGGCAAAGTAATCGCACGCCGAACTGACCACCAATCCCACTACTTCGCCGTCATGAATATCCAGGCCGCCGACCTGAATCAGATAAGTGTTCACCGCCGTGTCGAAGAAGCTGTAGTAGGTGACATTGTTGACGTGACCGTAGGCATCGTTGTCGTGCCAGCGTGTGGTGATGGGCTGGAAATGAGGGTAGTCGGAGCGTTGTGGTGTCGGGCTGGACATTGACCAAGGATTCCTTCGGATTTTTCGGCGAGTCTAATTCAAACCGTGGCAGCACCTTCGCGAGCAGGCTCGCTCCCACATTGAACGGCGCGAACCTGTGGGAGCGAGCTTACTCGCGAAGGCGATGTTTCAATCGTCGCATTGTTCAGCGATCAGCAAACCCCCTCCCCTGCGCCGCCAGCTCGCCAATCAGCCGCGCCGGCTTCCACTGATCGCCCTGGCGCGTCTCCAGCGCCAGCAGGCGCTGATGGATATCCGCCAGCCCCTGATGATCCGCCCAGGCCATCGGCCCACCCTTATCCGCTGGAAAACCATAGCCGTTCAAGTACACCAGATCGATGTCATGGGCCGAGCCGGCAATGCCCTCCTGGAGGATCTTCGCGCCTTCATTGACCAGCGCCAGCAAACAGCGCTCAAGGATTTCTTCAGGACCGATGTCGCGACGCTGGAAACCCAATTCCTCACTGACCCGCAGCACCAGTGCATCGACCTCGGGATCATGCTCGGCCTGCCTACTGCCCGGCTCGTAGTGGTAATAACCATTGCCGGACTTCTGCCCGAACCGGCCCATTTCGCACAGGCGGTTATCGATCTGGACCTCCGGCGCATCCTGGCCCTTGCCAGCGAGCTCCCGAGCACGCCACTCCAGATCGATACCGACCACGTCGTACATGCGAAACGGCCCCATGGCGAAGCCGAAACCTTGCAGCGCGGAGTCCACCTGCTGTGGATAAGCGCCTTCGAGAAGCATCTTGCGCGCTTCGAGTACATACGGATGCAGCATGCGATTGCCGATAAAACCGTGGCAGTTGCCCGACACCACGCTGACCTTGCCCATGCGCTTGCCGAGTGCCAAGGCGGCGTCGAGTGCCGCTGGCGACGTTTGCGCGCCGCGTACGATTTCCAGCAGTTTCATGATGTGCGCCGGGCTGAAGAAGTGCAGGCCCAGCACCTGTCCCGGGCGCCGGGTCGCAGCGGCAATGGCGTCGATATCCAGCGCCGAGGTGTTGCTCGCCAGCAGAGCTTCAGGCTTGAGCAGGCCATCCAGCTCACGAAAGATCTTCTGCTTGAGCTCGAGGTTTTCGTACACCGCTTCGATCACCAGGTCGACATTGCGGATCGTCGCGTAATCCGCCGCCGCAGAGACGCGAGCGATACGGGTATCCACTTCGGCCTGATCGATGCGGCCCTGACGCACGTTGTGTGCATAAGTTTCGGCGACCGCCATCAGCGCCTGCTCGAGCATCTGTGGATTGTTATCCACCCACTGCACGCTCACGCCGGCATTGGCCAGGCACATGACAATGCCACGGCCCATGGTGCCTGCGCCGATCACCGCAGCCTGCTGGATTTCGAAGGATGTCTGGCTCATGTTGTTCTCTTGTGAGTGGCCCGAAGACAGATTCCAACCTTAGTCAGGCCACGACGCTTTTTGAAGTCTATTAGCGTGATGATCGACATTCAGCGGATGGATGCAGCGCCCACAGATCCTCTGCCTAATCGAGCAAGTGATTGTCTGCCCATTCCCGGACTTCAGCGTAGGGATACTCCTCCAGCGCTGCGAATCCTGGAATCGCGCGCGCCTTGAGCCTGGTGAACAAAGGCACGCTGATACCGCAGAGGAATCGCGTCAGGCGTTCGGCCGACGGAATGCGCCCAGTGTGCTGCTCATGCCTGTGGATAAATTCATCACACAATTCTGCGAAGTTTTTATCCACAAGCGGCGGCAACGCTGGCGGCTCGGGCAACCGGGCGACATGGCCGTGACACACCGAACAATGGCCACAACGCTCGGGGGCATTGTGATCACCGAAATATTCGGCCAGGCGATAACCCAGGCAGCGTTCGGTGGCGAACACCTCGAGCATGGCGTGAATCCGCGCCACCTCAGTCTGTTCGTGGCGGGTGAAATACTCGTGCAGCTCAGCGCTCAGGGCATCGCTGGCAAAATCACTGTGCAGCAGGCTGTAAACCTCGGTCATCTGCTTGCTCTCAAGCTCGACCCAGCCTCTTTCCTGGAAGTAATCCAGCGCTGTCACCACGCGATTGCGCTCCGCGGAATACTGCGAGTACATCGCCTCGAAATCTACCGTGGCCCAAGTGCGTGCTCGCGCGGACGTTCTGATGATCGCCGCAACGAAATCCCTGCGCTCGCCTTCAAAACGCTCGAGCAGTGCCTCCGGCTCGAGCAAATATTTGAAGCGATACTCGGCGTAATAGGCGTAACGCGGAGCGATCAGACCGCGCAGTTCCAGCTGCACCAGCAGCGTCTTCAATGGCAACGAGCGAATATTGCTCTGATCCGCCAATGGCCCGAGCAGAAACTCCCACTGCCCCTCAGGCACCGAAGCTTTCAGTTCATCGAGTACATAACGAATGCCATCGCGCTCGGGTGTGTCGCCGTAAACGAAGTTCTCCAGCACATTGAGGCTGTCGCGATTGGCCAGCACCAGGCAGTCAGAGGGCTGACCGTCACGGCCGGCACGACCGATTTCCTGGCTGTAGTTTTCGATGGATTTGGGCAGATCGAAATGCACGACGTTGCGAATGTCGCTCTTGTCGATGCCCATGCCGAAGGCAATGGTGGCGACGATGCAATTGGACTGCCCGGCCATGAAGCGGCGTTGAATGTCCTCACGCTGATCGTGGGGCAAACCTGCGTGGTAAGCCTCGGCCTGGATACCGTTGCGCTCGAGATGCTCGGCAATGTGCTCGGCGGTCTTCTGCAACGTGACGTAGACAATGCTCGGTTGCCCGGGGCGCTCGGCCATCCATTCCACCAGCCGCCGGCGCTTGTCGTGGCCGCGCACAGGTTCAACGAGCAGGTTGAGGTTGGGTCGGTAAAAACCAGTGGTCACCACATCTGCCGGGGCAATGGCGAACTTGGTCTGCATGTCGGCGATGACTTTCGGTGTGGCCGTAGCGGTAAGCAGCAGGGCCTGGGGGATGTTGAACTGGCGCTGGTAGTCCGGCAGTTTCAGGTAGTCGGGACGAAAGTTGTGACCCCACTCGGAAATGCAGTGTGCTTCATCGACCACCAGCAACGAGATCGGCACCTGTTGCAGAAAATTGCGGAAGCGCTCGTTTTTCAGGCGCTCGACGGAAATCATCAGAATTTTCAGCTCGCCCGAACGCGCACGGGCCATGACGTCGTTGGCATCCTCGCGGCTCTGCGCCGAATCGATACTGCCTGCCGAGATGCCGTGGCGCTTGAGAAACGCCAGTTGATCCTGCATCAACGCCAGCAGCGGCGAGACCACCAAGGTCAGATGCGGTAGCAGCAGGGCCGGCAGTTGGTAGCAAAGCGATTTGCCGGAGCCCGTGGGAAAGATCGCCGCCGCCGAGCGCCCCGCCAGCACCGCGCTGATGGCGGCCTCCTGACCGGGTCGAAACTGTGGATAACCAAAAACCTGTTCCAGGGTGTTGTGCATTCGCTGTCACTCCTTTGACTGCTGCCATGCCCAAAGCCTAGCGGGCGATCGCAGCGAGTCGAGAAAAGGTTGGGGGCAAATCGATACGGAATGATACAGGGTATCAAGCGTACACGAGGGATCGTCAGGTAGATAAAGTATCCGGACAACTAACGATTCCGCTCAATAAAACTTTCATTACAGAAAAAACAAAAAACAGATTTATTCAAATCTACAAGAATCGAAACAACCAGGCACTTTATCAAGCGAACCCACTCAAACTAATTTACTTGCTCTTAAAACAAACGAGAGCAACAACATGACAACGTTAACCATTTTTTTCTGCGGTACCGGTTCCAACAAGTTTGATGACAAACATAAAAGCTTCTGGGATGGCGAAATCGTTTCTACGCTTGCTGCACACCACGGCGGACGCGAATTTGCCGATTGGATCGTCGTCGACGGCCCTGGCAGCGGCAATCTGCAAGCCGATGACCTGTTCACCAAGACCTCCGAATACGGCCTGTCCGGAACCCTGTTCGGTAAAGGCTGGGACGAAAACGTGCAACACGCCATAAATGTCATCAAAGGCAAATGCGCCTGGCAGCGTAAACAACTTACCGAGGCAGAATATAACCGTCTGAAAGCCGCAGGCATTCCTATTGAAGATGTGAAAGTGGAAGGCTCCTGGTTGTGGCGCCAATACAACTATGGCGAGCGGAGTATCACGCAGCAGAAATTACAGGAACAGATCATCAAGACTTTCCGCAAGGACAGCATCATTCCCACCCGAGTCAATATGGTCGGCTGGAGCCGTGGGGGGATCAGTTGCCACATGTTGGCCAATGCCATGTTCAAGGACGCTGCCCTCAAACATATTCCGGTGAATATATTTGCGATTGATCCAGTTCCGGGTATCGGCAACTTTCAGGAAAACCGGGTGAAACTTCAGTCCAACGTCAAGGAATACATCGCTTTCTATGCCCGCGACGAGCGCTCGAAAGGCTTCAGTTGCGTGATTCCACAAACAGCCACGGGTACCAGGACCTCGATCTACCCAATGGCCGGTCGCCACACCACCCTCGCTGGCAACGCTACAGCCCTTGGGGGCGACCCCACCAGCGGCAGCGACCTCAACGCCCTGATCGAGCCCGGCCGCATCGTTCGCCATTTCGCCGAAACCTGCCTCAAACGCTGGGGCGTCCCACTGAGCAAGACCCTCAACCTGAGCAATGCCGACCTGCTCCGATTCACCGGCGCCATCGTCAGCGACGAAGCTCGCTACAAGAAGATGCACAGCCAGTCCTACACCTATTTCACCGAGCTGGACAAAGGCGAGCGCTATGTCTCGCTGGGCAGCAAAGGCGTGCCGTTCTCGGCAGTCAAAGGCACGATCTACCGGCCGGCAACCGGACTGACCACGAGCCTGCTGGATATTTCCGGTTACCAGCATCTGCGTTGAAAAACGTTGAAGAATCGATAGCCACGTCCGGCAAAGAGTTCGTCCCGTTCCTACTTCACGTGATGCCTTGTCGGCTATCGCGAGCTGGTGGTGCGAACCTATAGTCGTGGGCGTCGCTGTGTGTTCAGCGACTCGGGCTTGGTCACCCGATTGGTTCGTGTATACGCATGCACTGTATGCTGCGGGCACTCATTTGCCTGCAGTTTATGGTGACTGTGTTTGGGACACCCTCGGGTGTGCCGGGTATGTGCACGATCCTCACCGGTTGACCAACCCGAACACAGTCGCCTCCTGTCGCTTGGTCACGATGTGGCGGCTTCATTTGCAGCATCCGAGGGTCGAAAAATGAAAGCACGCAGTCAATACACCACCGATCGCTACCGCCCACTCGAATCAAACCTCACCGACAGCAAACCGCTGATCATCGACACACAAGCCAACCCGCAGGACATCCTCGAGTGCGCCGTCCAGCGCCTGCGCGCCTCAAGCGACCTTCTGCAAACCCTGTACTGCCTGAGCTTCAAACAAGCCGACGTCGAAGACATCCCCCACATCACCCACGCCCTGTACCTGCTGACCCAGGACGGCTGCGACCTGCTGCAAGTCGCACAGACACAAATGCTCAACTGGAAAGCGCCGGCCTAAGCCGAGCAGCCCTATCACCGCCGATCTCTGTCGGCGATCAAGCACCAATCATCCTCATCAACACTTCAGCATTGCCTGAAAGTAAGTCACTGGCGTACATTGACCATGATTTTTATTGAGACTTCAGTCTTTACCCGCCGAGTAAGAGAGTTACTGGACGACGATGCCTACGCCACCTTTCAAAAGCAGCTGGTCGCAGACCCGTCCATTGGCGATGTAATCGAAGGGACCGGGGGGGTGCGTAAAGCACGAGTCGCCTCCAAAGGCCACGGTAAACGAGGAGGAGCACGGGTCATCTACTACCACTTCGTTTCAGCATCACAGATCGCGTTGTTGATGATTTACTCAAAAAATGAGCAGCAGGATCTTACTCATGACGAACGGAAAGCACTGAAGGCCATGATTGGAAACTGGAGGTAACCATGAGCAAATTTTTTGATGAGCTGATGGAAAGCGTGCAGGAAATGGATGAGATTCTTCGGGGTGAAAAAAAACCTTCCCGCGAATTTCATGTGGATGCATTACAGGTTAAACAGATTCGCAAAGCGACGGGAATGACGCAGGCAAAGTTCGCAGCCTTGATTGATGTCCAGCTCGGGACGTTACGCAATTGGGAGCAAGGTCGTCGTCAGCCGACTGGCCCGGCTAAAGCATTGCTCAAGGCCATTCATAACGATCCTGTCCATGTGCTCAGTGCACTTGCTGATTGACAGGTTCTGAAGAAGTAGCCAAGCCAAAGCCAAAGTCCAGTTTTTGAGGCCAACCAGGCTGCATTTTAAATCGAAAATAAAAAACCGCCCCAAAGGGCGGTTTTTTATTCACTGCAAACCACTACTTACAACTTCGGCCCAGCAGCCTTGATCGCGTCGCTCACTTCGAACTTCTTGAAGTTCTCGATGAACAGACCGGCCAGTGCTTTCGCTGCCTCGTCGTACGCAGCCTTGTCAGCCCAGGTGTTGCGTGGGTTGAGCAGGTTGGTGTCGACGCCCGGAACGGCCAGTGGCACGTCGAGGTTGATGGTGTCGAGGTGCTCGGTGGCTGCACCGATCAGAGCGCCGCTCTGGATAGCGGCGATCACTGCGCGGGTGGTCGGGATGTTGAAGCGTTGGCCGACGCCGTAGCCACCGCCGGTCCAGCCGGTGTTGACCAGGTAGACCTTGGAGCCGAAGCCGCGGATGCGCTTGATCAGCAGCTCGGCGTATTCACCAGCCGGACGCGGGAAGAACGGTGCGCCGAAGCAGGTCGAGAAGGTCGACTTGATGCCGCTGCCCGAACCCATTTCAGTCGAGCCCACCAGTGCGGTGTAGCCGGACAGGAAGTGGTAGGCCGCTTGTTCTTCGTTGAGGATCGACACTGGCGGCAGTACGCCGGTCAGGTCGCAGGTCAGGAAGATCACCGCGTTTGGCTCGCCACCCAGGTTCTTCTCGGAACGCTTGGCAACGTGCTCCAGCGGATACGCCGCTCGGCTGTTCTGGGTCAGGCTGACATCGGCGTAGTCGGCGTGCTTGGCATCGTCGATGACGACGTTTTCCAGCACCGCGCCGTGCTTGATGGCTTTCCAGATGACCGGCTCGTTCTTCTCGGAGAGGTCGATGCACTTGGCATAGCAACCGCCTTCGATGTTGAACACCACGCCTTCGCCCCACCCGTGTTCGTCGTCACCGATCAGGTAACGGCTTTCGTCGGCCGACAGGGTGGTTTTACCAGTGCCCGACAGACCGAAGAACAGGGTCACGTCGCCGTCTTCGCCGATGTTGGCAGCGCAGTGCATTGGCAGCACGTCAGCGGCCGGCAGCAGGAAGTTCTGCACCGAGAACATGGCTTTCTTCATCTCACCGGCGTAACGCATGCCGGCGATCAGCACTTTTTTCTGCGCGAAGTTGATGATCACGCAGCCGTCGGAGTTGGTGCCGTCACGCTCAGGCACGCACTCGAAGTTGGCGACGTTGAGCACTTGCCATTCTTCGCGGCCAGCCGGGTTGTACTGGGCCGGGTTGATGAACAGGCAACGACCGAACAGGTTCTGCCAGGCAGTCTGCGTGGTCATTTTCACGGCCAGGTAGTGATCCTCCGCCGCGCCTACATGCACGTGGGAAACGAAGTGCTCTTGCGCATTGTTGAAGGCCTCGACGCGAGCCCACAGGGCATCGAACTTGTCGGCCGGGAACTTGCGGTTGATCGGGCCCCAGGCGATAGCGGCCTGGGTGGAAGGCTCTTCAACGATGAAACGGTCGACTGGCGAACGGCCGGTGCGGTGACCGGTGCGAACAACCAGAGCGCCGGTATCGGCAAGCTCGCCTTCACCGCGATTCAGGGCTTCTTTTACCAGATCATCAACACTCAGATCGGTGTACACGGCGTTATTGGCTTGCGTCATGAGGTTCCCCGTCGGCCATTGGCCGAGTGTGCTCCAAACGTTTTGTAGTAGAAAGTCGTGCACTACTACCGCGAAAAAAGTGGGCCGGATTATGCCAGAAAAGCCCAAAAAGAGTAGGGTCCTCCCGTCGTAACGGCGATATTCCGTCATTACGCAGTGAATTTACCTGCGCTGAACCGTTTTAGTGACGGGTATCTGACGGCGTATCGACGCCCGCGCCAGCGAACAATTGAGCGATATCGGCCGCGTCGAACAGGTACTGCTGATTGCAGAACTGGCAATCGATCTCGACTTTGCCGCCCTGCTCGGCTGCCAGCGCCAGCGCATCTTCCAGCCCAAGACTGACCAGCGCATTGCCAGAGCGTTCCCGCGAGCAGCTGCAACTGAAGCGCAGATGCTGCACATCGAACAGGCGCACCTGCTCTTCGTGGTACAGGCGATGGAGCACGGTTTCGTTGTCCAGGCTGAGCAGCTCATCGGCGCTCAAAGTGCTGGCCAGTGCGGTGAGGTGCTGCCAGCTGGCGGCCCGTTCTTCTTCGTCTTTCAAGCGATCGGCGGGCAATTGCTGCAGCAGCAGGCCACGGGCACGACGACCGTCGGCGAACAGCTTGAAGCGCGTGCCGACTTGCTGCGACATGACGAAATAATTGGTGAAGCAATCGGAGAGGGTTTCGCCGTCGAGATCGACAATGCCCTGGTAGCGCTGGCCCACAGTCGGATCGACAGTCAGGGCGAGAACGCCGTTCGGCATCAGGTCGCTGAGGGTGGCGTCCGCCGCGATCTGCGCGGCGTCATAGCGCGCCAGGCCACGGATTTCGCGCTCGCTGGAGCACTCGATCATCAGCAGCGGAATCGGCCCTTCCGAACGCGCCTGCAAGATCAGCAAGCCATCGAACTTCAGCGTGCCGACCAGCAACGACGCGGCCGCCATCAGTTCGCCGAGCAACTGCGCGACTGGCTCCGGGTACGGGTGCTTGGCGAGGACTTCGGCGTAGCTGCGCTCCAGCGCTACCAGTTCGCCGCGAGTGTCGCTGTCATCGAAGATGAAGCGTTGAGTGAAATCGGTATCCGCTAGGTCGGTCATAGGTCTGGGTATCTGAATGTGATGACAAAATGGTTACAAAACGTGAAAATTTGCGCTTGCTGGCACTTTTTTTGGTGCCGGCGCTTTTCGCCATGGGAGGCATTTTATGAACAATCCGGGTTTGTTCCAATCAAGGTGGAACCTCGGCCGGCTGGTTCTGTGTAACGTAGTGCCGTTGGCGCTACTGGCTTTCTGGTTATGGCCTACCGGTCAGATGCTGTGTGTGATTTTCGACGAGTGGCTGTTCCGCTCGCTGAATGCACCGCTGGCCAGCAACCCGATATGGCTCCACATCTGGGCAATTGCAAGTCTGCGTCCGTTCGACATTGTCGTTGGCCTGATTCTGCTGACGCTGCTGATCAAGGGCGACTGGGTCTTCAGGGCAATCGACGTGCGCCGCGCATTCTTCGGTTTTTTCTCGATCCTGCTGTTGATGGTGGTGATTCGCGCGCTGTTTTCCAAATTCGCCGATCACATGGGCTGGCAGCACAGCAGCCCGTCGATGGTGATCGAGGGCGCCGTGCACATCAGCGATTACTTTCCGCATCTGGAAAAAACCTGGGAGCTGAAGGATCGTTCGGGCCAGAGTTTCCCGGGTGATCATGCCTCGGTGCTGTTGATCTGGGCGTTGTTCATGGGCGTGTTCAGCCGCACCGTCGGCCAGTTTTTCACGATCTGGGGTCTGGCAGTGCTGTTCATGTTGCCGCGCCTGGTGGCTGGCGCGCACTGGGGCCAGGACGATTACATCGGTGGCGTGCTGCTGGCGGTCTGGGCGTTGGGCTGGGGTTACTACACGCCCTTTGCCTGGCACGCGTCGAACTTCTGGTTGAAGCTGACCGCACCGGTTTTCGCACTGCTGGGCATGTTGCCGCTAGTGTCGCGGATGAGTGTGGTGTCTGCCGCACGCTGATGAACCTGTGGCGAGGGAGCTTGCTCCCGCTCGGTTGCGCAACAGTCGCCATACCGGTCGGTGCATTTGTCGCTTGAGGCGCACTGCTCGACGGTACAGGGCGTCCTTCGGCCGCCAGCGGGAGCAAGCTCCCTCGCCACAATAGTGTTCAACTCACGTCATTCGTTGCTGCTACCGCGAAACTTGAACAGATCGCGCCGCTGCTTCTTGCTCGGCTTGCCATCGGTGCTCACGCCCAACGACCCTGCCCTGCGCATTGCCGCAGCCGCTTCACGCTTGGCGATACTCGCCTCGGTCTCGGCGTACAAGGTCTGCGCCTCGGGTGCGCCCCGACGCACGATCGACAAGGCCTCGACCCTCACGGTGCGCACTTCGAAGCCGGTGCGAATTTCGAACTCATCGCCTATGCGTGGTTCCTTGCCCGGTTTGCAGCGTTCGCCACGACAGTGCACCTTGCCACTTTCAATGGCCGCTTTGGCCAGGGCACGGGTTTTATAGAAGCGTGCCGCCCATAGCCATTTATCGAGGCGGACCTTGTCGTCCTCCTCCTGTTTCTGCGCCATATGAATTCCTCGTTCAGCCAGTAGTCGGAACTGTACTACCGTTTCTGTCGGGCGCAAGAACTCGGCCCACCAGATAGACTGTGATCTTCGCCGCATGACCGGCCTGGAGTGACCGAGTGACAAAATTCCCGACTTCATTGACCTCGCCCAAGGGCGGTTGCCAGGGCTGTCAGCAAAGCGAGCCGCTGGACTTCGATTTTGCCTTCGCCTTCCAGCCGATCGTCGACCTGCGCGATCAGTCCGTGTTTGCCCACGAAGCACTGGTGCGAGGCATCGCAGGAGAAGGCGCACTGTCCGTGTTAAATCAGGTTACAGAAGACAATCGCTACCGTTTCGACCAGCTCTGCCGGACCCGCGCCATCGAAGGTGCGGCCAGTCTTAATATGCAGACACACTTGTCGATCAACTTTTTGCCCAACGCCGTCTACCGTCCAGAGCTGTGCATTCGCAGCACGCTGGAGGCCGCACGAAAACACAACTTTCCGATCGACCGGCTGATTTTCGAAACCCTGGAAATCGAGCACGTAGATAATTATCGCCATTTGACCAATATTCTGCGTGAATACCGCGAATTCGGCTTCAAGACCGCCATCGACGATTTCGGTGCCGGCTATTCGGGGCTCAATCTGCTGGCTGATTTCCAACCGGACCTGATCAAACTCGACATGGCGCTGATCCGCGATGTCGATCAAGACCGTGTCCGTCAGGTGATCGTGCGGGGGATTGTCACAATGTGTGCGGAGTTGAACGTTACAGTCATCGCCGAGGGCATCGAGAGCGTCGGGGAACGGGATTTCCTCGCGGACTGTGGAATATTTCTGATGCAGGGCTACTGGTTCGCCAAACCTGCGTTCAAAGCGTTGCCCCGGGTGCCAGACGAGGCCTGGAAGCGTTAACTCTTGGTTTTTTTCTTTGAAGACATTTGATCATTTGACCGTTGTCGGTCTGCGCGAGTGGGTGGCGCTCCCGGGCCTGGGAGTCGCCGGCCTGCGCGCGAAAATCGACACCGGCGCCAGCACTTCCAGCCTGCACGCCACCGATATCGAACCGTTCGAGCGCGACGGCGAGAAATGGGTGCGCTTCACCGCGCACCTGGGCACGGTGGTGCAATTGCGTCACCGGCGCTGCGAAGCCCCGCTGGTCACGCGCAAAACCATCAAAAGCTCCAATGGCCATGCGCAGGTGCGCTACGTGATAAGCACCACGCTGGCCCTGGGTGATCGGGTCTGGCCGGTGGAATTCACCCTGGCCTGCCGCAAGTCCATGCGCTATCGCCTGTTGCTCGGCTCCAAAGCCCTGATCGATGGCCAGTTGGTGGTCAATCCGGGCATCAAATATGTACAAGACAAGCCGGTGTTCCCGGTATCTACCTCTTCCACAGGTGTTGCATGAAGATCGCTGTGCTGTCGCGTAATCCGCGTCTGTATTCCACCCGCCGTCTGGTCGAAGCCGGAATCGAGCGCGGGCATGAAATGGTGGTGATCGACACCTTGCGCGCCTACATGAACATTGCCAGCCACAAGCCGCAGATCCACTACCGCGGCAAACCGCTGGAAGGTTTTGATGCGGTGATCCCGCGGATCGGCGCGTCGGTGACGTTCTACGGCTGCGCGGTGTTGCGTCAGTTCGAAATGATGGGCGTGTTCCCGCTCAACGAGTCGGTGGCCATTGCTCGCTCCCGGGATAAATTGCGTTCGTTGCAGCTGCTGTCGCGGCGCGGAATCGGTTTGCCGGTCACCGGTTTTGCCCACTCGCCAGACGATATTCCCGACCTGATCGCCATGGTCAACGGCGCACCGCTGGTGATCAAGGTGCTCGAAGGCACTCAGGGCATCGGCGTGGTGCTGTGCGAAACCGCAACAGCGGCAGAGTCGGTGATCGAAGCGTTCATGGGCCTGAAGCAGAACATCATGGTCCAGGAATACATCAAGGAAGCCGGCGGCGCGGATATCCGCTGCTTCGTGGTCGGCGACAAGGTGATCGCGGCGATGAAGCGCCAGGCCAAACCGGGGGAGTTCCGTTCCAATCTGCATCGCGGCGGCAGCGCCAGCCTGATCAAGATCACCCCGGAAGAACGCATGACCGCGTTACGCGCCGCCAAGGTGATGGGTCTGGCGGTGGCGGGCGTGGATATCCTGCGTTCCAATCACGGGCCGCTGGTGATGGAAGTGAATTCGTCGCCGGGACTGGAAGGGATCGAGACTACCACCGGCAAGAACGTGGCCGGGATCATCATCGAACACCTGGAAAAGAATGGCGGGCCGAATATGACCCGGACCAAGGGCAAGGGCTAAAGCGAAGAGCAAGAGCCCCTCACCCTAACCCTCTCCCATAGGGAGAGGGGACCGATTGGGGGATATCGGAGAACTACGCCGACTTGAACGAGCAACACTGAATCCATACTCGACCGAATTTTGCAGGTCGATGCATGACGTCAGACACTTCGGTCGGCCCCCTCTCCCTCTGGGAGAGGGCTGGGGGTGAGGGGCTTTTGATCTACACAGCATCCCGGGGCAACATCAATCCCAGCGGCAATCTCACCCGCGCCTCAAGCCCACCTCCGGACCGGTTGCGCAATTCGACATTGCCGCCATGCATCGCCGCAATCCTTTTCACGATCGCCAGTCCCAGCCCGGTACCTTTGCCACCGCGAGCCCGATCGCCTCGGGTAAACGGGTTGAAGATCGCCTCAAGTTCCGACGGATCGATCCCCGCACCACGGTCCATTACGCTCAGCACCACATACGGCGCGCTGGTATCTCCCGACACATAAGCCGCGACCTCAACACCCGTACCGGCATGGTTCAAGGCGTTGCCGATCAGGTTGTTGAGCAGGCGTTTCATCGATACTCGACGTAGCGGAAATGGCTGGATCGGTTCCAGGCGCAAACGCACTTTTTCTTCGTTCTGGTTATAGGGCGCGGCGACTTCGCGCACCAGATCGCTGAGGTCGACTTCTTCCACCGATTCGTCGCGACCGTCGCGAATGAACGCGAGGAACTGGTCGAGAATCGCGTCCATGTCCTCGATGTCGCGGACCATGTCGTCGGTGAGGTCGGTGTGGTCGCCCATCAATTCCAGCGACAGGCGCAAGCGTGTCAGCGGCGTGCGCAAGTCATGGGAAACCCCCGCCAGCATCAGCTCACGTTCGCGCCCGGCCTGTTCGACGTCTTCGGCCATCTGGTTGAACGCGCGGTAGACCTCGGTCATTTCGCTGGGCGTATCGCTGATCGGCAGGCGTACGCTGCGGCCCTGGCCAAGTTGCCGCGCGGCATAGACGAGTCGCTTCAACGGCTGGTTGAGCTGGCTGACGAAAATCCATGCCGATGCAGTGGACAAGAGGCCGATGGCAAGGAACCAGCCGAGCACGTTCCAGATTTTCTGACCGCGCAGCGGATGTGGATACAACGGTACTTTCAGCCAGCCATCGCCCAGGCTCGGCGCGCGAACCCACAACGCCGGCGGCGAATGCATGCGCAAACGCACTTCGGTGTCGGCACCCAGTTCCGCCTGCATCTGCCGCTGATAGATTTCACTGTACGGCCAGTGCTGTTCGCCTTCCGGCACACCGGCACCGACCACACGAATCAGGGTCGCGGCATCGGCAATTTTTGCGCGGTTTTCTTCATCGGCGGCCCAATAGGCGCGCAGCGTCAGAGCGACACCGTGACTGTATTGGCGATCCACCAGCACGTCCTCGTTCATCAACAGATAAACCAGGGTCAGCGCCTTGGAAAACAGCACGACGATAAGCACCAGCCAAAGGGTGCGAGAGAAAAAGCTTTGGGGGAACCAGACGGGGGTTTTCATCTTTAACCGCTACACACTTGCAGGAGCGAGCAATGCTCGCATATTGCGGATTGCGAGTCTGTGGCAATGGCCGTGCGACCAATACCGGCAGACCCGCTCCTACAAATCACCGATCACTTGGTGGCGGTGCCATCCGGTACGAACACGTAGCCCACGCCCCAGACGGTCTGGATATAGCGCGGTTTCGACGCATCGGGTTCGATCATCCGGCGCAGACGCGAGATCTGCACGTCGATGGAACGCTCCAGTGCATCCCATTCCCGGCCACGGGCGAGGTTCATCAGTTTGTCGCGGGTCAGCGGCTGACGCGCGTTCATCACCAGCGCCTTGAGCACAGCGAACTCACCGGTGGTGAGCATGTGCACTTCATCGCCCCGCTTGAGTTCGCGGGTGGCCAGCGACAACACGTAATCACCGAAGGTGACGTTTTCGTCTTCACTGCCCGGCGCGCCCGGTACCGGTGCGGCCTGACGGCGCAATACGGCTTTGACCCGCGCCATCAGCTCGTCCGGGTTGAACGGCTTGGCCAGGTAATCGTCGGCGCCCAGTTCGAGGCCCTTGATACGGCTCAGCTCATCGCCCTTGGCGGTGAGCATGATGATCGGAATCTGGTTGTTCGCGCCACGCAGGCGGCGGCACGCGGTCAGGCCGTCTTCGCCCGGCAGCATCAGGTCGAGGACGACCAGATTGAACACTTCACGCGCCAGCAGACGATCCATCTGCTCGGTGTTCGGAACGGTACGGGCACGGTAGCCCTTGCTGACGAAGAAACGCTCCAGCAGGCTGCTCAGCCCCGGATCGTCATCAACGATAAGAATTTTTTCGCCTTCAGCCGTTTGTGCAGTGCTGCTCATTGGATGCTCCTTTTAGCTCGGCGCGCATTATGGCGTAGCTGCCGTTATACGCACCGTGTGCATTGTTAGCAGATTTTTCCTTCACTGCCAGAAAACCGGGGTTTATGCCTACAGCCTGCAACGCCCCCGAATGACAGAACGCTGGTTATAATGCGCGGCGTTTTGCGCCAGGCAACGTCTGAATCGTTACCGTAAGTGGCCGGTATTTTTTCCGGCCCTGTGCAGCAACTGTTCGATTTCACGGGTCAATGGACAGCCTCTTGATCCAGGCAGCGGCCATTTTCCAGCCGCTCAATCAGCCTCCAGGCCTTTATCAGCGTGCCTGTGAGCCTGCTTTCACACTATGTCAGGTGGTTTTATGGACAGCATCAACAGCCGCATCGCCGAGGAACTCGGCGTACGCCCACAACAGGTCGAAGCGGCCGTCGCGCTACTCGATGAAGGTTCTACCGTTCCCTTCATCGCCCGTTACCGAAAAGAAGTGACCGGCAGCCTCGATGACACCCAGTTGCGTCATCTGGAAGAGCGCCTGCGCTACCTGCGAGAACTCGACGAACGGCGCATCAGCATCCTCGCCAGCATCGAAGAGCAAGGCAAACTCACCCCGGCCCTTGAGCGTGACATCAAGCTCGCCGACACCAAGACGCGCCTCGAAGACCTGTACCTGCCGTACAAGCAGAAGCGCCGCACCAAAGGCCAGATCGCCCTCGAAGCCGGCCTCGGCGAACTGGCCGACGGTCTGTTCAACGACCCGAACCTGGCGCCGGAAACCGAAGCCGCGCGCTTCGTCGACGCCGAAAAAGGCGTGGCCGACGTCAAGGCTGCGCTGGAAGGCGCCAAGTACATCCTCATGGAGCGTTTCGCCGAAGACGCCGCCCTGCTGGAAAAACTGCGTAATTTCCTCAAGCAGGAAGCGATCCTCAGTGCCCGCGTCATCGCTGGCAAGGAAGAGGAAGGCGCCAAGTTCCGTGATTACTTCGAACACGACGAGCCGCTGAAAAGCATGCCGTCGCACCGCGCCCTGGCGATTTTCCGCGGTCGCAACGAAGGCATTCTCAGCTCCGCGCTGAAGGTCGGCGATGAGCTGCCCGGCACCATGCACCCGTGCGAAGGCATGATCGCCCAGCAGTTCGGCATTCAGAACCAGAACCGCCCGGCGGACAAATGGCTGAGCGAAGTGGTGCGCTGGACCTGGAAGGTCAAACTGTACACCCACCTGGAAACCGACCTGCTCGGTGAGTTGCGCGACGGCGCCGAAACCGAAGCGATCAACGTTTTCGCGCACAACCTGCACGACCTGCTGCTGGCCGCTCCGGCCGGCCCGCGCGCCACCCTGGGCCTCGACCCGGGTCTGCGCACCGGCTGCAAGGTTGCCGTAGTCGACTCCACCGGCAAGCTGCTCGATCACGCCACGGTTTACCCACACGTGCCCCACAACAAATGGGATCAGACCATCGCCATTCTTGCCGCTCTGTGCGCCAAGCACTCGGTGGACCTGATCGCCATCGGCAACGGCACCGCCAGCCGTGAGACCGACAAGCTGGCGATCGAGCTGATCAAAAAATATCCAGCGATGAAGATGACCAAGGTCATGGTGTCCGAAGCCGGCGCCTCGGTGTACTCCGCATCAGAACTGGCGGCCAAGGAATTCCCGGACCTCGACGTGTCGATCCGTGGTGCCGTGTCGATCGCCCGTCGTCTGCAGGATCCGCTCGCCGAGCTGGTGAAAATCGACCCGAAATCCATCGGTGTCGGCCAGTACCAGCACGATGTCTCGCAGCTGAAACTGGCGCGCGGTCTTGACGCGGTGGTCGAGGACTGCGTGAACGCCGTGGGCGTGGATGTGAACACCGCCTCCGTGGCACTGCTGGCGCGGATCTCCGGCCTCAATGCAACGCTGGCGCAGAACATCGTTGCTCACCGTGACGAACACGGCGCATTCAAGACCCGTGCGGCGCTGAAGAAAGTGGCGCGACTGGGCGAAAAAACCTTCGAACAGGCCGCCGGTTTCTTGCGCGTGATGAACGGCGATAACCCGCTGGACTCCTCGGCGGTGCACCCGGAAGCCTATCCGCTGGTGCAGCGCATTGCTGCTGAAACCGACCGCGACATCCGCTCGCTGATCGGCGATGCCGCGTTCCTCAAGCGTCTGGACCCGAAGAAATTCACCGACGAAACCTTCGGTCTGCCGACCGTTACCGACATCCTGCAAGAACTGGAAAAACCCGGTCGCGATCCGCGGCCGGAGTTCAAGACCGCCGAGTTCCAGGAAGGCGTAGAAGACCTCAAGGACCTGCAACTGGGGATGATCCTCGAAGGCGTGGTAACCAACGTTACCGCGTTCGGTGCATTCGTCGACATCGGCGTGCATCAGGACGGTCTGGTGCACATCTCGGCGCTGTCGGAGAAGTTCATCAAGGACCCACGCGAAGCGGTCAAGGCCGGTGACGTGGTGAAAGTGAAAGTCATGGAAGTCGATATCCCGCGCAAACGCGTCGGCCTGTCGATGCGCATGAGCGACACCCCGGGCGAAAAAATCGACGGCGCCCGTGGCTCGCGTCCGGGCTCGGCACCGCGCCAGTCCTCCGGCAACGCGCCGCGCAAGGAAACCGCGACCGCCGCGCCGGTGAACAACGCGATGGCCTCGCTGTTCGCCAACGCCAAGCAGTTGAAGAAACGCTGATGGAAATGCCGGCCGGGCTCGTCGAGAGCGCGTTTTTCAAGCTGTTGGGCTGCCGCCTGCACAGCCTCGAAACCGGGGTCGCACAAGTCGCCCTGGCGCTTGAGCCCGAGCTGCGCAATCGCGGCGGCAAGCTGCACGGCGGCGCCCTGTTCAGTCTGGTCGACATTGCCATGGGCCTGGCTTGTTCCAGCAGCCATGGCTTTGATCAGCAGAGCGCAACCATCGAGTGCAAGATCAACTACATCCGCGCCGTTTCCGACGGCGAGGTGCTGTGCACGGCCCGGGTGATCCACCCGGGCCGGCGCACGCTGGTGGTAGAAGCCGAGGTGATGCAAGGCGACAAGCTGGTCGCAAAAGCGCAAGGCACCTTCGCTGTCCTGTAGATGTTGCTCATCATTTTGAGTTAATTTCGGCGCAACGAATCCTGTGGGAGCGAGCCTGCTCGCGAAGACGGTGTGTCAGTCGACGGTGATATTGACTGCAAAACCCTCTTCGCGAGCAGGCTCGCTCCCACAGGGATTGTGCAGTTCTTGACTGACCGGCAAATGGCCTGCCGCTACAAAACCAGGCGATCACGCCAGTTTCAACTTCACCCTTGTAGACCGTCCTGCCCACCCCCATATTGGGGCGACTGACGCGTGAAGGAATCCAAATTGAGCGAACTTCTCAACCGCCGCCTGGCTCTGCTCGGCGAGCGCGCCAACCTCTCTCTGCTCAAGCAGTGCCTGCACGGTATCGAACGTGAATGCCTGCGTGTGACCAGTGAAGGTCGCCTGGCGCAAACGCCGCACCCCGAAGCCCTGGGTTCCGCGCTGACCAACGAACAGATCACCACCGACTACTCCGAGTCGCTGCTGGAATTCATCACGCCTGCCCTGCCGGATCCTGCCGACACGCTGGCGAGCCTGGACAAGATTCACCGCTTTGCCTACAGCAAGCTCGGCAACGAGTACCTGTGGAGTCCATCGATGCCGTGCCCGTTGCCGGCCGAGGAAGACATCCCGATCGCCTATTACGGCACCTCCAACATCGGTCAGCTCAAGTACGTCTATCGCAAG